>CAZZIF010000248.1:0-5880 GCA_964654025.1 uncultured bacterium
ACTGCCTGAGGATGAGTATCGGGCAGACGCATACCTCCCGGTCTGACGTGGGGCGTGCCTGGCAAGTGTTGCAGGCGGCCGCGGAGGAGTGTGGCCGCGACGAGCGCGACGCTGACGGGCATGACCCTGAGGGGCACGACGGTGACGAGCCTGACCCTGACGGGCACGGGCCGGCATGTCGTAGAGGGCGTTGACAAACAGGACCGCACATACTAGTCTATAGAATTCATGGACATTTTGCCGGGTGGGGGCACCGATGATGAAAGGGTGCGACATGAGGATCACCACCAAGGGGCGCTACGGGTTGCGTGCGATGGTGGACTTGGCTCAGCAGGACGGACGCGGGCCGGTACTGATGAGCGATATTGCCGAGCGCCTGGGTGTCTCGCGCAAGTACCTGCATGCCCTGCTGACCGCCTTGCGGGGTGAGGGCCTGGTCCGCAGTGTGCGCGGAAGTGGTGGAGGATACTGCCTCACCCGTTGCGCTGCCGAGATCAATGTCGCCGAGATCTTGAGCGCCCTCGAAGGTCATCAGACCCTGGTTGACTGCGTGCAAGATCCCTCCTTGTGTCCGCGTTCCTCCGAGTGCGTGGCGAGGGAGCTGTGGCGTGACCTGGGTGATGTCATCCAAATCCACCTGTCCGGGATCTCTCTGAAGAAGCTGGCCGAGCGAGGCGCCGAACTTCCTCTGGACCTGACCCAGTAGTCATCGTCCGGCCTTTGCCGGTGTCCGGTTGCCGGGAACACGCATCACCAGCATGCGCCACCGACGAGATGACAGATGGGGACCGCGAAACGAAAGACCGCCCACATGATCTCCCCGACACTGGCCGAGAAAGCCTCCGCCTTGGAGTCGCTGCTGGCTTCCTACGGCAGTGCTTTGGTGGCGTTTTCGGGAGGCGTGGACAGCACCTATCTCCTGGCCGTCGCTGGCGACGTTCTCGGTGAGAAGGCGGTGGCGGCGACCGTGAGCACCGTGCTCCACATGCGCGACGAGGAGGAGGAAGCCCGCCGGCTGGCCGTGCATCTGGGGGTCGAGCACCTGGTGCTTTCCGCTGACCCCCTAGCTGACGAGGCACTCCGCGCGAACCGGCCGGACCGTTGCTATGTGTGCAAGCGGCACCTGATGGGCGAGCTTCTGGCCGTGGCCCGGGAGCGGGGGCTGGCTGTGGTCGTCGAGGGCAGCAACGCCGACGACCTGGGTGACTACCGGCCGGGCATGCGAGCGGTGTCCGAACTCGGGATTCGGTCCCCTTTGCTCGAGGTGGGCCTGACCAAGTCGCAGATTCGGGAGCTGGCGCGCGCGCGCAACCTACCCAACTGGGGGCTTCCCGCCCGAGCCTGCCTCGCTTCACGGATCCCCTACGGCGAGCCGCTCTCGACGGACCGGCTGGAACGGATCGATCGCGCCGAGGCCGCGTTGCGGGCACTCGGCGCCGTTCAGGTTCGCGTGCGCGACCACCAGACCGTCGCGCGGATCGAGGTGCCCCCCGAGGAGATCGGAAGCTGGAGTGATCCGGGCATGCGCCAGCGCGTCGTCGACGCCATCAAAGGTGCCGGCTATACCTACGTGGCCTGCGATCTCGAGGGATACCGCACGGGCTCGCTCAATGACCTCATCGGGCCGGGGCGCGATGCGGTCGGCGCGGCCGCGACGGGCCCAGCCCAGCCCGGCCGGGTGGCACCTGGCGAATCCGCCGTTTCGGTGCGGCGGCCGGTGCTGAGGGTCCGCGACGGCCATGCGGACGACACCCAAGATGCGGTCGCGTGTGAGGCACCGCTCGAAATCTGTCTGGTGGGCAGGCCCTGGATGGTGGTCATGCGTACCCCCGGGGAGGACGTGGCTCTAGCCGCGGGGCTCCTTCTGTCGGAAGGCATGCTGTCGATGGCAAACGACCTTCACTCCGCTCGGCTCGAGCGAAGCGCCGGCGGGGACCGGCTGCTGATCGACCTGCGGGAAGGGGATCCGGCGACGGCAGAACCTCCTGGGCCGGCGCCCGTTCGCTGGAGCACGTCGAGCAGCGGGCTTGGGGGACGAAGAAGCCTCGCCGAGATCGAGCGTGATGTGGCCGTCTTGCCGGTGTCCAGCCGTGAGGTTCGATTGAGCACTGGGCTGTTGACCCGGGCGCTGAACCGGATGACCGCGCGCCAATCCTTGTTCGCGGCGACAGGGGGCGCCCATGCGGTGGCCCTCTTTGATGAGGACGGCGACCGGTTGGCTATCGCAGAAGACGTGGGGCGGCACAATGCGATGGACAAGGCCGTCGGCCGGGCGTTGCTCGACGGACGGCTGGAGCGAACCCGTCTGCTCGTGGCGTCGAGTCGGGCCAGCTTCGAGATGGTGCAGAAAGCGGCCGCCGCCCAGATCCCCGTCATGGCCACGGTCTCGGCGCCAACCGACCTGGCGCTGCGCGTGGCGGACCGGGCTGGAATCACACTGGTGGGCTTCCTGAGAGAAGGGCGGTTCAATCTCTACACCCATCGTGAGCGCATTCGTGTCGGGGAGCGATCTTGAGTTCGCCAGGGGAGCGACGTTGAGTCCGCGAGAGAGACGAGCATGGGCCTGTGTGGCCCGAGGGTTGTGGTGCCAAGAATCCCGTTCCTGTAGCGCAACTCCTTGTTGGTAAAACGATTGGTTCGTAAGTGACGTAGCTGTCATGAGTGTGCTCATAACCCCTTTCGATTAAAGAAGTTGAGTGTCGCGCGGCGGGTTTCGTGGGGCCACAACCCACAAGTTCCGATTCGGGTGGGTCTAGCACCCGCGCATCCTCCCTCCTCATCCAGATCCCTCTACTTCCTGCCGATCCCTTATGTGGAGTCCGAATGCCACAAAGGGGGGGACATGATCCCCGCATATTCCCTGCGACGATCGCGACGACTGCAACGATTGCGACGACTGCAACGATTGCGACGACTGCGTGCGCCCAAGGGGGTGGCCGCGGTCGTCCTGTGCGTGTTGGGCGCCCTGTGTGGGGTCTGGCTGCAGCCATCCTACGGTACTCTGTCATCGGTCCCGGCAGCCTCCGAGACGGACGCGGTTGAGACCGCGTGGCAGGCCGTCCCGCGCGATCTGCCCGAGATCCGGGCATCCGGGGTTTTGCGGCACCTCGGTGTGCCGTACGCGAACTTCGTGACCGGGGACGGCGACGGCCTCGACATGCGGCTCATTCAGGAGTTCGCTGAAGAGCTGGGCGTGGAGCATGTCTATGTGCCGGCTTCATGGGAGGACATCTTCCCGAGGCTGTTGGGAAGAGAAGTCGCGCGCCGCGGCGGCGAGGTGACGCTGGGGGCTCCGGTGGCCATCGAGGGCGATCTGATTGCCAATGGGCTCACCGTCCTGCCCTGGCGTGAGCAGATCATCGACTACTCCCATCCCACCTTCCCGACCCAGATCTGGTTGCTGACCAGGGATGATGCCGAGCTCGAGCCGGTCCGCCCCTCGGGGTCGATCGAGGCCGACCTACGGGCCGTCAATGCCCGTTTGAATGGACGTACGGTGCTTTGTAAGGCGGGAACCTGCCTGGATCCGGAACTCTACGGATTGCAGCAGCTCGGGGCACGGACGATCGAGTTCGAGGGCACGGTGAATGAACTCGCTCCGGCGGTCATCGCCAATCGCGCCGAGATGACCATCCTCGATGTTCCCGACGCGCTGGTTGCCTTGCGCAGGTGGCCCGGACGCATCAAGGTGATCGGCCCGATCTCGCCCCAGCAGGCGATGGGCGTTGGGTTTTCCGAATCGGCCCCGCAACTGCGCGCGGCCTTCAACGCCTTCTTCGAGGAATGCTGGGAGTCGGGTCGCTACCGAGAGTGGATTGTCGAGTACTACCCCACCGCACTGAAGTACTACCCGGACTTCTTTGCCCGCCGCTCCCCGGCGGAACTGCCGGCGCGGGTAGCGCCAGAGGCGCTGGAGACGCTGGAGGCGCAGGAGACGCCGGTGGCACCGGAGGCGCCGGTGGCCGAACGGGAGTAGTCGCGAGAGAGCATGCCACACACAGCACAGACACCCCAGGATCCCTTGCATGCGGACAGGTCTCCGCGCGGGGGGGCCTTGCAATCGGACAGGCCTGTGCGCTCGGGCCCCCAGCATTCGGACAGGCCTCCGCGTTTGGGCGCATTGCGCATAGGTGCCCTGGTCTGCCTTGCCGTATTGCTGGTCGGGTTCATCGCGTACTTGCTAGGCCACAACTACATGGTGCGCCTCGAGCAGCAACGCCGGGCGCTGGATGGTCATGCCCGCCGGACCGCGGAGATTGGCCTGACGCTCGAGTACTTCTTCTACGAACGCCGGCTGGACCTGCAGGACCTGGCCGAACGCGGTGCCGTGCCGACCTACTTCAGCAACCGGGCACTCGGCATGTCGATGGAGTACGGTCTCCAGCTCAGCCTGGAAGCGATCGCTACCGATTTCGAGCGCGTGATCCGTAAGAAGCAAGTCTCGGGCCAGTCGATCTACGAGTTCTTGGCGCTGCAGGACGAGGCGCACACCATGCTCGTGGCCCAGGATCGCTACGGTGAGGTGGAAGATCCGAACTTGAGTTTTGTAGCCCTCAGGCCGGCGGTGGAGTCCCGGATCGAGCAGAGCTTCTTGATCTGCTCAGATCGTGTCCCCGAAGCCGTCGGAGTCGCCACGCCGTGTTTCTTCGGGGACGAGTACGTCGGCCGCGTGCTTGCGGTCTTGCGTCCACAGAGCCTGCTGGCTCAGCTCGGTCGTGACCGCCTCGTTGCGCCCGATCGGGTCTGGCTGGCCGTGGGGCAGGTGATCCTGGGAAACGGAGCGATTGCCGAGAGGGGTAGCGCCAGGGGTTCTGATCCCCCGGCCAATGCACCTTCGTCTGCCCAGATGGACCTGCTGGCCGAAGAACTCGCCGGCATCGATCTGGAGCCCCAGCGACCCACGATCGTTCGTTTGCACCACATCGAGACGAAGCCGGCTGACTATGTAGCGCTTCTGTCCCCCGTGGCGGGCACTCCCTTCAATGTCATTCATGTGGCACCGGTTGGTGAACTCATGCCCGGTCCGGCGCCCTGGCGAGTGTTCGTAGGGTTGGTGGCCCTGGCATTGGCGACTTTGCTCGGCGTGACGCTGGTCGTGCGAGGCGCCACCAAGAGCCTGATTCTAACCGCTCGGCTGGATCAGGAGTCACGCCAGCATCAGGCCGCTCTGGAGCGCAAGGATCAGCTCTCGAGGGAGATTGCGCAACGTCGCCGGGCCGAGCGGGAGCTGCGACGCGCGATCGCGATCGCCGAGAACAGCGCACGCAGCAAGTCGATGTTCCTTGCCAACATGAGTCATGAGATTCGCACGCCGATGAACGGGATCATCGGCATGACCGATCTGCTGCTGACCACTGACCTCACGGCCGAACAGGCGTCCTACGCCCGGATCGTGCAGAACTCTGGCGAGGCGCTCCTGACGCTGCTCAACGACATCCTCGACCTTTCCAAGATCGACGCGGGCAAGGTAGACATCGTCCCCGAGCTATTCGATTTGCGAGAGTCTCTGCGGCCCGCGCTCGAGCCGTGGCGCGTCCGGGCTGAAGAAAAGGGCCTGGCGTTCACGGTCGAATTCGATGATGGGGTGCCGCGGCAGCTGTGGGGCGATGTGGCTCGGATTCGCCAGATTCTGACCAACCTCGTGGGCAATGCCATCAAGTTCACCGAGCGGGGGGAGATCAGGGTCTCGGCCGAGCGCGCGGCCGGCAAGGACGGACAGGTGATCCGCTATGCCGTGCGCGACACGGGCATCGGTATCCCCGAGGAGAAGCAGGAGATCATCTTCCAGGCTTTCGAGCAGGCCGACGGTTCGACCACGCGCAAGTACGGCGGGACGGGCCTGGGGCTGACGATCTCGAGCCGGCTCGCGCGCTTGATGGG
>CAZZIF010000248.1:5890-6225 GCA_964654025.1 uncultured bacterium
GGGTGGTTGGAGGTCGAGAGCTCGCCCGGCGAGGGAAGCCTCTTCCGGCTCGTGTTGCCGGTGGCGAAACCGCTCGCGGCCGAAGCCCCTTCCATCGCGGTCTCTGCGGGTGAGGTTCCTGCGGCCGAGGTTCCCGCGGCCGCCGGCCCTGCGGCCACCGGTCCTGCGGCCACCGTTCCTGCGGCCACCGTTCCTGCGGCCACCGTTCCTGCAAGCGAGACCCCTTCGCCCGAAATTCCTATAGACGAGGTCCCACCCGAGGAGAGTGGCTCGGTCGACGTTCCGCGGGCTTCCTAGCCGGCACTGCCTACAAGCGCGACATGAGTTCTATGCGT
>CAZZIF010000249.1:0-6186 GCA_964654025.1 uncultured bacterium
GCCGCACCGACCCAGCTGAACCGACCAGGCCGCACCGACCAGGCGACACCCACTCGGCGAGTCAGCCCGAGCTGTCCCGGCGGCCTACGCCCCTCCGATCAGAACGGCAGGTCGTCGTCGTCCGAGGCCGGATCCATCGAGGAGTCCGGCACATAGCCGCCCACAGCGCCACCCTGGTTGCCGCCGCCGTAGCCACCCTGGCCGCCACCTTGGCCGCCACCTTGGCCGCCACCCTGGCCGCCCTGGCCGCCGCCGTAGCCCTGCGAGCCGTCCGCAGCGCCCGCACCGGCTGTCGCGCCAGCACCGGCCGTCGCGCCCGCGCCCTGGTAGCCACCACCCTGACCGGCGCCCGCGCCTCCGCGGCCCAGCATGATCATATTCTGGGCCACGACCTCTGTCGTCTGGCGCTTCTGACCCTGCTGATCTTCCCACTGGCGCGTCTGGAGGCGCCCCTCGATGTAGACCTTCTCGCCCTTCGACAGGTACTGGCCGCAGATCTCGGCCAGCTTGCTCCAAACCACCACCCGATGCCACTCGGTCCGCTCCTGGCGGTTGCCGTTGCGATCGTTGAAGGTCTCGTTGGTGGCCAGGGTGAAGTTCGCCACCGGGACGCCTCCCGGCGTATGCCGGACTTCCGGATCGCGCCCCAGATTGCCGATTAGCATCACCTTGTTCAGTCCGTTCATTGCTCCTCCTCAATCCACGATGGGGTCACCCAATCGAGCCATCCCGCCCCCGCATCTTCCCTGAAGGACCCCGCACGGCGGACGGTGTGGGGTTGACACTAACCGATCTAGCACATTGGGCGCCAGAGGGGACCGGGGGCGCGCTTGGGGCAGCGTCAGAACAGTTCGTACTTGACGAGCCGGCCGTCGAGACCACCGTTACGCAGCGGCTTCTTCCACGATGGCCGCAGGCCAATGCGCTTGATCATCTCCCGCTCTCCGAAGTAGATGTAGGCCTCGCTGCCCTGGCATCGCTGCTTCAGGAAATCGCCCAGCTCCATGTAGAAACCGCTCAGGTCCTCGCCCTTCCGCAGCCGGATGCCATAGGGGGGATTGCAGACGATCGTGCGTCCCTGCAGCGATTCGATCGCGCGGAAATCCCGCTGCTCGAGAGGTATGCGGCTCCCGTGCGGGAGCCGGTCCAGATTCGTGCGCGCCGCGTGCAGAGCCCGGCCGTCCAGATCGCTGCCCGACACCAAAGGCGCACGCCGACCCGCAGGCTGGTGGCTCGAGACCTGGCGGCCAGATGCTCGCAGGCCAGAAGCTCGCCCGGCAGAAGCCCCCAGATCAGAGGCCTCCGGGCCCGCTAACTCCGTCTTGATGGCCCGATCAGCCTCTCTCTGGATCGCCGCCCACTGACGGGGATCGAACTCCGGCAAGCTCTCGAATCCGAATCGCGACCGCAGCCGCCCCGGCGGGATTTGAAGCGCCTTGATCCAGGCCTCGGCCAGCAGCGTGCCCGAGCCGCACATCGGGTCGTAGAGCGGGCAGCCGCCGTCCCAGCCGCTGAAGTCGATGATCGCCGCCGCCAGAGTCTCGAGCATCGGAGCCTCGACCGTCTCGCGCCGGTAACCGCGCCGGTGAAGCGCGCCCCCCGAGGTATCCACGCTGAGGATGGCCTGGTTGCGGGCCAGATGCAGGTGCACCCACAGGTGCGGGCTGCGCGTGTCGACACTGGGCCGCTCGCCGTGGCGGTCGCGCATGTGGTCGACGATCGCGTCCTTGATCCTCAGCGCGGCGTAACGGCTGTGCGTGACCTTGCTGTCGGAGACGTTGGCAAAGACGGCGAAGGTCTGATCCGGACGCAAGAACCCGGACCAGTCGATCTCCCGCGCCTTCCGGTAGAGGTAGTCTTCGTGGTGGCAGCGAAAGGAGACGAGCGGGGCCAGCACCCGGGCCAGGAGGCGGGCGCCGTAATTGATCCGGTAGAGCGTGGCGATATCGGCGCGGAAGTGGAAGCCCCGGTAGCCATCCCGCACCTCGCCGGCGCCCAGGGCGGTGAGTTCCTCGCGGCCTAGCTCCTCGAGCCCTGCGGCGATCTGCGCGAAGTACCGTTGTTCGGATTGATAGATGTGCATTGACTCTCGCGCCCTCTCGGCTTCGCCCCTGTCTCCCGGCGGCATTGCTATCGGCGACCTATCAAGAAATCGGGATCCTGGCCACCGGATCTTCCCGCTAGGGCCACCCCCCCCCACGCGGCTGCAGCTTGACAGCCCGGAAGCATCAAACGTATCTTCTGGAGAGGCGGACCGCTAGCCGTCTTTCCGGGGCGTGGCGCAGTCCGGTAGCGCACCTGCTTTGGGAGCAGGGAGTCGTAGGTTCGAATCCTATCGCCCCGACAGTCACTTGTTGAAAGATCGCTCTGGATTGTGAAAAGGCTATCGCAGCAGGAGAACCGGCTGCCTGGCGACCGTCTGGTCGCCTTGGCGGGCGATGATCGCGTATCTCCCCGTCGCCACATCCCGCCCAGCCGCATCGGTGCCGTCCCAGCGCACTCGGAATGAGGCCCACGCATCACCGGCCGGAACGGGCAGGTTCCGCACCAGACGTCCGTCGCAGGAGATGACCTGGAGCCTGTAGCTCCCCACCGCTTCCAACCGTGAACGGAAGGCCTGCGTTCGTTCTGGCGCCTCCACGTGGATCTCGAAGCGTGGTGCGGGATTGGGGGCAACGGTCAGGGTCAGGGAGCCTACCGGACTCCGGCCGGGGACCTCGGATAGATCGCCGGGCTGACCATAGAGGTAGGCCTTGCCGGCCTCGCCGTATCCCCAGGCGCCCACGCAGAAGTCGGGAGCGGCCGATCCGGTGAATGTCCCACTTGCGCGGGGGGCGATGCCGGCAACGGCGTAGCCGTACTGATCACCGGCCCCCTCCCCCGTCAGGATGAGAACGTCGCTCGGAGAGGGCGGGGCACCTCCCGGGACGAGAATGGCGAGTCCATTGTCGGCACCGGCATCGTCCCGTCCCGGAACGCCCACGAGCAGGTGACCGTACCCGCTCCCGGTCGCGTCCCCCGCGCCCGCCACGCTGAAGCCCAGGTTGTCCTCGGCGAAGTCCCCGGTCAGCGAGAAGTCCGCCACGCCGTCAAGCCCGGGGCCTCCGTGATAGAGATAGACAGCCCCCGCATCCACTGCCGTTACCACGTTCTCGTAGGGTGCGCCTGCGCAAAGGTCCGGATATCCGTCACCATTGAAGTCCCCGGCCGACGCGACCGCGTGGCCGAACTGGTCGCCGGCGCCGGCGCCGCGGACGCCCCAGTCCGGCAGGCTGTCAAGCAGGGCGCCACCGGAGAAGAGGTAGGCGCCCCCTTGCCAGAGATGCTCTTGGGTGAGCAGCGGCGCTCCCACGAGAAGATCATTCCCCGGAACACCGTCGGCGTTGCCCACTCCCGCCAGCGCGGTGCCGAAGCGGCAATCCTCTGCTGGACCGATGAGCGAAAGATCCGCAACGTCGTCGACCTCCTCTCCCCCAAAGTAGATCCACACCTCGCCGGCGACCGTGCGCGGCGCGCCGACGGCGAAGTCGCCGAAGCCGTCGCCGTTGATGTCGCCCACGCCCGCCACCGCGCGGCCGAAGTAGCTCCCCGCGCCGGGACCGGTGAGCACGAGGTCGGGCACGCCACTGATCGGGTCGCCCCCGAGGAAGAGGTAGGCGCGTCCGGCCAACGATCCTTCACCGGGGTGGCGGTAGGCTCCCACGAGCAGTTCGTCGAAACCGTCGCCGTTGACGTCCGGCACCCAGGCAACGGCGGACCCGAAGAAGCTGTCCGGATCGCCGAAGAGTTCGAGATCGGGCGAACCCGGCGGGGTGGCCCCGCCCAGGAAGACCGAGACCTTCCCGGCGTTTGGACCGGCCTCATCATTGGCGCTGGCGCCCACGGCCAGATCCGCGAAACCGTCCTGATCGAGATCGCCACCCAGCGCCACCGTCACGGCGAACTGCTCGGCCGTCTGGCCGCCCTCCCAGGAAGAGAGAAGCGTGATCTCCGCGCGGCCAGGCGAAACGGCCACTGCCAGCAATACCATTCCGCAAACCAGCACGCGCATGAGGAGATGACAAAATCTGCCCGATGGTGCTAGGGGTGCTAGGGGTGCCAGGGGCGGCCGTGGACGAAGGGATGACGATGCTCGCGACCGCTCCGGTGACAGGGGTAGCGACGGGGGTGGCAGCAATGATACAGGGCGCATGGATGTCTCCCCTCAGATGGGCATGCCAAGGCGGGTTGCCGCCAAGGTGAACCGTGATCAGGGCGAATTGCGTTCAGGGCGAACCGTGCCCAAGACAAAGCGCGACCAAGACAAACCGCGATCAAAGCGAATTGCGTCCCGAACAGAGCCCCGAACAAGATCCCGAACAGGATCGCGAACAAGATCCCGAACAAGATCGCAGCCGAGTTGAATCGCAGGAGAGGGATGATCCCGCTCGAGGGCTGGGGCAGGCCGCCGAGGTGGCGACCCGCCCCGTACGCGGTCGCTTGGCGCACGCTCAGCGTACGCTTAGCGCATGCTTAGCGCATGCTTGGCGCATGCTTAACGCACGCCCATCTCGCCGAACTGCTTGCGCAGCTGGCCGATCATGGCCTGCGGGCTCACGGACTTGCCCATCCCGCCACAGTCGAGAATCTCGAGTTCGGCCACGGCCTCGACCGGTCCGGCCGAGTCGGTGGCAACTGCCGTGATCGTCAGCATGCCGGCCGGCATGGGGGGCGGCACCATGAACTGGAACTCCTTCGAAATCGCTTCTCCCGCAGCGAGGTCAAACGTTCCTTCGAACGGTCCCCAGGTCATCTCCTCGAAGGAGAACTCCACGGATAGGGTCACGCTCTCTTCCTCACCGCCCACGTTCTCCAACAAGAAGAAGAACTGCACGTGCTCCCCGGGGCACACCTCAGCTGGGTCGAACCCCATGTCCAGTTCCAGGACGGCCGAGGCCTTCACCGGCATGAGCACGAGGGCGGCTGCGGCCAGGGTCAGTGCGATGCGCTTCATCCTTTCACCTCCTCAAGATGAACTTCCTGTGCGTTTTGTATCCGGTGTGGATACAGCCCTCACGAGAGCGGACGAAGGGGATGCATCAGAAATACATGGAAACACATGGACTGATGCCTGGACTCATGTCTGAAATCGGAACCACCGGAACGTCGCAGCGATGGCGGGTTGCCGCTGGTGCAACCTCTTGCCTGGGAAGACGATATTGGCTACTCTTTTCCGCACGCCCCTGTAGCTCAGTGGATAGAGCAGCGGATTTCTAATCCGCTGGCCGAAGGTTCGATTCCTTCCAGGGGCGCAGCCCCGCGCTCTCCCTGCGTGGTCCCGCGCGCTCCCTGTGTGGCCCCGAACGCCCTCGCTGCGTAGCCCCGAACGCCCTCGCTGCGCCCTCACCGTGGACGTGGGCGGGCGCGCCGACGGTCCGCACGACGACTTGGGGCCGAATCCTTCCGGCGGTCCCGTGAGATCCGTTCCTGGCAGATCCGCAGGTTTCCTCGAGCGAGCTCATCCGCTGGGTCCATCGTCACGGCTCGGCGAAGGAGCGCCTCGGCTTCAGCGGCGCGACCGGCCTCGAGCAGGCACCAGCCCAGGTCATTCACATACTTCTGATTGTCTGGCTCGATCTCCAGGGCCCGCCGGGAAGCCTCTACCGCTTCAGCATGCAGCCCTTCGTGACCAGCGCAACATCCCCGCCCTTGGTGCAGGACGCCAACGTCGGGAAATCGCTCAACCGCGGCGCGGTATAGATCAAGGCCGTCCTTGTACGCTTCCATCTGGATCAAGAACGTTCCGGCCTCATCGATGACCTCGGCCAGGTCAGGAGTCTCCGTCGGTAGGGTGATCAGGGAAGCAAACAGCTCTCGACCTTCCTGCTCGTCGCCACGCTGATACATAACGGAACCCATGCTCAGGATGGCCGGAGCGTATAGCGGGTCCCAGCGCCGTGCCTGCTCCAGTGCAGCAATGGATCCCGACTGGTCACCCAGCGCACTACGGAAGATGCTTTGCGCGTAGGCAGCCTCTGCCTCAAACGTGTGTCGTTTTATCGACTGCGGATGCCGGTGGGAGGATTTCCGCTTCTCCATTCTTAAGCTCCGTCGCTGGTGAGCCGCCCTGAGAGGAGCCCTGAGCCACTCCGAGGCACCCTGAGGTACCATGGGCTATCCTTAGCCGCCCCTGAGCCACCCGGGGCT
>CAZZIF010000250.1:0-6148 GCA_964654025.1 uncultured bacterium
CGAGACCGTCCTGTTAACCACAAGCAGAGAGAGAACGGAGAGACGGAGAGAATCGGCCGGATTGGGCGGATCCCGAGGTTTTCTTCGAGACCCCGCGCAGGACCGTTTGCGAACGGAGAGAATCGGCCCAACAGGACCAACCGCAAAACCTACGCATACAGCCGGATATAGCGAGCCCCAGCAGGCGCGCTGCCGGGGCGTATGTTAACCACAAACCCAGGTTGGGTTCGTAGGTGAGATGTCTGGCTCCCCGGGTAGGACTCGAACCTACAACCCTGCGGTTAACAGCCGCATGCTCTACCAATTGAGCTACCGAGGAATGTTCTCTGGATCATGATCGGCCAGCCCGCGGGCGACCTTGCCGAAAGATCACAGACTAGGGATCATACTCAATCGCTCCCCTCGGGGTCAAGTCGGCATCAGCCCGTTCCGTTCGGAGACTCGCTTGCGGACTCGCTTGGCGGACCCGCCACGGCTTCCCATGGGCGGCCCGCCCGGTTCCCCTTGCCGCGCTTCGCGGGCCGGAGTATAAGCAACCTACCGGCCGGACGCCGCGAAGACCACGGCACGGCGTTCGGGCCTCCGTCCCCAACCGGGAGGGCCGCCCGTTCCAACATGAAGAAATTGATGCACATAGGGGATCTGCACCTCGGCTTCGCCCATCGCTACCTGGGGCCAAAGGCCCCCCAGCGAGCGGCGGAGATCCTGGACGTCCTCGAGCGCCTGGTCGCCTACGCCACCGAGGATGCCCACGAGGTGGCCGGGGTGCTGATCGCCGGCGACCTGTTCGAGCGCCACGATCCAGACCGTGAGCTGACCGGGCGGGTGCAGGCGCTGCTCGGGCGGATTCCCGCCAGCGGCCGCACTCTGGTCACCGTGCCCGGCAACCACGACGAATATAGCTACCCCGATTCGGTCTACCGCCGTCAGGCCGACACCTGGCCTGGGATCCTGGTCACCTGCCCCCAGCCCGAGCGGGTGGTGGTGGTGGATCTGGGCGAGGTCGAGGCCGAGATTTACGCCATGGCCTTTACCGCCGGACTCAGTTCCAAGCGCCTGGCAGTCTTCGGATGCGACAACGGCGACGAAACAGTCCCCAGCATCAAACCTCGGGTGCGCGTCGCGGTCCTGCACGGCACGCTCGATGCCGATCCAACGGATCGCTCCTATCGCATCGACCGGCCGGTGCTCGGCGAGTCGGGCGTCTCCTACGCGGCCCTGGGCCACATTCACAAGCCCGCCGAGCACGCGTTCTCCGGGGGCCTGGCCGTCTATCCCGGGACGCTGAACGGTAAGGGGTTCGATGACCCCGGCGTCGATGCGCTCACGCTGGTCTCCTTCCCCGCGGGGCGGCCGGAGGTCGAGCGCGTGCCGGTGCCGGTACGGCGGATCGAGTCACGTGCGATCGACCTGTCAAGCTTCTCCTCGCAGGAAGACCTCGTCGCCACGGTCGAACAAGACCTAGACGCAGATCGCATTCTCGCGCTCGAACTCTTCGGCACGCGCCCACCCGACTACGACCCAGCCGAGCTGCGCGGCCGGCTCGGGACGAAATGCTTCCACTTCGAACTCGAGGACCAGAGCATCCAGATCGATGACGACGAACTCAGCGCGCTGGAGCAGCAACCCACGCTGCGCGGCCTCTTCGTGCAGAAGCTGCGCGAGCAGATGGCGGCGTGCGCCGGCGACGAAGGCGAACTCGCCCGGCTCCGTCTGGCCATGCGGAAGGGCTTGGCCGCGTTTGGAGATGGGTCATGAGCGTGAGGATCCATCAGCTCGAGCTGGAGGGATTCGGCTTGTACAGCCGCCCGGCCACCTTCGCGCTGAGCCCCGAACTCAACACCTTCGTGGCCGCCAACGAGGCCGGCAAGACCACCTTCCTGGCCGGACTGACCGCCGTGCTCTTCGGGCTACCCAAGAGCAGTGACCCGAACGAGTGGGGCACGGCGCGGTTTCGGTCCTGGTCGGAGCCGCTGCACTTCCGCGGCGAAATCCTTCTGCGGGATGAGACGAGCTGGCACCGAATCCGGCGCAACTTCGCGACCCACGAGGTGCGTTGGTCGGTTGCACCGGTGCGCGAAGATGGGCGGGACTCCGAGAGCGAGGCCGGGAGCCCGATCGCGGCCGCCCCTCCGGATCCGGATGACCCGGCCTGGACGGCGCTCTTCGAGGATGAGCACAACCCCAGCGCGCGGGGGGATTCGGTGAGGCGCTACCGCGAGCACCTACGCGATCTGCTGGGCCTCGACGACGCCGACCTTTTCCGGCTCATCTACTCCCTCACCCAGGATCCCGAGGACCGCTCGCCCGAGGAAGCCGACTTTCGCTCGCGCCATGTGCCTCCCTCGGTCCAGGGCCTGCTGAGCGGCAGCGGCCGCGACGTGCGCGAGGTGTTGACCACCCTTTTCGATCAGTTCGCCGAGATCACCCAGGCCACCAAGGACGCCGGGCTGATCCGGCCCGGCAGTACCCGCGCGCTCAATCGCCGGCAGGCCGGCCGCCTGGAAGAGGTGCGCGAGCAGCAGGACGAGATCCGCCGACGCCTGGAGGCGTCGCGCCGCACGCTCGATGAGCTGCACGGGGTGGCCGAGCAGCTCGAGGCGCTGCGCCAGGAGATCGCCGAAGCCGAAGACGCCCTTGCGAAGTCGCGCTCCCTGCGCGACGCCTGGGACCGCTGGATTCGCGCCCGGCGCGACCGGCGCGGGATGAGCGAGCAGATCGTCGATCTCGAGAAGACCCTCACGGCCGCCAAGAGCGAGGAGCGGCAGGTCGGCGACGCCGAGGCCGAACTCGCCGCCTCCTTCCCCGAATATGCCGCGCCCGATCTGGACGCCGGGGCGCTGCTCGAGCGCCTGGGCGCGCTCGCCCACCAGACCGAGGACCTCGCCGAGCTGGACACGCGGGCCCGCGCCCTCGAGCAGCGCCGCACGGCGCTGGAGCAGCAGCTCGCCGATGAAGAACCCGGCGCCGACCCTCACATCGCCGCTTTCCACGAGCATCCTCATCTGGAACGCGACCATGCCCGCTGGCGCCAGGCCGCCCGGGAACTGAGCGAGCTCGATGATGAGCTGGCGCGGATCGAAGCCGACCTCTCGGCGGCCACCGAGCAGATCGAGGCTCTGCGGCACTGGGCGGTCCTGGATCCGGAGGCCGACCTGGCCCGCGGCACGGTGCGGGCCGCTGCACGCCTGCGGGACCTGCGGGAGGCGCTCCCCCAGCGCCTCGGGCGGGCCGAGGAAGCCGAAGCACTCGCGCGGGAGGCCGAGGAGCTCGAGGACCGTCTGGCCGGGCCGCTGAAGGCGATGGCCGAGGCCAGCCCCGAGCAGCGGGCGGCGGCGGCCCAGTTCGGCGACCGGCGGGCACTGCATCAGCAGGAACTCGAGGCGGCGCGGCGGCGGCTCGAAGACCTTGAAAGCCGCATGCGGACCTACGATGAGCGCATGGAAGAGGTCCATGAACTGGAGGAGGAGGTCGCCGCCTATCTGGGCCCCGACAGCCCCGAGAACTGCTGGGACGTCATCGCCGAGAAGGTCGACCAGAAGGTGCGCGGCTTGCAGGAAGAAGCCCAGCTCCTGAGGCGGATGGATCAGGACGAGCAGGAACTGCGGCGGGGCCTGGTGCGGCTGGTGGGCATCCCGGCCGGACTGGGACTGCTGGGCGGCACCTTGGTCGGCGCCCTGCTGGGCCATGCGCTCACCGGCGGTGCCCAGGTGGCCCTGGCGGCCGGCCTGGGAATCGTGACGGCCGCGGCGGCCGGCTATGTGGGGTTCCGGCAGGGGAAGGGCAAGGTCAGCCGCGATGTGGGCCTTGCGCGCGGGCGCTTGAGCGCGGTGCAGCGGACCATCACCGATCTGGACCGTCAGCTCGGCGAGGCCAGCCGGCCCGGCGAGGGCCAGCTCGATCTGACCTCCCTGGACCTGGAGGCGCTCACCGACCTGCGGAGCCAGCTGCGCAACTACCGCCAGCACATGGACGACCATGCGCGCCAGAAGGTCTTCGCACCCAGCGAAGAGGAGCTGGGTGAAGCCCGGGCAGCCTTCGGGCGGGCCGAGGACGAACTGCGCGATCTCCTGGAGCAGACCGCCGAGCTGGGCGAGAACCCCGCCGAAGCGATTCGGGCGTTCGAGCAGACCGAGCGTCGTCTCGCCGAGATCCGGCCCCGCCTGGCCGACCTGACCGCCGAACTGGGCCCCGCGGGCGGCGCGGGCGTGCCGGTGGCGGAGTTGCCGGCGAGTTGGGCCGAGGCGGTCCGGCTGGCGGAGACGGCCGCGGCGGCCGCGGCGATCGCCGGCGAACCGGCCCCGGCGACCGGTGATGAGCTCCGCGGCTGGCTGGAGACCATCGAACCCGCAGCGTGGAATGAGTGGATCGAACAGGCCGAGGCCCTCTCGGATGCGGCCGCACGGGTGGCCGACCTCACCGCCCGTCGCCGTGCCCTGCTCGAGGCCGACAAGGACGAGGCCACCCGCCGCGCGCAGCTCACCGCCGAGGTGGCTGAGCTGGCCGAAGCGTGCCGGCCGTTCACGCTGGAGACCGAGCCCGAGGACATCAAGACGGCCGCGACCCGCTTCAAGGAGCTGAGCGAGGAGCGCAGCAAGGCCCAGACGCTGGTGGCCGAATGCGTGGCCGCGCAGCAGGCGCTCGAGACCGAACGCAAGGAGCTGCAGGCTAGCTTGGAGACCGCGCGCGAGGAGGCCGCCCCCTATCTGGAACCGGTCGGCGGCGATCCGGCCCGGGCGCGGGAGCGGCTCGCGCAGGCGAGCACGCTGCGGCGCAAGCGCGAGGAACTGGCCGCGCGCTACCGGGCGATGCTCCAGTCGCGCGATGCCGCGACGCTGCGCGACCTGGAGGTCAAGGCCGAGGAGCTGCGCACTGAGAGCCACAGGATCGCCTCCGAGCTTCACGAGATGGAGGAGCAGTACCCGCTCTTTCGCGAACTGGCCGGCGCCGAGCCCGAGGACCTGCAGGCGCGGTTCGAGGCGATGGACAGTGAGGTCGAGGCCGGCCGCAGCCGCCTGGAGCAGCTCATCGAATCCCGCGACCAGCTTCAGACGCGCACCGCCGACGCCCGCGCCGAGGGGCGCCGGGTGGGCAACGTGGCGGTGCTCGAGCTGGAGGCCCAGTCGCTCCGCCGGGAGGAGGACCGGCTTCTCCTGGAGCGCGATGCCCTGCAGACCGCCTTCGAAGCGTTGCAGGCGGCAGAGGTCGAGTTCGGTCAGACCCACCGGCAGCGGCTCGAAGAGCGGGCCACCGAGATCTTCCGTGAGATCACGCGCACGCCGGCCCGCGCGATCGGCCTCGATGACAGCTTTGCGATCCGCATCGTCGAGGAAGATGGCCACGCCTGCGTGGCCCGCCAGCTCAGCCAGGGCGCCCGCGACCAGCTGGCGCTCGCGCTGCGGCTGGCCGTCGCCGAGCTCCTGACCGAGGGACGCCAGCCGCCCCTGCTCTTAGACGACCCCTTCCTCGCCTTCGACGAAGAGCGCCTGGCCGTGATGCGCGAGACCCTGTCCCGCCTGGCCGAGACCCGGCAGATCATCCTCCTCTCCCACCGCCAGGACCTGCGGGACTGGGGAGCGCCGGTGACGCCGGCGACAACTCTCGGCAGGTGAGAATTGCGCAACCAACGCAGCGGATTCACGTTGATCAGGATCCCGGGATCCAACTGCGGCCGATGGGCGCAAGCCTCAGCTTGACAGGCTCCGGCCCGGTTCTATGATGGGGATGCCAGAAGCGGATCCTTCGGCTACCGGGTGGGTCTTCGGCACGCAGTCCTGGGAACAGCAGGGATGCGGCGCAGCAAGATCAGGGAGGATCGGGTCCGCCCGAACCCCACCCGTCTCTCGTGCAGCCAGCGCTCCCCGAACCCGGAGCGCTGGCTGCCAGCATCCTTCTGGGCGACTCGGTGAGGCACCTGACTCATGGCAACCCCGGGATGGCGAGGCTGGCGCGCGAGCTGACAGAGATGCTGGGCCGCAGCGTGGATTTGCGAACCCCAGCGGAGCTTCATCCTGCCTTTCGTGATGAGGTCTTGAGGGAGGCTCGAGATCAGTATGTCGCAGCGTGATGGCAGACTCCGGCTGCAAGACATGCTGCACGCCGCTCGACTACGCCGCTTGACTACGTCGCTCGACTACGCCGCTCG
Source organism: uncultured bacterium (assembly GCA_964654025.1). GTDB lineage: Bacteria > Eisenbacteria > RBG-16-71-46 > CAIMUX01 > WJJG01 > CAYQJL01. The sequence continues at coordinate 6,146 of CAZZIF010000250.1, forward strand.
ACT
>CAZZIF010000251.1:0-6145 GCA_964654025.1 uncultured bacterium
GTCCGCCTTCCGAAACTCCTCTTCCCCCGCAAGCTGCCGGTTGATGGCTTCCTGCATGGCAGCAAGCTGCTCCATCTCGTTCAGGATCTGGTCGAATGTCTCCTCGGCGAGCAGGCGCTTGAGCATCTGCAAGGTGCGGTCGAGGGACTGGCTGATCTCCTCCTGCGTGATTTGCATCTGTTCCATGGCCTTCTGCAGCGCGTCCTGATTCATGTCACGCAGGGCCTGGTTCATCTGCTCGACCAGCTTCTGAAACTCTTCACTCTGTACCTGACTCACCAGATTCTGAATGGCCTGGACCTTCTCGATCATCTCCATCGAGTAGAGGCCCTGGTTCTCCATACGCTCACGCGATTGCTCGAGCGACTCCTGGATCTGTTGCACCTTCTCTCCGAGCGTTTTCTGCTGGTCCAGCAGATCCTCGATCTGCTGGTTCTTCTCCCAACTGATCTTGTCCTCGCGCAGCATCTCCTGGGCCGCGCGCTTCAGCTCCTCTTGCAGTTCCTCCTGGACGGCCAGGGCGTCTTCGAGTGAGCCGATCTCCTCCTGACGGTTCTCCTGGGCATCGGAGTACATCTCCGCCAGACTCGGGAAGCGGATCGTGAAGACCTCGGACTCGGTCATCTTGGGACCATTCAGGGGATCGTTGTCGTAAAGCTGCAGAAAGAAATGCAGTTCTTGATCGGGCAGCAGTGCGACCTCTTCCAAATTCCAGTTGTAGGTGACCCGGGCTTCCTTCTGGTCCTCCCATTCGGTCAGCACGATGCGCCGGGGATCGTCGCCCGGACGTCCGTAGACGATCGCCAGCTCGGTCAAACCGAAATCGTCCACGCAGTCGGCGACGACCGTCACGATCATGTCCGAAGGCATCTTGACGCTCTGCTGAGGCGATAGAATCCTGATCGCCGGCGCCAGGTCGGGCACGACCTCCACATGGAAGGTGTCGGAAACCCACTGGTCGCCCTCGGCCTGATCAAGCAACGTGATCAGATAATCGGCGCTGTGGCGAAGATACCAGCCGGCTGAGAGCACGCCCGCCTCGCCGGGCGCGAGCTGGAGCCGCGGTCCATCCGGAAGAAATCGCAGGTAGCCGCTGGCGTCGGGCCGGCGGTGACGGACCTCGAGTTCGACATCGGTGCCGTAGAGAGCCGCCATGTCACCGGTGGAGGCGACCTCGCGCTGCTCAGGCAGCCCGGTGTATTCGGGGGGCCGGTACTGCTTCCGATACCCCAGCGCCTGCAGGCGGTCAAGCACCCGAATGCGGTGGCGTTCGCTCTCGGCCCAGCCGGCTCGCACCCGGTACTCCAGATCACCGTTGAGGTTACTGGCGACGAACTGGTAGCGATCGGCGTCACCAGCGCCTTGACCCAGCATCTCGGCCGAGTTCCAGGAGCCGCCGGGCCGGCGCATCTCGAGGTAGGCTTCACTGGGACGTCGCCGCCCGGCCACCTCGGCCTCGATGGTCACCGAAGCACCTCGCTCGACCTTCATGTCCCCCGGCAGCACGCGGATCGCAACCTCGGGGACCACCGACGCGTTGCCCGCCGCCAGGAATAGTTCGGCGGTGTCGCCAAAGGTAAACGGGGCAAGTAGGGCCACGAGCACAACCGGCAGACAGGCGCCCAGGCCCGCGACCGCCCGGGGCCAGATGCGCCGCCTGGCGTGCAGTCGGGCCAGGGGCAGGTCGGCCAGGCGGCGGCCCGCGCGATCGATCGCCCGGCGGACGAGCTCGGCCGACACCGGATCGCGCTCCCACCGCTCGCTCTCACGCTCGAGCTGCAGGGCGTTGATGAGTTCATTGCGCGCGAGCCCGGCGCGCTGCTCGACCCACAGAGCGTAGCGATTCTTGCTCCAGGGTCGCACGATCGGCGGCACGAGCAGCGCAAGGGTGGTCCCCAGGAACCAGAGAGCGGCCACGGCGGCCATCACACCGGACCACGCCTGGGTAGGGGGCACCAACGTCCCGATCAGGAACAGGGCGGCCAGGCCCGGTAGACACCAGACCATCCAGCGCCCCCATCCTTCGGCGACCGATCGCCGGTAGTGGGCGCGGGCGGCACGGTTGAGGCGGTGGGCGAAGCTGCGCGAGTTCGTCATGCCGGGAATCCTCATTCGGTGAAGAGCACGCACACGGTTCCGTGTGGCCGGGGCGTGCCCGCTGATGTTCCGTCAACGTGCCGGCGGCGGGTATGGCGCCCTACGCACCGCGGCACCGATCGCTTCGGGTGAGGCCTCCCCCATAACGGCATGGACGACGATGTTGATCGCCATCCGCATGGCCTCCTCTCGTTGCTCCGGTGGGTCGTCATGAATGCCTTCGTCCTCGAGCCCATCCCCGATGTCGGACTCATAGGTGTAGAAGACCACCAGCCGGCCGCGGTCGAAGATCCCATAGCCACGGGGCGGCTTCTCGTCGTGCTCGTGAATCTTGGGCGGTCCCTCGGGGAACGCATAGAACGCGTGATAGATCGGATGCTCGAAAGGAACCTCCACCAGGGAGCGTTCGGGAAAGACGCGACGCATCAGCGCCCGGAAGCTCTCATCCATCCCGTAGTTGTCATCGGCCCACAGGAAGCCCCCCTCGATCAGATAGCGTCTGAGGCGCCCGATCTCGTTCTCCGTCAAGCTGACCTTCCCGTGGCCGTTCATGTAGACGATGGGGTAGAAGAACAGCTCTTCGTCGAGCGGTGCGACTTGCGCTTCCTGGAACTGGGAGATGGGGATCGAGGTGCGCTTCTCGAGTTCGCGGGCCAGATTGGGCAGCGAGGTCGGATTGCTATACCAGTCTCCTCCGCCACCGTACTTGAGGCGGGCCAAAGTCAACCCGGGCTTGACAGAGTCGTCGGCCTGTGCGCCCAAGAGCACGGCCGGCAGGATGAGCAGGAGGACCGGCACAATGAGTAAAACGGCCGGCGAGAGTATCCTCACCCCCCCTAGGGCGGCGCTTGATCCGGTACCTGGTCGCCTGGCCCGATGCCTCATGTCACCTCCTGTGCCCGGCGCCTCCACCCGCGCCGGCGGCCAGCATGCATTCTAATCGCATCTGTCGTGTGGTCAAACACTTGGCAGCCGTTGGGAGTTCCGTTTCCGTACACGAAGAGGCCGCCCCTTGCGAAGGGCGGCCTCTGAACTTGCTCTCAGTGTCGCTGCTGCCGACCAGCTCTCCCCCCAGGGGGGCTCAAGCGCTTCCCTTGGCCTCGCGGGCCTTGCGCAGCTCGAGCACCAGCGCGCTGGCCACGAAGATCGACGAGTAGGTCCCCACGATGATGCCGACCGAGATCGCGAAGGCGAAGTCGTGAATGACCTCTCCCCCCAGGAACAGGAGGGCCAGGGCCGTGAGAAGGGTCGTTGCCGCGGTGATCACTGTCCGTGACAGCGTCTGGTTGATGCTGATGTTGAGCACATTGAAGAACGACTCGCGGCGCAGCTTCACGAGCTGCTCGCGGATGCGGTCGAAGACCACGATCGTGTCGTTGATCGAGTAGCCGGCGATGGTGAGAAGCGCCGCCACCACGGGCATCGTGATCTCTTTGTCGAACAGCGAAAACAGGGTGAGGGTGATCAGCACGTCGTGGGTCAGCGCCGCCACCGCGCCGAGGCCGAAGCGGAATTCGAAACGCACGCCAATGTAGATCAGGATCAGGCCCAGTGACAAGAGAATCGCCCAGAAGGCCTGCTGCCGGATCTCCTGTCCGACCTTGGCGCCGACGAGCTCCTCGCGCAAGAGCTCGACATCGATTCCGCCGTGCTCTTGCTCGATGGCGGTCATGATGCGCGCCGACGGCGAGGCGTCGCCACCCTCCTGCACGGAGTCATCCGGGATGCGGATGAGGATGTCCCGGGTACCCCGAATGGCCTGAATCTCGGCGCTCGCGAAACCGGCGGTCTCGACCGCGCTGCGGGCCTCCTCGACCGTGATCCGCTCGCTGGTGCGCACCTCGATCAGGCGTCCGCCGGCGAAATCGATGCCCATCCGCAGGCCGCCATGCATCACCATCGAGACGATGCCCACCAAGATGACGATCGCCGAGACGACATAGGCGCCGCGGCGCTTCGTCATGAAGTCAAAACGTGTGTCCGTGAAGATCGTCAGCATCGTTCTGTGCTCTCCTTGAAGGGTCCCGGCTCCTGCCGGCCTCTGGCCGGCTTCCCCGCACCCACGGCCGTCTTAGATCGAAATCGTCTCCACGCCCTTCCGGCTGGCCCAGGACTCGAGAATCATCCGCGTCACGAGCACCGCCGTGTAGAGGTTCGCCAGGATACCGATGAACAGCGTCGTGGCGAATCCCTGGATCGGACCGCTCGCGATCCACCACAGCACGCCGGAGCTGATCAGCGTCGTGACGTTGGCGTCCAGAATCGTCCGGAAGGCCCGGTTGTACCCGGCCTCCACGGCGCTACGCACTTTCTTGCCGGTACGCAGCTCTTCGCGGATGCGCTCGAAGATCAGCACATTGGCATCGACGGCCATGCCGATCGTGAGCACCATACCGGCGATACCGGGCAACGTGAGCGTGCCGCGCATGCCGGCCAGAGCCGCGAGCAGGAAGATCATATTCAGGATGAGCGCTAGCAGCGCGAGCGCGCCGCAGCCGCGGTAGTAGATCAGCATGAAGATGACGACGGCGAGGGCGCCATAAAGAGCAGCCTGCACCCCCATTCGGATCGAGTCCGCACCCAGCGAGGGACCCACGGTCATCTCTTGGATGATATTGATCTCCGCCGGCAGGGCACCCACCTGGAGAACGATGGAAAGATCCTTGGCTTCCTCGTCGGTGAAGTTGCCGGTGATCGAGGCCTGCGTGCTGGCAATGCGCTCCTTGATGAGCGGTGCCGAGGCCACCAGCGAGTCGAGCACGATGGCCAGATAACGGCCCACGTTCTGCGACGTGATGCGGCGGAACTTGCGGGCTCCCTGCGCGTTGAGCTGCAGGCTCACGCTGGAGGCATTCGGACGGGCCGGATCGCCGCCAATGCGACGCGCGGCATTGGACACGCCGCTGCCGTCCATCTGGGCCCGGCGGTCGGTGACGTAGAGCACCCGGCCCAGATAGCCCTGGTAGGCCTCGGTCGACCTGCTCCAGTGCAGCTCCGCGTCCACCGGCAGCAGCGAATCGACGTCCACCTTCGAGAGCAGCTCGTCGATATCACCCTTCTCCGCCTCGGTGAAGAACGCACCGCCGAAGGGCATCTCCGGCCAGAACGGCATCCGTTCGAGCAGCGGCTGGGTGTAGGCGATCTCTTCGGAATCGGCGTCCGCCGCGACGGTCCGCAGGGCCAGCGCGCGATCGATCCGCTCGATCAGGCGACGGGCCTCGTTCTCGTTCTTCAGGAGCTTGAACTCCAGAAGGGCGGTTTGGCCGATCAGCCGCACGGCACGCTCCTTGTCCAGGAGGCCGGGCAGCTCGACCACGATCCGGTCCTCGCCTTGCCGCTGGATGTTCGGTTCGGCAACGCCGAACCGGTCCACACGGTTGCGCAGGACCTCGATGGCGCGGTCCATGGCCGCGGGCACCTCGGCGGGTTGCAGGGTGCTTCGATCGAGCTCGAGCACCAGGTGCATACCGCCCTGAAGGTCCAGACCCAGGTTGAGCGCGTTGTCGCGCATGGACTCGACCGTCTCACTCGGGAGCGCCTGACGCTGTTCCGGCGACATGGTGTAGTACCGGAACGAGGGCCAAAGCGCGTAGGCGGAAAGCGCGAGCAAGATGATCAGGCTCAGGACCTTCCACCGAATGTTGCCACCCATAAGGCATTCCTCCGCCGCACATTCTGACCAGAATGAACACAGACTCAAGAGTCTAGCCGAGCGGCGCCGCGGCGGTCAACCGCATTCTCCCCCGGCGGCACGGCTTACGGGCATGACCATCGGTGTCGAAAGGTCTAGAAGGCCTGAGGAAGGCGGGGCGAGCGCGGCAGCTCCACCGTCACCCGGGCCAGCGGCAGTCCCTCGTCCCCGATATCGAGGGTCAATCGCTGCAGGGGCCAGCGCCCCGGGCGCGGGATGACCTCCTCGCGGCCGGCCAGAACCTCGAACCCCAGTTCCTCGATGCTGCCGGAGACCCTGGCATTCCACTGGATCAGACTGGTCGAGTCGGGCAAAGTGCCTCTCCACTCGAACGGTTCGGTAAGGGCCCGGTAGGTC
>CAZZIF010000252.1:0-6111 GCA_964654025.1 uncultured bacterium
GAGGCAGTGGCCCGGCTGGCGGGCCGCAAGCGCGGCCTGGTGTTGGTGACCGGTACGGTCGGCTCCGGGAAGTCTACGACACTGGCCTCGATGATCGACCTCATCAACCGGCGCGAGGCGAAGAACATCATCACGATCGAGGATCCCATCGAGTTCCTTCATCGGGACGAGAAGTCGATCATCAGCCAGCGTGAGGTCGGCCTCGACACCGACAGCTACCTGACCGCCCTGAAGCACATCCTGCGCCAGGATCCCGATGTCCTGCTGATGGGTGAGATTCGTGATCGCGATACGATGCAGGTGGCGCTGATGGCCGCCGACACGGGCCACCTGGTCTTGAGCACCCTGCATACGGCCGATGCCACGCAGACGATCAACCGAATCATCTCCTTCTTCCCGCCGCACCAGCATGACGACGTGCGCTTCCTCCTGGCGTCGAACCTGGCGGCGGTCATCTCGATGCGTCTGATCCCTCGGGTCGACCGAGATGGCCGGGTTCCGGCGGTCGAGGTCATGATCAACACCGAGACCGTCCGCGACTACGTGCTCGATCCGGCCAAGACGGCCCTGATTCCGGCGGCGATCGCCGACGGATTCAGCCAGTACGGCATGCAGACCTTTGACCAATCGCTGATGGCGTTGTATAGGAAGAGACTGATCACGCTCGAGGACGCTCTTCGCAACGCCACCAATCAGGCCGAGTTCGAACTCCGCATCAAGGGGATCCACGCCACCAGCGACAGCTCGTGGGAGGCCTTTGAGGATGGAGAGGGCTCCGAGGATGGCGACGCCGGCGATGCCGAAGGGACTGGGCCGGATGGTGCGGGAGGCGCGGCCAACATCAACCGCCTCGATCCGGACAAGCCGTGGGAACGCTTCGCATGACCCGGCGCCGGGGAGGGCTGGTTCCTGTGAATTGGAGGAGACCGGCGGATAGCGCCGCTGGATGGGGGGGGGATGTTCCGTAAGATCCTGGTCGCGAACCGTGGTGAAATCGCCGTGCGCATCATCCGCGCCGCCCATGAACTGGGTATCGCCACGGTGGCTGTCTACAGCGAGGCCGATCGCGAGTCGCTCCACGTGAAGCTCGCTGATGAGGCCGTCTGCATCGGGCCGCCCAGCAGCCAGCAGAGCTACCTGAACGTCACGCGCATCATCAGCGCCTGCGAGATCACGGGTGCCGATGCCGTCCATCCGGGCTACGGATTCCTGGCCGAGAATCACCGCTTCGCCGACGCGTGCGAGAACTCGGGATTCCGCTTCATCGGGCCGCGTCCCGAGGTGATCCACAAGATGGGGGACAAGTCCCAGGCCAAGGCGGTCATGCGCGCCGCCGGCGTGCCGGTCACACCGGGCAGCGAAGGCATTGTCGAGACGGTGGCCGAGGCGCGTCGTTTGGCCGGCGAGCTGGGCTATCCGGTCCTCTTGAAGGCCCGGGATGGGGGCGGGGGCAAGGGCATGCGCCTGGTGCACCGTTCCACAGAGGTCGAAGCCGCCTTCCGCATGGCATCGGCGGAGGCGGCGGCGGCCTTCGGGAACGGCGATCTGTACCTGGAGAAGTTCATCGTCGACCCCCGGCACATCGAGGTGCAGCTGGCCGGCGACCACCAGGGCAACGTGGTGCACTTCTTCGAGCGCGACTGCTCGGTCCAGCGCCGCCACCAGAAGCTGGTCGAAGAATCGCCCAGCCCCGCCCTGGACGACGAGGCCCGGCGTAGTCTTGGCGCCCATGCGGTGGCCGGTGCGAAGGCGGTGGGGTACTCGAGTCTGGGCACGATGGAGTTCCTGCTCGCGGCCGACGGGAACATGTACTTCATGGAGATGAACGCCCGGTTGCAGGTGGAACACCCGGTCACCGAGGAAGCCACCGGGTACGACCTGGTCCGCCTGCAGATCGAGCTTGCCGACGGCCAGCCGCTTCCGATGCGCCAGGAGGAGATCACGCTCTCCGGGTGCGCCATCGAGTGCCGGATCAATGCCGAGGATCCGAGCAAGCACTTCCGTCCCTGCCCGGGAGAGGTTGCGTTCTTCTACCCACCCGGAGGGCTGGGCGTACGTATGGACACCCATGTCTATCCGGGCTACCGCATTTCTCCCTACTACGACTCGCTCATCGGGAAGCTGATCGTGCGCGGCCCATCCCGCGAGGAAGCCCTGACCCGCATGCGCCGCGCGCTTGGCGAACTCATCGTCGAGGGAATCGAGACGACCATTCCCTTCCACCTCCAGGTTCTTCGCAACGGGGCCTTCCGGAGCGGCAACTACACGACGCACCTGGCCGAAGCGATGCTCAAGGAGGCCGAGGTGCCCGCGTCGCGGTCGAATTCGCTGAGCGAGGTGGTGCCGCCCGACGCCGAGCGGTAGGCAGGCGCGGCGGTAGGCAAGCGGAGCGGCAGGCAAGCGCGGCGGTAGGCAGGCGCGGCGGTAGGGACCGCGCGCCGCGGCCCCGGGTCATCAACGATTGGCCCGCCAGAAGAGCAGTGCTCCGATCACCAGGAAGACCAGGTTTCCCAGCCAGGCGGCCAGCAATGGCGGCACCGCACCGTTGTACCCCAGCGCCTGTCCCACCCGCAGGAAGCCGTAGTAGGCGAAGCCCAGTGAGATGGAGAGGCCGAAGCCCAGCGCCAAGGTGCCCCGCATGATCCGCAGCGACAGGCAGCTGCCTAGCAGGACCATGATGAAGTTCGATAGGGGGAACGCGGCGCGCAGGTGGTAGTCGGTGACGTACTGGGTCACGCGGGCGCCGCTGTCGCGGATCCGGCCGATGTACTCGCTCAACTGCCGCCGGTTCATGTTGAAAGGATCGCTCTCGATCTCGGCGAACTCGTCGGGGCGCTCCTCGAGGCGCGTGTCTCCGTAGCGGCGGAACGAGGCGCCCACCTCGCCGGCGGCCGAGAGGCTGTCGGGCAGAAACCGGCGCGCGAACCCGTCCTGCAGCTGCCAGTGGCCGTCATGCCAGTAGGCGGCGGCCGCATCGACGCGCGAAGTGGTCCTCTGCTTGCCGTCTACCGAGGCGAAGCTCTGGATCGAGAGATCGGCCATGGATTCGCGCGCCGGGCGGAACTCGCGTGCGATGTAGACGCGCCCCCCGCGGCCCATGTAGAAAATGTCACGTTGCGAGCGTGCCCCCTTCGGGTGCTTCTTCTTGATCTGGACATCCATCGTGTGTTTCTGGCGCTGGTAGGCGTCCGGCACGAACTCCTCGGAGACCACGTAGGCGCCCACCGTGATCAGCAGCGCGGCGATCAAGAGCGGCCGGGTGATGCGCAGCGGCGAGAGACCCGAAGACTGCATGGCGGTGATTTCGTTGAACTTGCGCAACTGGCCCAGGGAGAGGATCGAGCCCAGCAGCATGGCCACCGGCAGGGTCTGGATGATGATCAGGGGCAGACTGTTGGCGTAGTAGGTCAGGACATGGACGACGCGGGCTTTGTGGTCGATGAACGTGTCGATCTTCTCGAAGAGGTCGACGACCAGGAACATGCCGACGAAGGTGGAGAGACCGAGCAGGAGGTAGAGCAGAAACTCCCGCAGGATGTACCGGTCCATGATTCGCAGCATCGGATTCCTAACCTCTGTCCTGACCTCTGTCCTAACCGCTGTCCTAACCTCTGTCCTGACCGCTGTCCTGACCTCCGGCCGGCCGGACGCTGCGGCGCCTCATGGGCACCTCGGCCATATGCATCATCAACCACACCCCCATCGCGCCCAGCACGATGTTGGGTAGCCACATCGAGAGCCAGGGGGGAAGATAGGCCCGATCGGCAAGCTGTTCACCTCCAATCAGACAGAGGTAGTAGAAAACGAAGAATCCCACGCTCAAGAACCCGGCCGTGAGCCCACCCCTGCGGGCCCGTACCCCGAGCGGAGCGCCGACCAGGGTGAAGACGATCGCGGCGAAGGGAATCGAGAACTTCTTGTGAATCTCGACACCGTACTGGTTGATCTTCTTGCCGGCCGAGGCGGCCCGCAGGGAGGCGCTCATGGCCCTGTCGGCCAGACGCCGGCGCTCGGCGGTCCAGAAGCTGTCGGGTGGAGCCGGGGGAGGCTCTTCTTGCAGACCGACCGCCCGGGCCAGTCGGGTGTGCCAGGAGGGATCCGGCGTTTGGCCCGGCAGTTGATCCAGCGATTCGAGGCCCATCTCTTCCAACGCTTCCCGGCTCTGGCTCTGGTGGCGGTCATACTCGGTCGTAAGCTCGGCCACCTTCTCGCGCATCATCCCGATCTTCATCTCGCGCTGGCCGCGTGACCGTCTCCGACTCTTCTCGATAGCTTGCGCCACCCCCTGAATCGAGAGCGTCTGGTGATCGAAATCCAGTCTACGGTAGACGGCCGGACCGGTCTCCCCGATCTCGTGAATCTCCCCATCCTCGAGGTGCAGATTCAGTACCCCCCGGGTCGCGTCGAAGACCAGATGGCCCCGCTTGGCCCGGATCGTGCGATTGGGCTGATGGGGGCGGCTGGCATCTTGAATGAGAACGTCGTTCATGCGACTGGTCCTGTCGTCGAGGTTGCCGATGAAGAGCTTGTAGCCCTGGAAGTCGTCGATCGTGACGCCCTCCCGGATCTCGACCGTGGGGCGTGCTTGATTGACGCTCAGCATGAGATTGGCAAAGGCGTGGTTCATGTCCGGAAGCACGTTGTTGTGGAAGAACACGAGCCCGGCAGCGACGACCACGCTGGCGTACAGCGCGGGACGCACCACACGCCCGGGGCTGATGCCGGATGCTTTGATGGCCACGATCTCGTTGTCCTGGGCCATCCGTCCGTAATTCATGAGAACGCCGACCAGCACGCCACAGGGGATCGAGAGGGCCAGCATCCAGCCCAAACCGAGGAAGAAGAGCTGGAGCACCGTCCATAGGTCGATGCCCTTGCCCAGGAACAGGTCCAGGTAGTCGAAGAGCAAGTCCATGCTCAGGAGGAAAGTGACCACGAAGACGCCCATCAAGAACGGGCGGGCGAGTCCCCGCAGAATGTGTCGTTCCAGTAGCCCCATGGACTGCCATCCTCAGTTGACCGGACTCCCAGATTTGGATAGTGTGCGGCCGATCCGATCTCATATACACGGCGCAATTTAGCCATGTTCCCCGAATGCCATTCCCGGGTGGGATTGGAGAGAACCCGACGCCGGTGGGCGAGTATAAACAGGAGGAGCCACTGGGGTCGACCTTGATGTCCTAAGTACCGAGCACGGAGCGGGGTTGGAGCACGGATGAAGACCCGTGTCACGGGAGTCTGTCTATTCATAGCCGGCATGACCTTGCTCTGCGGGACGATCACAGAAGTGCCCCTTCTGGCTCGCGCCGTTGGGGAAACTGTTGAGCCGGAGGCTGACTCCGTGCTGGTGGCGGATTCGCTGCTCGCTACCGACTCCCTGCTGGCCGCCGACTCCGTGCTGGTGGCGGATTCGCTGCTCGCTACCGACTCCCTGCTGGCTGCCGACTCCGTGCTGGTGGCGGACTCGCTGCTCGCTACCGACTCCCCGCTGGCGACCGACTCCCTCCTAGTGGCCGACTCGCTGCTTCTGGCCGACTCCTCGTCCGTGCCTGACGCGTTGCCTTCCCCGGATCAGACCCCGTCCACGAGCGCCGGGACCTCCGCGGAAGAGACCCCGTCCACGAGCGCCGGGACCTCCGCGGAAGAGACCCCGTCCACGAACGAGGAGGATGATTCTGAGTTCGACGTCCTCGGCGCCCCCATCATAAGGGATCCCTACGGCTTCATCGAACGCTGGAACGCGTTCCGCGCCGACACGAGCCGTATCCGGCCCTTTCGGTTTGCTCCGGCCGAGCATCCGCTCCATGAGCCTCTCTTGGGCCGGCTCCTGCGAACCTTCCAATCCCGCCGCTACCTGCGGGAGGTTCTCGGTACGCGCCCGCTCTACTTCGATTCCTCAGACTCGATCGCGGTCATCGTCGATGCCCGGGTCGACTCACTCCTGGAGGCGTCTCCCGAGACGGTGGCCCCCGGGCTCTTCTATCGTCCTTCCGACCACGGTGGCTTGCGGTATCTCTATCCCAGCTTGCGGGACTTGCGCCGCCAGCGCAGCACGACCTGGGATCACTCGGTCGACCTGGCCCGCGCGCGGATCACCCGGCAGCTTCTGCG
>CAZZIF010000253.1:0-6080 GCA_964654025.1 uncultured bacterium
ATGGCGCACGACAGCCGCGACAGCTTCAAGTCTTCCCCGAAGCGGTTTCATCCGCGGGGGCTTACGATTTGCTATGAGGATCGCGACATCATTGTCGTAGACAAATCGAGCGGCCTGCTGACCGTGAGCACCAACAAGGTCAGAGAGAACACTGCCTTCCACCTTCTGATGAACTACGTCAAGCGAGGCAATCTGAAGTCGGATCGCCGGGTGTTCGTCGTACATCGCCTGGACAGAGACACCTCCGGTACCCTCGTGTTTGCCAAGACGCGCCAGGCCAAGCTCTATCTCCAAGAAGCGTGGCAAGGATTCCAGAAGATCTACATCGCTGTTGTGAATGGACACTTGCCGGAGAGCCACGGTGTCATTGCCTCCTATCTTGCGGAGAACCGTGCCTACAGGGTGTATTCCGTCCATGATCCCGAGCGGGGAAAACTCGCCAAGACGGGCTACAAGGTGCTCAAGGAGTCACCGGCACATAGCCTGCTTGAAATCGATCTGCTGACCGGCAGGAAGAACCAGATCCGCGTTCATCTGGCGGACAGGGGATGCCCCGTCGTGGGGGACAAGAAGTATGGGGTGAAGGAACGGGGGGTCAAGCGGCTCGCGCTCCATGCAGCCTCCCTTTCTATCCTGCATCCCCACTCCAAGCAGCCGATGACCTTTGCCGCGAAGCTGCCCGGCTATTTCCATACGCTCATGAAGACGTGAGGCCAAGGTGACGATCCCTTGGTGCATCGAGCCGCCCTACGCCAAAGCCCTGGCGCCTGACGCAGTTTCGTGGTAGATTGCGGGCCTTCGTGGAGGTCTCAGTCAATGTCAGCGATACGCAACACGACAACCAGGCCGCTCCGGATCTCCCTGCCGGGCGGCAAAGTTCTGCACCTTGGGCCTGGCAAGATCGCCCAGGTCGAGGCCAAGGCCATCGAACATGCGGGCGTGAAACGCCTGGTGGAGGCAGGCTCGATCGAGATCCTCGGCGAGGGTGCGCGCACGGATAGATTCGCGGGATCCGAATCCGCCGCGGAGAAGCCGCAGCGCCACTCCAAGTCTCCCTTCCGCCGCCGACAGGGTGAACGCTAGACCGCGTTCCGTTCGAGGACAGCGCCTTGTGCGCCGTACGGAGAACGGCAACTGCTGGAGTCATACCTTCCCCTGAATTCCGGGCGAGCGGGCCGTGCTCGGTGAGTATTGCCAAGTACTGACAAGACGCAAAGCCTCAACCACATGCAACGCAATCGCGCCATCGCGTGCGAGGAGCGTCACATGCAAGGCAGTTTAACACCGAGCGGGTCACCTGACACCTCACCTTGGTGGACCGACCTGGTCCGTCACTATCCGGTCTTCAGGCGGCTACCCCCCAGCCTGGCCGGCGACCTGCGCGTGCAGGGCGGGCAGGTTCATCTTCCCGCCGGGACCATCGCCTTCGACGAAGATTCTCCGTGCACCGGATTGGTTCTGCTCACGCAAGGATCGGTGCGCGTGGTCCGCTCCTCCCCTCAGGGCCGCGAGATCATGCTCTACCGGGTTTCGCCAGGCGAGATCTGCATCCTCTCGGTGAGCTGCCTGCTGGGCCGGTCACCGATCAGCGCACGCGGGATCGTTGAAGGAAACCTCGTCGGCGTGAGCGTCCCAGCCCGCCTCTTTGAAACCATGGTCTCGGAGTGCCCCACCTTCCGGGTGTTCATCTTCGAGTTCTTTGGCGGACGGATCGGCGATCTGCTCCAGCTGCTCGAAGAAGTCGCCTTCCACCGCCTCGACCATCGCCTGGCGACCTACCTGCTGCGACTCTTCGCCGGCGGCACCGTGGAGGAACTCGAGGTCACCCACCAGGAACTCGCCGACCAGATGGGAACGGCCAGGGAGACCATCAGCCGCATGCTGGCCTCGCTCGAGCAACAGGGCTGCGTCGCTCTCTCGCGCGGCCGGATGCGCCTACGGAATCCAGAGATTCTGCGTGATCTGGCCGGACCAATGATGGAGGGGTCGTAGATTCGGCCTGCGCACGTGAACCTCGTGTGATCCTCGTGTGATCCTCGTCACAGACAGCCCGCCCCATCACGCCTAGGATTCTCAAACCGGTTCGTCCTGAAGTGACGATCCTTGGATACCGGCCCGGGGCCTCGGTGGCCACCGGGGCCCGCCCGGGGCCTCGCGGGGCCTACCGACAGAGAAGGTTCAGAACGTGAGGAGCTGAAGAGCGATTGCCGCGTCGGCTCATAGAGGAGGAGGGTTCCATGATTCACCGCGCTAGATGGTTCGTCGCCACGATGCTGTTCAGTCTGCCGTTCAGTCTGCTGCTCACCCTGGTGGGGACGTGCGCCCTCGCGCAGCCGCCCGAGGATTACTCCTGGCGTTACTACCGCCCCGGCAACACGGGGGTCATGGGCGACTACAGCGACGCCCTATGGATCGCGCCCGACGATCGGCCCTACATCGGTGGCTACGACCCCATCTTCGAAGAAGGCGGATTCTCCGTGTTCCTCGAGGAGGAGAACCGTTGGGTCAACTACTCGAACGTCGACTACCCGGTGATCGGTAGCTCGCAAAACACGGGATCCTCCCGAATCAGCGACATCGCCCCCGACGCGGACGGGGGCCTCTGGATGGGCACCTGGCGCGGAGCGCTCTACGTCGATCCCGCCGTGGGCCCCGCATCGCTGGTGCGCTACGACAGCGCCAACTCCCCGATCCCCGGCGGGCGCACCATGGATGTGAGCATCGCGCCCGACGGATCGGTCTGGTTCGCCGTCCTGTCACTGGGGCCCAACAATGGCGGCGTGGCTCGCTATGTGCCGAGCACCGACACCTGGCAGGTGTGGGGTTATGGTTCCAGTCAGAATGGATGGCCAGGGTGGACGGTGACGACCAGCGCCGCGGTCCAGCCCAAGCCAGGCGGCGGCTACACGGTCTGGGTCGAAGATGACTTCGGCATCGCGCGCTACGACAGCGATACGGAACTCTTCACCGTTCTGCCAACCGGCAATCCGGGTGACATCCAGGGCATCCCGCACGACGACGCCTGCGACGAGGCCGGCAACTGCTGGATGCTGCGCTACGTCCAGCCTGGGCAAGGCTACTCGTTGGACTACCGGCAACCCGATGGCACGTGGGTGACACCGCCCCAGCCCCCGTTCACCTTCATCGCGTTCAGCGCCTTCCGAGCCTTCGGTGACGGTCAGGCGCTTCTGATCGGCGGGGACAGCGAAGCCTGGCACTTCGACGGCAACGGGTGGTCCAACCTCGGAAGCTGGCGGCCGGGATCGTTCACCTACGCAATCGACATGGACTCCGAGGGCAACGTTTGGGTCTCGGGCAATGGCGGGTGCGCCCGGCGGGACGCGGAGACCGGCGTCTGGCAGCGCTACCGGATCACGAACACCGGGCAGATCGACAACTTCGTGCGCGACATCAGCCTGGCCCCCAATGGTGACGTGTGGGTGACGGGCAACGCGGGTCCCGGCACCGGGGGGATCGGCGTCTTCGACGGCCAGCGCTGGCACAACCACAATGTCCTCACCTACGGGCTCGGCGAGGACTGGCCCTTCCCGTGCGACAATGCCGACGCCATCGCCTACCGCCCGTCGACCGGCCGCGTGGCCCTGAACCCCACGAACAACGGCATCCGCGAGTGGGACGGCGCCGGCTACCTCACCCTGGAAACCGGATCGACTTCCGACGGCCTGGTGGAGGACTCGCAAGGGCGCCTGTGGACCATGGGGAACTACTTCAGCCTGCGCTATCACGATGGCAGCGGGTTTCAGTCGGTTCCGATCGCCGGGTGGGGATCCAATGTGGTGCAGGATCCGGATCGGCCGGGCACCGTCTGGGCCTGCGCCAACCTGGAGGTCGTGCGCACCGATGGCACCTACCTCTACTCGCGGGAGAACGTGGACTTGCCTGAGCTCAATCCCACGAACGACGTGCTCACCACGGTGGCGGCCGCGCCCGGCGGCATCGCCTGGTTGGGAAGCACCGATGGGCTCTTCCGCCTCGATGCACAGGGCGACACCCATGACTGGTTCCACCCCAGCAATTCGGATCTCCCCGGCGAGCAGGTCTGGCCCCTGGTCGTCTCCCCGGACGGCTTGATCTGGCTCACCAACTTCGGGAGCAGCGGGGTGGAAGGCTCATTGGTCTGGTTCGACGGCAACGAGTTCGGCACGATCACCCGGGCCGACGGCCTCCCCCATGAGCAGATCTATGATGCCGAGGTCCGCGAGGTGCCTGGCGGCTACGAGATCTGGCTGGCCTGCGCGAGCCGCGGCATCGCGGTGCTCACGGTCGACCGGCCCGACCCCTCCTCCGTGGCCGGACCGGATCCCCACGCGACGCCGCTGCAGTTCGTGGCCCCCGGTGTCGTGGGATCTCAAACACGCCTCGCATACACGCTGGGAACCGCCGCTCACGTGCGCCTGGATGTGCTCGATGTCAGCGGCCGTCTCGTGCGCACGCTTCTGGACAGCCACATACCGGCCGGCTCCCACGAGCTGACCTGGGACGCTCGCGCGGGGAATGGTCGCCACCTCGGTAGCGGCGTCTATTTCTACCGCCTCTCAGCCCTCGGGAGAGAGCAGACGCGGCGAGTTGCCGTGATCCGCTGATCGCGGTCCGAGACCCGCTTGGGGTCTGGCACGCCAACGGTCCGTGCAGCCCCTCTCGCGGCCGTCCGTCGGGCGGGGGCGCGACAAACGCGCCCCCACGCGAGCGCCACGATTTCGCTCACCTTGATTTCTCTGCCGGTTGATACGTATACAGATCTCTCTCAGGGGTTCATCATGCAGGGACCGCATGAGCTTCCAGTCGCGCTCAGGAAACGGTCGTGACACGTCATCTCTTTATGTTGCTACCCTCTCTGCGCGACGATGGCGAACTCGGCCGTCTTGGCATCGAAGGGTGCACCGGCTACGTCGGCGTAGAACTCCTTCTCGACGAACCCGGCGTCCTCGAACTCGCGCCACAAGGTTTCTGGAGTAAAGTACTGGAGCCAACTGTAGATCGTCCGTGTTCGCGCTGCCTCCACGATCGTGTACTTGTCCAGCACCACCTTGGCCTCGGCATACCTGAACGTATTCAGGAATCCGTAGTACGGCTGCGCGGACCAGAAGCCGTCCATCAGGTTCGCCTCGCACGAGTTCGCTTCTCTGCGTTCCCGGAAGGCGTTCAGGGAGTAGACATCGAGAAGAACCGCCCCGCCGCGGTCCAATAAGGAGCGGAACCTTCGAAGCAGCCCTCTGCGCTGAGCCGGACCGAGCACGCAGAAGTCGCACATGATCATGAGGATGAGGTCAAAACGCGCCGGGGTCTCGAACTCCAAGTAGTTCTGGACGATGTATTCGATCGGTAACCCGGCCCGCTCGGCAACGCCTCGAGCGTGCTCGATCGAGTTACTCGAGAAGTCGATGCCGGTGACGATCGCCCCGCGCTCTGCCAGACGTCTCGTGTAGAGACCAGGGCCACAGCCAAAATCCGCGATGCGGGTATGCCGCCCCACGCCGAAGCGCGAGACGATCCATGCGACGGACCGCTCGATGAACGCCTCGCGGCGGGACGAGACATCGATCCCAGGATCCAGGTGATAGGTGAGCATCCGCTTGGCGATGTGCTCATCGGTCCACAGGTCTGCCGCGGTATAGGATTCAAACAGTTCAGGCTTGCGATGGATCTCTTCCAGCTTGGCGAAGAACTCGTTCATCTCTCTCTTTCCGTTCTCCCTCTATAGATCCCAGAGATTGATTTGATCGTGATTGAGCACGCAGTGGCGCCATTGCGATTCCCCGAAGCCGGCCGCAAGGTCGGCAAACGAATCATGCCCCGATGCGCATCATGACCTTGCGGAGCTTGACGAGCGGGACCACGATCCTGGGCGCCGTATACCGCACCGGTTTCTTCCGGATGCACGTTTCCAGATGCGTAACCGCCTTCGCGACGCTCATCATGAACGGCTTCACGTCGCCCTTCGCCATCTTGGTATCGACAAAGCCGAACCGTACGTTGGTCACGCTCACGCCTTTGGGCCTCAGCGCGCGGGCCAGCCCCTCGAGGTAGTTTGAGAATCCGGCCTTCGAGGCATGGTAGGA
>CAZZIF010000254.1:0-566 GCA_964654025.1 uncultured bacterium
CCATCAGCCGATCAAAGTGCGCGGTACTCCCCGCGATGGCTCCGTTTCCTGACTCGAGCATAGCGAGACCAATACCGGCCAGCGAACGATTGGCGTCGATGTAGCGTGAGTCGGGGCGTTCCCGCAGATTGCAAAGACCCCAGTACTCCCCGTTCAGATAAACGCGTGCTGGGCGATAGCCTTGCCGATCCAGGTCAGCATGTCTGGCGATCAGGTGAAGCAAAGGACTTCGCAGCAGGGTCCGCCACCAATCGTTGCCCCCGCAGCGGATTACCAGCGATTTGAGCCGGTCGTTCCCAGCGGTTCCAGAAGTTGGCGCCGTAGTGGGGGTAGTCAGGACTAGCGTTGGGTCCCATCGCCAGGATCCCGGATTCTTCGTCCCATAGATTCCTCGGATCGGTGACCAATGACAGGATGGGAAGCTCGCTCGGGTCAGCGACAATGTAGGTGTGCGTGATGACTGGACCGAGCAAGGAATCCGCCCAAGCGAACTGCGCCCGGACCGCGGTTGTTTGGGATAGGTGAATGGGCTGGTGGTAGGTCTTCGATGTTGCATCTGGCCGGCG
>CAZZIF010000254.1:576-6058 GCA_964654025.1 uncultured bacterium
TAAAAGACCACCGGGTGGCTGACGACCGGTTTGTCCAGGGTGTAGCGGATGGTCGCCGTGGGGTGAGGTGGGTGGAGGAGAAGAGCGATCGGAGCCGGGAAAGCGCCCCCGCTTGGCAGGAATGCCGCGAATCGGTCTCACCAGGATCTCCCCGCCCGGATGCGAGCAAACCATAGCATCTCACAGATGTTCGCGCAGGAGAACAGAAGCTTCGCGCACCCCCAGGCCGTGGTTGGCCGGGGAGCGTTGCCGGAATGCGGCAGGCCATGGCGTACCATGGCGTACCATGGGTCATGCGTACCATGGCCTACCATGGGGTACCATGGGGTAGCGGGGACAGTGTGAGGACCAGCTGATGGTCGGCACGTATCTGGCTGGAACAGGAGTCTCTGGCGGACAGCCTTTGCTATTGCCAGGCTGTGCTTGCTTCGAAGATCACGTACAGAATGGGCACCGGCATCTATCCAACCGAAGCCGGCATACTCGGGTCGACCGGCGCGTCCTCGAACATGAACAGGTCCGAGGAACGCAGGCTACGTTCCAAAGCGCGCTCGTGTTCCAGGAAGCGCCAGACGCCCAGGCGCGCAACCTGCCGCATCAGAAGCCGGAGTGGGGCACGGAAGGGCCGATGGCCCATGACGTGCTGAGAGGAGAGCAGTCTCCGGGCGAGGCTCTCGATCCGAGGATGCCCGGAGTCCATCGCTGAGGGCTTGATGTAGATGCCCTGCTGGTGGCTGAAGAGTTCATCGATGGCTGCATGCACCATGCCCAAGATCGATTGGCTGGTCATGTGGTAAGGATGCGGCTCGCAGCGACCGCTCCACAGATTGTCCAGGAACTCGGCCGGCGTCTCGCCCGCGGCTTCGGTATAGGCCCGGCCCACATCGCCGGTGTGCGTGTCGGAGTTCGCGATCAGATGCTTGCCGTTGGCCAGCGCGATGTTCTCGCTGATCTCGTTCATGAGACGGGTTCGGCCGGCATTGAGTTCCATGACGTCGAAGTACTCGATCGCATCGCGCACCTTGGCCAGTTCGACCTGTCCGGCGCGGATCTCGGCCTGCTCCCACCAGGTCGGGTGGTTGTAGAGCATACGGATGCCCTCGAGCCGGCAGAAGTCGGCCAGCTCCTCGAGCGTGCGGATGCGCTCACCTACCCGAGCGTACTGATCCGGGTGGAGCCCGTAGAGGTTCACGTGAATCGTGAACCCGATGGCCGGGTCCAGAAGCGCGTGCTCCACACCTGGGATGACCAGCGCACGGTCGGCTTCGGGGAGCTCGCGCATGAGCTTCTCGTAGCCGGACATGGTCTCGTGGTCGGTCAGGGCGAAGAAGTCCATCCGCCGGTCCAGACGAGGATGCCCGAGAGCGTACTCGAAGAGCTTCCGCGGCGCATAGCGCGGGAATTCGGGCACATCGTGAGACTCGCTGGAGTGGACATGTAGATCAGCTTTGCGTCGTGATGTATTCATGCCAGGCACTATGATCCCAGTTAGTTGTAGCCATTTTTGCGCTTTGTATGTCTTTGGTTTGCGGCGCCCAGCGGCCCAGGCGCCGCAAAACCGAAATGTTTGAACTGCACTAACGTACGAGCAGTACCCGACCCGTCCGGATCTGTTCCCCGTTGCGCAGACGCGCCCAATAGACCCCCGATGCGTACCCGGTGTCCACGTCCCAGGTGACCGATGATCCGTCCACGGCCTTCCACTGCTCGAGCACGCGGCCGGTCGTATCCAGAATCTCAAGGGTTCCCGCGTTTCCCGGGCTCTCCAGGCTCCCTGAGGTCCCTGCGATGCCTGTGCTCCCTGTGCCCCCTGTGCTCCCCGCGCTCCCCGTGAGCCCGGCGGAACTCCCCGCGGTTCCGAAGGTTCCGGCCAGTACGGTGATCTCGATCCGATCCCCGGCATAGGCCGGGTTCGGCTGGATCCTGAGTCCGCCCGGGTTCCCGTAGGCCCACTCGGGCACCGACGCCGGATCCATCGACTTGCGGAAGATGCCCGTGTTGCGGGCATCGACGCCCCGCATCGGCCAGTCCGCCCGTCCCGGCAGCACCGCACCGGCGGTATCCCAAGCGTAGACCCAGCCGTTCCAAGTCGCCGACACGAGCTCGTAGAGACCGTCGCCGTCGATGTCCCCCGCCGCCACGCCCGAGATGGAGGGCCCAGTCATGAGCAGAGGGTAGCCGGGATGAGAGGTGCCGTCGGGTGCGATGGCATGCAGCTCACCACCCTCGGTCGACACGCACACGTCCTGGAAGCCATCATTATCAATATCGACCACGGCCGGATATCCATGAGGCCAACCTGTCACGACATACGGCCAGCCCGTGAGCGGCGTGCCGGTGGCGAGGTCAAGGGCGTGGATCCGGTAATCGGCTCCCAAATGGTTGTCTGTGGCAATGAGTTCGGGCTCCCCGTCGCCCGTCAGATCGCCCAGGGCGAGATAGAAGAGCTGGCTGCTGGTCGCCACCTGGATCGGAAAGCCAGGGTAGTCGGTGCCGTCGTGGTGCTTGCATCGCGCCCACGAAGCGCCGCTGCCCCAGGAGCCGAAGATGAACTCCAGATCGCCATCGTCGTCGAGGTCGACCGGGATCGGCGGGTTGTAGGAGCCGTAGCCGCTGGTCAGTGTCAGGAGGGTGATGGGGTATCCGGGCCGCACGTCGCCGTCAGGATCGAAGAGGTAGAGGCGGTAGACGTAGTCCTGATCGGAGATGGCGAACATCTCCTCGACGCCGTCGCCCTCGACATCGCCGAAGTAGAGGCAGACGATGTTCTCGTTTGGGTTGATGTCGGTCGTGAACTGAAGCGCCCCGGTGTGATCGAAGCCGCTCAGGCGGTAGTGGACGAAGGTGTTGCCCAAGGTGTGAGGGCCCCAGGCCTCGAGATCTCCGTCACCGTCCACGTCGCCGAGGACGAAGGGCACGTCCAGGGCATTTGAGTAGTCGTCCGGGGCGATCTGTGGGAAGTTCGGCAGGTCGGTGCCGTCGAACTCCTTGCCGTTGAACGACCACATGTGAGCGCTACCGGCGTACCAGTCTCGCTCCGACCACAGGATCTCGAAATCGCCGTCCGACTCGAGATCGGCCACCGAGGGCCCCGGCTTGTTGGCGGTGGTGCCGTAGCCCATGTAGATCTGCTCTTCGGTGGGCCAGCCTGGCAGGAACGTCCCGTCCCCGCGCAGCCCGAAGGTGTGGCCGCCGGTCAGGAAGATCTCGTCGGCCCCGTCGCCGTCGGCATCGAAGAGCGTGGGCGTGTAGGGGAAGCCCGACCCGGGGGCCTGTAGATTGACGGGCCAGCCCTCACGTAGGGCGCCGGTGCGGGTGCTACTCGCGTTTGATGGCGCGGGGGAAGAGACATCCAGACCTTCGCCCACCTGCGGGGTAACGCAAGTCGTGCGAGCCGCCTGACCCGTGTTGGTCGATTCACTGGCATCGGCCAGGGCCGTTGGAATGAGAAGCGCCAACGCGAGGACTACGGTGAAGATCGGTATCGCGGTGTTGCGTGCTGTGATCATGATTGAGCCTCCTTTGCGAAAGATGCATTCCATCTTCTGTCCAGAGAAAATGTGTACCGCCCTATGCCCGCTACCATCCCCTGCCTGGCGAGTGCCACCTGCCTGGTGAGTGCCTGCTGCTCGGCGAGTGTCCTCTGCCTGGCCACCGCCCCGTGCCTGTCTACCTGAGGAGCAGCATCTTGCGTGTGTGTGAGTCCGCGGGGCCCTGCACTTCGTAGAAATAGGCGCCAGCCGGGACGCGGCGCCCGCTTTCGTCAGTGCCGTCCCATGTGAAGCTGAAGGTGCCGGCCGCGTCGTGCCGACGGGTCTCCTCCTGGAGACAGCGGCCCTCCGGACTCAGAATGCGCACCGTCACGTTGCCGGCCGAAGCGATCGAGTATCGGAACGTCGTCGCGCGATCGCCGCCGCGGAACGGATTGGGCTGGTTCTGATGCAGTTCGAGCCACTGACGCTGGGCGGCTTCGCGGACACCGCCGCTGGGGAAATCGCCTTCGGGGACACTGGCCATCGAGCGCGGCCGGTAGAAGATCACCTGCCCTTGGATCGTGTAGTGCGGCTCGGTGTGTCCCGTGTAGTTGTAGTTGCAGTCGGCACAGGTGACGCCGGGGATGCAGTCGGGGTTGTTTGGGCGGCAGTAGTTTTCGTACTCCTCGACGTTGTAGTCGAACTCGGCCGGCTCACCAGGGGTGACCCAGCCGGTCACATCCACGTCCCAGGGGTCGACCTTGTCGCCGGGGCACCAACCGGCCCGGTTGTAGGGCCAGGTGCCGCCCTGCGGGCTGCAGGTATTCTGCGGGCAGTCGTCGCGCCAGAGGTAATGGCCATCGGGCACACCGTTGGTCACGATCTCGTGCCACTTGTAGGAGAACTCGGCGGCATTGTCGGTATTGCCCTGTCCGTGGCCGGTGGTGATGGCGCGGAACTTGACCGCTACCGCCTCGCTGGGAATCTCCACGATCTGCGGATTGAGGTAGCTCTCGATCGGATTCGCCGGATCGCCGTAGACCAAGTGGCCGTATTGCCACAGGTTCTCCACCCGGAAGGCTTCGAGTTCGTTCGTACCGGGGATGAAGCCGAAGCGGATCGTCACCACCCAACCGTACTCGTTGCCCATCCAGCTCTCGATGTAGTTGCTCAGCGTGACCGAGTCGTGCAGGAGCGATTCGTAGTCGGTCACATCCAGGACGAACGTGCAGCTATCGGGCCGATTGCCGCCGGTGATGTCGTAGGGGGTGATCACGCGCGCGATCTCGGTGTGGATCTCTGCGCCGGTCGAGTCGATCTCCACCACCCGCAGATGCCCGAGCCGATCCCACGGATCGCAATCCCCCGTCTCGGTGGGGCAGCCGATCGTGTACTCGAGCAGGATCTGGCTCCACTGCATCCACTCGGGTGGGAACTCGAAGGTTTCCACGTGCGGTGTTGCCCAGTTGTAGAAGTCGTGATCGTAGGTCGTGATCCAGGTCGTGTCAGGGCGGGTGGCGTGGGTGTCGTGCTGGGTATGGCCAGCCAAAGCACCATCCGAAGCACTGCCCGAAGCACTGCCACCGAATGCGTCTCCATCCAGACGTTCGCCGTCCAGTGGTGCTCCGCCGGTCTGAGCACTGGCGGGGAGGTGTGCGGTGAGGCCGAGAACGAAGAGCAGCGAGAAGGCAAGGCAGATCGGCGCGGAAAGACGGGTACGGGAATTCATGCGTCCTCCTTGAGATGCTTGGTTAGCTCAAGACGGCATGATACCAAAGATCTCGGGTCTTCGCAGCGACCAGATCCCGCCGACTACGATGGGGGAACCGCCGACGAGGGGGGGCGGCGCCAACGTGGGGAGGCCGCCGCCAACGTGGGGGGCGACGCGGGGAGGGACTGACGACTCGGGGGAGCGCCGCCGACGTGGGGAGGTCGTCGCCAACGCGGAGGCGCCCCCGGCTACCACATGGGGCCCCCGCTCGAGCGGCGAACATCGGCCAGACTCGCTG
>CAZZIF010000255.1:0-6020 GCA_964654025.1 uncultured bacterium
GGGTTCGATTGGGACATTTGGCGGATGGAGGTGTCGCAGTAGGTTCTGGCTGTCGTCCGCAGGCGGGCCTGCGAGCGGGCCAATGTCGCGATGCGTTGGTCATGGTTTTCGATAAGCGGCGGCGCCAGGCCGGGGGCCGCCGCTTCTTCGACAGGAAGAGGGCATCGAAGTATCCCATGAAACAGGCCAGCGGGGGCAAGAGGGCTACGGAGAAAGGCTACAGAGGCCAAGCTTTGAACCAAAGGCCAGTTGGGGAGAAACGGGATCCCCTTCATGGCGACGTTGCCGGCTCCCGCCAAATGCACCTTCACCCAACTCCGTCAACGATGGTATCTTCCGGCGGATGGAGCATGAAGACGGGCATCAGCGCGGGGGAATCATGGATGATTCCGTCGTACAAATGGCTGCCTGAGAGCAGGACTTGCATGCGAAGAGCCGACGTCGCGTGATTGCCGCCGCCGGGCCGGTCGAGCATCGCTCGGTGCATCATCCGGACCTGAGCCGATTCAGGGCACCGCCCATGCGCTTGCGGGCCTCGATCCGCTTCTTCGCCACGCCGTTACCCGCTTACCACCTCCGCCTGCGTCATCTCCGCAAGCAACACGCGCAGCATTCGCTTGACGTAGCATGACAACGCCTTCAGGTACATCGCCAACTCGACCCTCGGCTGGCCGCGCACCCGCAGCGTGCCCAGACCGTGTTGGCGCTTCAACTCCGCCGGCTGCTGGCCCCGCACCTGCAGCTCCTCGATCATCGCCAACGTCGCGTCCGTATCGCTCTTGCACGACTCGGTCAGCTCCACGTGCGTGATCGGCTCCACCACGTTCTCCGCGTGGCACGTCTCGGTCACCTGAACCTCGTACCCCTTGCCTTTGTGTCCACTGTAGGTTACGTCCGGATCATGCGGCGTCTGCAGCGAGTCGCTCCCCACCTCCTTCGGCTCCTTCGTCTCCACTGGCACCCCGCTCTCGCCCGCGTCATCGTCATCGTCCCGCGGCTTCGCCTTCCGCGACACCAACTCGCACTGCTCCTCCAGCAGTCGTTCGAGCAGATCGGCGATCTGGTCGCCTTTGCAGGGGAACGGACAGATATCCCCCAGGTCTTACAAGCCTTCGATCTCTTTGTTCTCCCTTCCCTCTGGGAAGGTCTGCCGTTGACCCTCATCGAAGCAGCGGCATCGGGGTGTCCAATCGTCGCCACGGCCGTTGACGGCAATAGCGAAGTCGTTAGGCACGGGGAGAGTGCTCTTCTTGTCAGACCGAATGATCCGAGGGAGCTGGCGGGAGCGCTGTTGACGCTGATTCAGGATTCGGATCGTGCCCAGGACCTGGCTCGCAGTGCGCGCGAGGCGGCGATCACGAGATTCGGCGCCGATGCCATGGTCGACCAGACCGTCTCTGTCTACAACGAGGCAAGGCGGTCTGTCTCGGGAGCGTGAGTGAGGCTACGGAACGGATATCGCATGTAGATCCCAGCTAACTCGCCGAACACGACGCGATCGAGTTCCTGCACCGGCCCTAGTCCCAGACTGTCCAGTGGCGCATCAAACTCCTCGGGATCGCCGAGCACCAGTAAGACCCAGGTATCATCTCGCACGACGTAGTCCTGCGCCAGTCGTAGCATGTCCTCCTCGGTCGTGCTCTTGAGGCCTGCCAGCAGGTTGGCACGGAAGTCGTCGGGCCGGTCCTTCATGCGATCACTCACCTTCTGCCGAACGATTGAGGCCGCCGTTTCGTTGGCCCGAACCTCCCCACCGATCCGAAACACCCGCGCCGCCTCCAGGTCCGAACCGGCGATTGGATCGACGGCACTGCGCTCAGTTTCCTCGAGCATGGCGCGAATCAACGGGAGGGTGGCGTCCCCGCGGCAAGAACCGAATCCACGGAGGGTGCTGCGCTCCTCGGCGGTGCGCAGCATCACCGCGGCGCCGTAGGAAAGGCCCTCGTTGCGAACCCGGTAGAAGACACGCTCATAGCCGAGGCCGAAGCTCAGGATGAGGGCGGCCGGGTAATCGGGGGATCGATCGGTCAGATCCGGGATGATCCGTCCGATGCGAACCTGGCTCTGTGCGTAGTCACCACGGAGCAAGTACACCCCGGGTTGTGATGCGGGAATCCAGGGTTCCGCCACCGGCTCGATGAAGGAGCCCCTTGCCGGCCAGTCAGCGAAGAGCTGCTCGAGCAGGGCGAGCATGTCGTCGGGATCGAAGTCACCGCTTACGCCGATGAGAGCATTCTCCGGCCTTACGAATCGCTGGTGCAACGCGTTAAAGTGAGTGGCACCCACCGCTTCAATGTCGTCTCGGGTCTCGAATCGTGAGGTGGGGTACTCGGAGCCCATCAGCAAGCGGAAGAAGCGCTGCTCGGCGATGGCGCCGGGATCGTTGTTGATGTCTTGGAGTCGCTTGAGTCGATTGGCCTTGGCGCGCGCGAGACGATCCTCGTCGAAGCCGGGCGCGACGACCACATCCCGCCACAAGGGCAGTGCTTGCCGCAGGTCCTCGGTAGCAAGACTCACGTTGACTCCACCGCTACGGTGGCCGACGAAGGTGTGGATGGATACGTCCAGGCCGGTGAGCACGGCATCGAGTTCATCTGGCGAGAGTTGCTGCGTACCGCCACTTCGCCACATGCTACCGAGGAGACCACAGGCGGTATGCTCCTCGGCCGGCAAGTACCGCGACCCCATGCGGAACTGAATGGTGAGATCCAGGATGGGCAAATCGTGATTGGGATGAAGAATCACTGGAATGCCGCACGGAAGCTGTGCGGTTTGGGCTTCGAGCGGCGTGAACTCGATGGGGGGCAGCGTGAGTTCGTCGGGATGGCGTGGGGTTTGGTCCTGCGCGGCCCCTGTTGCCGGCCACGCGCCCAGGATGGCAGCGGAGAGGATCGCGGTGGCGAAGCCCAAGGAAACTCTGAGAACCGGGTGCATGGCGCCGATCATTGCGCACCTCCCTTCGCGGTGGCCGCCGCCTCGGTGGCTGCCGCCTCGTTGGCCGCCGCCTCGGATGGCTCGACCTGGATTACCGTGGCCTTGTCGCGCTGGAAGAGGTCGCGGGCCATGGCCGTGATCTCTTCGACCGTGATCGTGTCGATCTCGAGGCGGGCATCCAGGTAGCTGCGCCAGTGCCCGTAGACCATCTGCGCTTCAGTCAAGGTCTCGGCTAGCTGGGCATTGGTGGCCAGAGATCGGTAGAAGCGCTTTCGCCGCGAAGCTTTGATCTCCTCGAGCCGTTCGTGACTGACCGGCTCGGTGACCACCCGCTCGAGTTCCTCCCAGATCATCTGCTCGATCTGCTCGTTGGTGAATCCCTCCAGGGGAGCGGCGTGAAGGACGAGCAACCCGGGATAGCGATTTCCCAGAGAGGCGGAAGCCCACACCTGACGGGCCGCGTGCTCCTGGATGTCCAGGCGTTGGTCGAGACGGCTCGTGATGTCCCGACTCAAGACGTCGGCCAGCAGGGAGAGCACCAGCGAACGCCGATCGGTCGGCGCGTAGCCGTGAAACGCCAGGAACAGCTCGCTCTCGGTGCCCTGACGCAGAACGGCGCGCCGCATCCCTGTCTGCGGCGGTTCGACGGTGCGAATCTCGGGCGGCACGGGTCGGGCGGGGATGTCGCCGAAGTAAGCCTGGGCCAGGCGCCGCGCCTCATCAGGATCGAAGTCGCCCACGAGAGTGGCCACCATATTGCCCGGCACATAGTAGGTTTCGTAGAACGCCTCGGCCGCCTGCTGGGTCAAGGTGGCGATGTCGCTGCCATAACCGATGATCGGCAAGCGGTAGGGGTGTGCAAGGTAGGCTGTCGCGAAGAGCAAATCCCAGGCGACGCTATAGGGATCGTCGAGCCCTTCCTTCTCCTCTTCGCGCACGACATCACGCTCGGGATAGAATCCCCGGAAAGAGGGATGCTGAAGGCGCTCGCTCTCCATCAGCATCCACACCTCGAGAGCGTTGCTCGGGACGTCGGTCTCGTACTCGGTGAAGTCTCGCGAGGTCCAGGCGTTGAAGTAGTATGACAAGCGGTCGTAAAGGCGTACGAAGGCATCGGGCTCCGTAACCTCGGCCTGCCGCTCATTCAGCCGGTTCAGTTCTTCTCGCAGCTGGTGTACGCGGGCTGTGTCGGCGCGGTCCTGCCGCACCATCTCTTCGGCGAGGGCCCACCCAACGACCTTGATGCTGTCTTCGACAAGACGTTCGAGGGCGGCGTCGATGGCTCCGATCCGGTCGGTGCCCTTGAAGGCCATGTGTTCGAACATGTGGGCGACACCCGAGGCGCCCTTGGGGCAATCCACATTGCCGGCGCGTACGCGAATACGTCCCGAGATCGTGGGCACGTCATGGCGAGGCAACAGAAGGAAGAGCATGCCGTTGTCCAGACGCAGCTCCTCGACGCGCTCGAAGACGGCCGGAGCTTGATACTCCGTCGCCGGAGCCGGAGGCGCATCGGCACGCGCGGCTACGGTGCATAGAACCAGGGCGCCGGTCAGACAGATGCCGCTGATCACACCTGCGCAGGAGACAGCACGAAGTCCATGCAGGTCCGTGGGCCGGACGGAAGTGGAAAGAGTGAGCACGAGAACACCTCCTTACAGTCCGCACATCACAAGGAGTCTAACGGGTCGGTGCACAGACGCACGCTAGAGGGCGACGCGCAGCGCAGTCAACCTCAAAACGTGTCGGCTCACCGCGACCAGCGTTGGGGTTTCTCGCCTGGCAAGCGACGGAGCCATACCTGGATCGGGTCGCTCGGTGATGCTAGGCTGCGCCCGTGTTCGAAACATCGCGTCCCCGGTCCGGCATAGGATCGCAGTGCGACAACGCCCGCGCTGCCGCCTGGAGATGGAATGCTCATACCAAGCTTGCTGATTGTTGCCGGCCTCGCCGCCCTGGTACTGGGCGGGGAGTCGGTGGTTCGCGGGGCCATCGGCATATGCCGCCGCTTCGGTGTCTCGCGGCTGGTGGTGGGGCTGCTGGTCGTTGCCTTCGGCACGAGCGTTCCCGAGCTGGCGGTCAACCTGACGGCCAGCCTTCAGGGGCAGGGCGAGCTGTGCTATGGAAACATCATCGGCAGCAACATCGCCAATATCGGCCTGATCCTGGGCGCGGCCGCCCTGGTACGGCCGCTCGCCATTGCGTCGATCGTCATCCGGCGAGAGATCCCCATGCTGGCAATGGTCTCGGTTGCGGCCGCGGCGCTGGGGTTCGATCGTTTCATGTCCGCAGCGGCGGCGGATTATTTCTCCCGAGGCGACGCGGTGGTCCTGCTGCTGCTCTTCTCGGCCTTTCTGTACTACACGGTGATGGAAGTCGTGAGGGGCAAGCGTGCTGATGCGGCACTGGAAGCCGGCCCGAACGGTGAACGAGCTGGTGCAGGAGACATTGCGCCCGGCGCCGCACCAGGCGACACAGCGGACGGTGTGCCCTCCGCTGGTGCGCTACCCCCCATCTGGAAAGCGGCCGGCCTGACACTGCTAGGATTCGTGTTGCTGACCGCCGGCGGCAAGCTGACGGTGGACGGCGCAGTGGATCTGGCCCGGCTCTTCGGCGTCAGCGAAGCCTTGATCGGCCTGACGATCGTCGCCATCGGTACGAGCTTGCCTGAGCTGGTCACGGCGCTGACCGCCGTACGACATGGTGAAGTGAACATGGCCGTAGGCAACGTGGTCGGCTCGAATCTCTTCAACCTCCTCTTCGTCTTGGGCATCAGCAGTCTGATCCAACCGGTACCCATCCCCGCGGGCACCGGGTCGAGCCTGCTGATGATGCTCTTTCTCACGCTCCTCTTGTGGCCGATGATCCTCACGAATCAACGCCAGGTGGTACGGTGGGAAGGCGCGCTGCTACTGCTGCTCTACTTCGCACACATCGCCTACCAGAGTCTACCGATCTTGAGGTGATTCGCTGCGCGATCTCGGTAGTCGAGACCGTGACGGCCTCCGTCGGTGGGTGTCGCCGGTCCCAAACGAACCTACACTTCCGATGAGCGCATTGCTCAATGAACGCAGTGCACAGTGATC
>CAZZIF010000256.1:0-2360 GCA_964654025.1 uncultured bacterium
TCACGAAGCAACATGCTGCCGGTGACACGCGGAGCCGTGCCGAGGCCGCCGATGGTAACCGCCCCGCTCAAGCGGCCGTGTGCATCGGGTGCGTGGCGGGTGAATCCGGAGAGCAACCTCACATCCAGATTCTCGAACAGGCCCGACATCTCCACCGGTGCCGCTCGCCGCTGTGCCCGCGGCGGCAGGAGCTGAAGATGGTACGGATACCGCCCCTTGATCCAGCTCTGGGAGGATTCCCCGGTAAGCGTGCACTTGCGCACGACGAAGGTCGAGTCGGCATAGGAAAGGTCGAGTTCGAGAGACCCGGTGGGCACGCCTGCCACGATGACGTCGGCGACCTCCCCGGCAAGCGTCACCGAAGGGGCACCGGGCCGGCCGGCCAGGACGAGCTCGCCCCGGAACTCACCACCAAAACCGCCCGCACCCGCGGGTGTGGTCGTCGCCTCGCCCGCTGTTTCCACTCGGATGGTCACCGGACGCCCGCCGATGTTTCGCGTGACACTGATGGCCTGATCCGAGGCAGGATCCGCACCTTGGAGTCCTAGAACCGGAGCCCACTCAGCCCAGTCCAGCCGGTCGATTCTGATACGCCCTTCCCAGGGCGCCTGCGCCAGCGGCGCGGCCGCCGAGACACCGCTATCGGCTCGGGCAGCCGGCCACACACTCTCGAGCAGCGGTTCAGCAGACATCAGTGTGACGCCGGGGCACAGGATCTGATGGGCATCGCTCTGAAGGGAAATCGGGGCCACCGTCAGAGTGCTCTCTTGCCAGCCCGCCGCCAGATCCACCCGACCAAGATAGGCCCGGCCGATCCGCACGCTGTCAGCCGCCACCTGCAGACGCACCTCGGGGTCGGGCAAGCGGCCGGTTACCGTCAGTTCCAAGTCACCACGACCATCCCAGTCACCCCTGCCTCGCACGGGATCGGCAAGCTGCGCCAGATCGAACTGCTCGAGCTTCAAGTCCAGACGCACGTCGCCCTCGAGAGCCACACCGCCCTCGAGAGCCACATCCCCATCATTCCGTAGCCATTCGCCCGAGACCGCCAAGCGCGAGTCTCCGCTACTCACCCGCAGCGAGTCGACTCGCAGGGAATCTCCTCTCCAGCCGAACCGAAGCGGCGCATCGAGCCGCCAGCGTCCCCACCGTTCGCTGGAGAGGTTCATCTGTCGCAGATCCAGTCGCCCGTCCAGATCCACCTGCCCCTGGGCGTGCATCTCCAGGCCCGGAACTCGCAGGTCGGTGGCCAGCGAGATCCACTCATCCCAACGTGAGGCCCGGGCGCTCAGCCGGATGGGTGCACTCTCCCGGCCCTGCGGGTCATGGCGGCGCAGGTCATAGAACTCGAGCGTGGCGGAACCGCGCTGGTCCCTCGGCCACAGCAGCAGAGGCGCCACAGTAACGCGCTGGGCTTGCCAGGGGTCACGCGTCAGATCGGCAATACGGCAACTGCCCTCGATCACCGGATCTTCGGCTGGGCCCGACAGATCGAATGTCCCCCACAGACGCCCGGAGGTACCCGAACGCCACTGGCCGGGCAACGCGTGGAGCGGGAAGGAGTCGACCTGCGCGTGCATCTCCACGTCGCCTCGGCCGAGCGGCCAGCGGCCGTCAGCCACGATGGTTCCCCCACCACCCAGGATCCGCACCTCGCTCGCGCCGAGCGCATCGCCCGGCTCCACGTAGCCTCGGAAGAAGATCGTCTCGGTATCGATCTCCAGTGGCCGGGCGCCATGGAGCTCCACCTCGCCCTCGACACGAACCGGAAACCCGAACGGGACCGAGACCACGACATTGCCGGCCCCGGAGAAAGGACGAGTCACCGGTGCCTCCTCCAACCACGGCAGCCATCGAGTCGTCGGATCGAGCCGCTCGAAACGGACGCGTCCCCGGGCTTGGTGCTGCGGCCCGTCCCACTGGCCCTCCCCGGTCACGCGCCCGGACTGGCCCTCGACGATCATGTCACGCACGTAAACCCGTCCGTCGCGACTCTCGATCTCCGCCGTGAGCAGGTCGAAGGTCTCGCCCTTCAACGTCCCGTTCAGCACGAAATCGATCAGTGCCGCCTTCCCAATCCGGATACCCACGCTTCCGGCGAGGCCATCATCCTGACGCAACCGGATGCTCGGCACGAAGCTGCGCGAGAGGACTCGAGGATCCAGATGCTCGATGACCATATCGGCCGTCAGCGGGCTGTCGGCGGCCGGATCGTAGCGGGCACGCACTCGCCCGCGCAGGCGGGGTCCCTCGATTCGTAGCCCCGTGAGTTCGCTGCCTCGGTTTCCTCGCCAGACCCACACCCCGTCACCCATCTGCAACCCGATGCCATAGCGATCGATCGCCAGCCAACCCTGCTG
>CAZZIF010000256.1:2460-3532 GCA_964654025.1 uncultured bacterium
TCATGCTTCGATCATCCATCGATCATCTGTCGATCATCCCTCGACCATGCGTCGACCATGCGTCGACCATCTGCCAAGGATCCGGCGGTCGCCGGCGGCATCTGCGTCCGCCGCGCTAGAACGCTTGTCCCAGGCTCAAGTGCCACTCGCCGCGCCCGGCCGTTCGGTCGTCCCGGCCGACCTTGAGGCCGTAGTCCAAGCGCAGCGGGCCCACCGGCGTGCGGAACCGCAACCCCGCGCCGACCGAATAGGCCACGTCCAGCTCCGAGTAGTCCTCACGTTGCCAGGCATGCCCGAAGGCCGACAGCTTGATCTGCCGGTAATCGGACCATACATTGCCCGCATCAACGAAGACGACAGCGCCCAGCCGTCCAAAGAGCGCCATCCGCAATTCTCCATTGAGCAAGATAAGGGCCAACCCGCCCAGGTTCTGATCCGGATCTTCCTCCAAGTAGGGCCCCAGGCTCTCTTCGCGGTACCCGCGCACGGTCGTGCCACCGCCGGCCCGGAAGCGTTCGTCGAGCAGCGCCGGCAGCGTAGCCGCCTCGCTGACCGTCATGTTGATCGGGACCATGTACCCGCCTCGGAGCCGGTAGGCCCAGGTCAGCCGGCGGCCGAGGGGGATATGGGAGGTGTAACTGGCGGTCCAGCGCGTGAAGGTGGCCACGCCGCCCAGAAACCCGCCGGCGTACTCACCCACCAGTTGAACAAAGCTCCCGCGGTGTGGGTCCAGGATGAAGTCCCGGCTATCAATGAGATAGGACAGGGAGAGAAGCCGGGTATCGTAGCTGCTGGGCACGTCGGGATCGGCCGAACGCGTAACCCAGGTGCGCTCGTTTTCGAGTTCGGCGATCAGGCGCTTGAAGCGGCCGGGACGAAAGGAGGCTTGCAGCGCCACACCCACGATGTCCTCGTCCAGACTCGGCTCCCGCAGAAAACGATAGTACGCACTCACCTGTCCCCGGATCGGCGAACCGAAGATCCAGGGTTCGGTGTAGGCCACCTCCACGTTCGGCTCCCAGGCCTCCTCCACACCGCTCTGCTCGAACTGGTAGCGCATCTCGCCGAGCAA
>CAZZIF010000256.1:3542-6010 GCA_964654025.1 uncultured bacterium
CGAGCAACCGCAGGGCGCGGGCCCGCCCACCGATGTTGCGGTACCCCCACTCGCCCAGAAGCCGCAATCGGTCGGCCGAGGAGTAGCCGAAACCGAAGCCGTACCAGCCGGCCGCCTTCTCAGCCACACGCACCATCAGGTCTACCGTCACCGACTCACTGCCGGGACCCCACTGGGTCGTGTCGGGGAAGATCGGTCGGATCCGCACACTGCGGAAGAGGCCCAGCTCGAAGAGCCGGTCCTGCGTGTCCCACGCGCGCGCGAGCCGAAATGTCTGGCCCGGCTTCAGCCGCACCTCCCGCGCGATAACGTTGCGGCGCGTGCGCTCCTCTCCTTCGATTCGAATCTGACCGACCCGCACGCGCGGACGTGGCGCGACGTAGTAAATCACCTCCGCCGAATCGGCCTGGAATCGCATCTCGCGGGTAACCTCGGCCAGGACATGCCCAGCCTGGCCGCACACGCGTAGCAAACCCTCCTCGTCCTTGCGCAGTCGCTGCTCGCGCAGCGGGTCGCCCGGGCGCACGGCGATCTCCTCTTCCAGCTCCTTCTGCAATCGCCTCGGCAAGGGCTCGTTCGTCCCCTCCACCCGGGCACCGCTGGTGTAGATGCGGGGTCCCTCGTCCAGCTCGATTCCGATCGTTACCCACTCAGGCGACAGGTAGCGAACCGTTGCGCCCTCGAGCTGCGCAAACACATAACCCTCTCCGCGATAGAGAGCCAGGACGCGTTCCAGATCGGGCTCCAGGTGGTCGGTCCCGTAGAAGTAGTTCTTCTGAAACGGCTTCCACCAGCTCCGCTGGCGCAGGTGCATGGCGCCGCGCAACTCCCCCGAAGAAACCTGCGCGTTTCCCGAGAACTCGATGCTGCGGATGCGCGGGGGATCCGCGTGTTGGTCCTGCGCTGCAGCCGGGACCCCGACCGACCCGCCCACGAGCGCGGTCATCACGAGCAGCGCAATGGTCAAGCTTGCCGCTGCTCGCGGCCTCGACCGGCGGACGGATAGGCGCCGCCAGGATGGGCGGCGCAACGTCGCGGGGCAAGCGGACCCGATGACGCTCATGACCGCCCTCCTGAAGGCAGGCCCTGCCCTCGACCTGAGAACTTCGCGTCCGGCTGCCAGACCGCTGTCTCCCGCCGCGTCTCACGATCGACTGCCAGAATCGTATCCAGATTGGGATCGGGAATCGGGGAGTGGCGCTCGAGCCTCGCCTCGATTCCGGCGGCGATGTCCAGGAAACCCACCTCGCCGGCCAGAAAGCGTTCCACCAGCACCTCGTCGGCCGCATTGGCCACCGCCGGCAGCGTGCCCCCGCCACGAAACGCTTCTTCGGCGAGGCGCAGGCAAGGGAAGCGGCCCACATCGGGCGCCTCGAATTCGAGCGAACCGATGGCCGTCAGGTCGCAGGGTTTCACCGCCGCGCCCCAACCATCGGGATGCGACAGCGCGGTTTGGATCGGAAGACGCATGTCGGCAGGTGCAAGCTGAGCCAGGATCGAGCCATCGCGCCATTGGGTGAGCGCGTGGACGATCGATTGCGGGTGCACCCAAACCCCCACTTGATCGATCTGGAGGTCGAAGAGCCAGCAGGCCTCGATCATCTCGAGTCCCTTATTGAACAGCGTGGCCGAATCGACCGTGATCCGCTGCCCCATGCGCCAGGTGGGGTGCCGCAACGCGTCACCGGGCCTCACGCGCGCCAGATCCTTGGCCGATAGCGTCCGAAACGGTCCTCCCGATGCGGTCAGGACCACCCGCTCGAGATCCGCCCGCACCCGTCCCTTGAGGCACGCGAAGACAGCACTGTGCTCGCTGTCGACCGGTAGCAGTTCGCCCCCGCCCCGTTCCAGGGCGTCGCGGAGAAGGTGCCCCCCGAGCACCAGTGATTCCTTGTTGGCCAACGCCAGCCGGTGGCCGGCTTCAAGGGCCGCAAGACTGGGCGCCAACCCCGGAGCGCCCACGATGGCATTGACGACGATCTCGGCCCGCGGATCGGCCGCAACCTGCCGCACGCCCTCCCCGCCGGATACGATGTCTCCATCCCACCGGCCGGCCATGCGGCGGTGAAACGCCTCGGCCGCCTCGCGATCGGCAAGGGCGACGAGTCGCGGCCGGTGGCGCTCGGTGGCCTGTGCGAGCACCTCGACCTGACGCCCGGCCGCGAGCGCGACGATCTCCAGACGATCGGGATGCGCTTCGGCGACTTCGAGCGTTTGTCGGCCAATCGATCCGGTGGCCCCTAGAAGGGTTATTCGCCGGCGGCTCGTTCGCTGGCTCGTCACACCTCTCCCTTCAATCCGGACCCGCCCCGCCACCAATCTGGCGGCAGAGGGCATTGAGCAACCCACGGGCGGGGCCGAACGGATCGGCCACAACCCTCCATGGCGCGTGGTCTTCTGAGGAGAATATCGGCTTTCCGGGACGAAGCCAAGGTCCGGCGCATGATCCGGCGCATGATCCGGCGCAT
>CAZZIF010000257.1:0-5994 GCA_964654025.1 uncultured bacterium
TCGTGACCCATTCGTCATCGGCGAGGGAGGTCATGACATCGGCGGCATCGACGAGTGCGGAGTAGATTTCTTCCTTGCCATCCTGATAGGCGTCGGCGGCTTGGCGCTCGCGACGAGCCTTTCGCTTTTCGTAGTAGTGCTTCAGGTCCTCGGCATCCTCCTCGTCCGGGTCCCCGTCGCTCCAGTTCTCCTCGTCCCAGTCCTCCTCGTCGAAGGCCATATCCCACTTCGTGTCGTCGTCGCCGAGGATGACGACCCGTTTGCCTAAGTCACGTAAGACCGACCAGCCGAAAGGCCCCTTGCGATCACGGCTTCCCGAGACCAGGGAGGCCTCGAACTGGAAGAGGACGCCTACGCCGTCGAGATAGGTGCCGCTCGTGGGGCCTCCCCAGCTGACGAGCCAGTTCGGGCTCTCGACCAACATGTCACTGATGAACTCCTCGGCAACGCGAATCTCGCGCTCCATCCTCTTGTCGACTTCGCCGGCCTGTGCGCTGGGCATGGCGGTGAGGGCCAGGACGCAACCCGCCGCGAGAGCGGCGGCCAGCCGGTTTGTGTTCCGGTACTCGATGATCGGTTTCATGTCGGCAATCCTCCTACGTCGGGCTGTTCTCATGGGACCTGGCCTGGTGGCCGGCGTTTCCCCCTCCAACACTGAGACGGTTGGGGAGGGGAACCTGTTCAGTCCGTTTACGCAGCCGAGACATCCCGCCCTACGGAGAGTGGGGGAGAGGGTTGCGCCATGGGGATGCCATGGGGCGGTCACGGGGCTGCCATGTGGCTGTCATGGGGATGCGATGCCAGGGGGACTCCATGGGGATGCCACGGCGATGCCGAGCGCCAGGGAGGTGTTTGTCGCGCCCGGGGTGGGTGCTGGAGCCTTTTCGGATGCGGCCGCCACGTCTCCTCCGGCGGCACCGCCCAGCATCGTCTTGCTAGGTGGGGATGCCGAGCGCGGGCAGCCAGTCTTTGATGAGGAAGGTCACCCGGCCGATCAGCAGGGATACGCGCGCCATGACCGTGTAGCCGAAGGTGGCGCCGAAGCTCACCATGATGAAGATGACCCCGACCCGGGCGCCCCCGCCGAGGATGCCCTTGTGAGGCTTGGAGAAGAAGAAGTAGACCAGGGTGGACAGCACGCCCACGATGATGACGATGTCGGTGATGTTGACCGGCGCGAGCATCGTGCTGGAGAGTTGCTTGAGGACCACGGTCTCCATCGTGCGCGGAATGGCCAGGCCGGCCGCGGCACCCAGATAGGCCGCCAACGAATACCGGCTGAGCCAGGCATACTTCGGGATGATGCGCGTCCACAACATGAATCCCAGGATCGTGGGAATCAGCAGGATGATCTTGCCCGGATAGGTGGGATCCATGAAGTGGTCGACCAGATTGGGCTTCACGTAGTTGTTGTAGAAGATCACCGTGTAATAACCGGCCGAGACGCCCACGACCAAGTACTCGGCGAACTTGTAGAAGGGATTGTCACGGTAGAGAAAGGAGAAGATGCAGAAGGTCAGCAGCGCTGCGGCGTGCAGGGAGATCTGCTGCATCAAAGGAGGCCAGGCTTCCATTCTCTTTCCTTCCGTCGTCTTGCCGTGGCGGGACGGGTCATCCGCCGCGCCAATCCGGCTGCGCTCTAGGAGCGCTGCTTCCGTGTGCCGAAGTAGGCGATATTGCCAAGAACGATCAGAGCCACGATGAGCAGGTGGATGATCGATTGCGCGTCCATGCCGACGAACGCGCGGTCGCGTCTGTTGATGAGCTGCTCGTACTCGGTGGCGCCCTTGAGGCCGGAGATCAGTCCGGTCAGCTGGCCGGATCCATAGAAGGGGTAGTAGTCGGCCGCCATCACGGCCGTGACCCCCGCCGAGACGAGCACGCCGGACTTCGACTGGCCGTAGATGATGTAGTACTCGGGCGCCTTGTTGCCGGCCAGGGAGAGGACCATGGCGAAGGAGTCGTAGTTCTCCAGGCTCTGCGCGACAGGGATCTCCTTGATCGGGGTGCCGTAGTAGTCCTGCGGGAAGCTCTCCGGGAAGCTCTCGGCCATCTTGGCCATCATGAAGGCGAATCCCGCCCCGTAGCCCATGAAGCAGTAATCCTCTCCGTAGACGGCGCCGGTCTCCGCGGCAACGGTTTCGAGCGCATCGAGCGCAAGGGCCGGCGCCGCGGGGTGCATGGCGACCGCCACGATCTTGACGCCGCGCCCGAGCGCGTGACGCAGGATGGCGTAGGCCATTGGGTGGCATTCGGCCGAGATCTGTGGATCGTAGTCGAAGGAGACCAGCAACGGATCTCCCTCGGGATCCATGTTCTCGATGAAGTCGTAGACCCTGCGGACCTCGGGCGTGAGCTTCACATCCATGCCCAGCGGGGCCAGGAAGGGAATGACCGTGGCCACGAAGATCAACAGAAAGATCCACCGGCGGTCGAGATACAGAATGAACGTGAGGAACCGGTGCATGACTACCCCTTTCCTCCGCCCAGATAGGTTCGCTCGATGCCCAGCACGATCTTGAGCGCGGTCGAGATCATCCCGAGACCGATTCCGATCCAGATGCCGCGCTTGGCGGCCAGGTTCGGCACGTTCATGACCCAGTCCTTGGCCTCGGTGAGGTAGGGGATCTGGGCGGTGAGCGGTACCTGGCCGAGCATGACGATGACGGCGGCGATCAGGAGCAACGTGGCCTCGAGCGTTCGCACCCGGAAGGCGCGGAAGGCGGCCGAGGCGATGTAGAATGCCAGAATCGAGAACATGGTCGACTGCACGGGCACCTGAATCGTGAAGAAGAAGTACTGGAAGGTGCTGTCGGAGTCGATGCCGAAGACGAACCCGAAGAAGACCATCATGAAGTAGCCGATCAGGGCCACCAGGTTGTATTGCCAACCGGCGGAACGCTTGCTGAGCTTCGTGAAGTGCGAGCGCAGGAGACTGTAGATGCCCAGGGCCATCGAGAAGCCGAAGATCACCAGGGTCCAGTTGATGACATAGTCACGGTTGATCTCGTCCAGACTGGGCGAAAAATAGGCCACGAGGGCAAAGGCCCCGAAGAGGAAGCAGAGGACCAGTGGCAATTGCTGCTTCAGAAGCATCGTCTGCTCACACTCCCTTCGTCCGGCCTAGAAGAAGCCCAGGAACGCGCGGAACAGCTGCGCGTCCTCGTTGAAGTAGACCACGGTGGCCGCCACAATCCCCACGATCAGGCAGACCCCAAGAAGCAGTTTCATGTAGTCCTGCCCCTTGATACTGCCCACCAACTTCGGATCCCGCGAGATGTAGGCGCTGGCGGCGTAGAGTTCCTCGCCAATGATCGTGTAATCGCAGGCCACCACGAAGAAGGGGAGCTGCGTGATGGCGTCGGTGCCGGCGATCTGGATCGCGCCCGACATGGCGCCGGTCTCGGCCAGGATCAGCGACTCGGCGAAGTAGTAGCCCATGTAGATGTTCGTCGCCGGTCTCTCGCGCAGCATGATGCCGTCGACCGAGGCCACGTAGGGGAACTGGTCGTAGGTGGTGTAGAAGATGTCGTCGGAGCGGTACGCCTCGGGACGCCCGATGGCCATGTAGGCTTCCTTGACGACCTCTTGGGAGACGGTCATGACCATCGGATCCCGGCACGGCATCAACAGCCGGGACTGGTATTGGCCTACCTTCTTCGCCACGCCCGAGAGGATATTCACCGCGGCAATGGTCGAGACCTCGCCCAGATCGAGCATGCCGCAGAGATAAAGTACGGGCTTGCCCATCTCGGTGGCACGGCCGACGGCTTCATCGAGCGCGTCGATGCCGGCGATGCGCCGGATGAAGAGCTCGCGCCCGGTGCGGGCGAGCTGAATCATGATGACCAGAATGACGATGTAGGCGGCGACGGCGATCAGCGCGAGCCACTTGGTGGGATTGAACAGGCTGGCTTCGGGCGTGACCGACACGACCGGAGAGAGCGACTCCCGGCCGTCGGACGTAATGGCAGCCATGCGGTAGTAGTAGGTTTCGCCCGGCTTGACTTCGCGGCCGCCGATCCGGTTCTGGTGGCGATCCTGGAAGCCGCCGTCCCCGGGGGCGAGAGGCGAGTCGGTCAAGCGCTCGAAGGGCCCCTCGGGCGAATCGGCGCGGTAGATATGGTAGCCGGCGACATTGTCGAGCCCGGCGCCGTCGTCGGGTGAACGGGTCCAGTTGAGGACGACGGTGCGGCCGGAGTCGAGTTCTTTGTCGAGCGCCTCGAGCGTGGGCGGCGCGGGGAGCGAGGCGGGCTCGTTGCCGGGAGATTCGCTCGTAGCCGCCGCATCTCCCGCCGACGGATCCGAGGCCGTCTGCGCATGGATGGGAGGGGAGACGAAGGCCAGGCACAGGCCGATCCACAGAAGCAGGAGACGGGTCACGCGCACGGGTGAATCACCACCGAAGACGAAACGGTTTGATTTGCTCTCCGAGCGTGTGTTCTTCACCGCACTCCCCAGATTCCGTAATGGCCGGACTCCATTGATGGCGAACGTCTTGCACACTACAGCCCGCAGGAGCCGCTTGTCAACCGGTGCGACGAATCAGATCAAAGGCCTTTGGCGCCAATCTCGGAGCCGAGCCGTTCCTTTAATGGAATGAAACCTTCACCGAGCACCTCATGCGCTTCACTGACCACGAGGAAGGCGGCCGGATCGGCCTGGGCGACCAGGTGCTCGAGATGCTTCAAGTGCTTGCGGTTGACCACGCAGAGGAACACGTTCTTGCGCCGCCCCTGATACAGACCGTTGGCCTGAAAGAGGGTTCCGGTTCGGTTGATCCCGAAGAGGATCGCCTCGCGGATCGGTTCGTCTTTCTCGGTGATGATCGTCACCGCGCGGGAGTGGGTGCGCCCTTCGAGCACCGAGTCGATCACCTTTCCGGTGACGAAGATGGTGACGACCGCATACAGCGACAGATTGAGATTCTGAAAGTAGTAGGCAGCCAGGACGACGACGGCGGCGTCGACGATCATCATCCACACACCGACACTGATGTTCGTGCGGGTCCCGAGGATCTGGCCCACCACGTCGGTGCCGCCGGTCGAACCCATCTTGCGGAACACGAGCCCCAGTCCGGCTCCGATGCAGAGACCGCCAAACAGGCTGGCCAGCATGGGGTCGAGGCCGGTGACGACCGGCTCCCAGGCGGCGCGCCTGATCAACAGACTCAGGAGATCCATCGCCAGGGAGGCCATGACCATCCCGAAGACGGTGCGGGCCACGAATCGGCCGCCCAGCGCCCGCAGGCCCCACAGGAAGAGCGGGATGTTGAGCACGAGCCCGATCGTACCGGTGGGCAGGGCGATGCCGACCAGATCGCGGCTGGCATAGTGGAGGATCGTAGCCACGCCGTAGACGCCGCCGGGCGCGATCTTCTGGGGAATCATGAAGAAACTGAAGCCGGCTGCCATGATGACGCAGCCCAGCGCGATGATCGCGTACGCGTGGGCCAACCCGGGAGCGGCCTGGCGGCTGCGCTGGAGCCACTCCAGGCGTTTCCGTTCGAAGTCCTCAGGCGCGATCGGTCGCAGGCGGAATCGTCCATTCGTGGGAACTGAATCGTGTTGCCGGTCGCAATCGCGCCCCGGCTGTTTCGGATCCCGGGGCGTACGGCGCGGGTCCTGGCTGTCCATCTTGTTTGCCCTCAGCGAGTTAGAGCTTTGGCCTCGTTGGTACGCGGGGTGCGGAAGCCCCGCGGGAAAACGGAACCAACGATGATCTCAAACCCGTTGTATCGAGAGCAAGCAGATTCGCGCGGCCGTCGTCTACGGGAGCAGGACTACCTTGCCCTGCTGCTGCTCGGTCCCAAGCAGGAGACGGAAGTGATAGCTGCCCGCCGGGAGGGGATGACCCTGTGTATCCCGGCCGGCCCAGTGAATCACGTGTTCTCCGGCATTCTGTCTCTGGTTGGACAGGAGCGTCTGCACGCACCGGCCGGCCGTATCGTACACCTGGAGGTGAACCGGCCCCGCTTCGGCGAGGCGATAGGTG
>CAZZIF010000258.1:0-5873 GCA_964654025.1 uncultured bacterium
GCCGTCATCGCCGGTGGCGCTCCAGGTCAGCAAGAAGCCGTCGGTCCAGGCCGATGAAGCCAGATCGGTCACCGGCGCCGGAGGTTCCTCGTCGACCGGGGCCGTGGGTGTGAGGGTCGTCACCGTCTGCGGAGGACTGAGGGGCGACAGGTTGTCGGCTTCATCGACCGCCCGCAGGCAGAAGCCGTAGGTGGTCTCGGGGCTAAGGTCGCCGACGATCATGCTCTGCCCGGTACCGGCTGGCGCCGGCGTGGGCAGATCGAAACCGGTCTTCTGGGCGAGCTGCCAGTCCTCCTCGGTCTCGATCGGACCACCCTCGGCCCACGCGAACCGGTAGGCGGCCGCGGTGCCCTGCTGACCATCGTCTCCAACCGCCGTCCAGCTCAGGGTTACCTGATCACGCCCGGGGTCCGCTAGTAGATCCTCGATTTGCGCCGGGGGGATCGAGTCGGGTGCTTCGGCGGTGGTCGCCACCGGCGAGTTACCCAGCGGCGAGAGGTTGCCGTAGTTGTCGTAGGCGCGTAGACACAGGCCGTAGACCGTCTCCGACGCCAGACCGTCCAGGTGCACCTCTTGCGCGGTGCCCGACTCGGCCGGTTCGGGCAGGCCTTCGGTGCGTAGCTCAGCGTCGGCCCAGTCCCCAGCCGAGTCGATTGCCCGTCCAACCAGAATCCCGAGCACGTAGCTCGCGGCCCGGCCCTCCTCACCGCTGTCCCCCGAAGCGGTCCATTCCAGATCGAAGCCGTTCAGATGCGACCCGGCCACAACAAGGTCCTCGATCGGTCCGGGCGGGATCGAGTGCGTGGTCACCTCCAGCGGGTTCGGCAAGCCGCCCACGTTGCCGGCCTCGTCGACCGCGCGCACCGCGAAGCCATAGGCGGTCTCCGAGGTCAGCCCGGTCACCTCGAGCGCCTCGGTCGAGCCGGGCGGAGCCGGCGACGGAAGCACCACCTCGATCGGATCGGCCGCATCCCACTGCGCCTCGGTCTCGATGGCGCCCCCCACCCGCAGACGCGCCAGGTAGTGATCCGCGGTTCCTTGGTTCTCATCGTCCCCCGGCGCCGTCCAGGTCAGGGTAAGACTGGTCGGGGCCAGATTGCCGGCGGTCAGGTCCTCAATGGCGGCGGGCGGATCCGTATCGGGCTCATCGAGCGGCGGGGTTGTGACGGTGGTGAGATTCGAGATCCCCGGCTCGAGTCGCCCGTAGACGTTGTTCTTCGCCGCAAAGTAGTACTGCGTATCGGGCAACAAGCCACCGGCGCCCTTGCGGACTTCGCCGCCCTGCTCTTCCGGGAACTCGAAGCGTCCGCTGGCGACCTCGCAGGCATCCCAGTTTTCGGCGGTGATCGGGAAGGTCGCCTGGCGCACCTCGCTGACGTAGACCACGTTCTCCTCGCCCACCGGCTGCGGCCAGTAGAGCGATACCGAATCGGGCGCAACCGGCTCGCCTTGCAGGTTCTCGATCGTCAGCCAGAAGCTGAAGCGGGCGTCGTTCGGCGGAACGCCGGCGAGGTACATCTGGTAGGGATTGACCTCGACTTGTCCGTTCTCGAACTGGCGGACATAGAGCGTGTCGCCGCTGTAGACCTCGCGCTGGAAGTCCTCGAGCGGGGCGCCGAAATCCCAATCGTACTCGGGAAGCCACTGCAGGCTATGCTCGTCCTCGGTGAAGCAGAAATAGCCATCGCCCAGCATGGTGGTCCCCAGGCCCCAGCGGATCATCCGTTGCTTGTACTCGGGATCCTCGTAGGCATCGATCCGTGCGAAAACTTGAAGATAGGACATGTCCCAGCCGGAAAGCTCATCCGGCCCTTCCGGGTTCATGGCTCGCTCCGCATACTCGTAGCCGTACCCCAAAAGGGTGTTCCAGTTGGTCCGGCCATACATGTAGTTCCACCAATTGTTGTGGCCTGTGGATGAGAGATGCGGTTCCCAGCCCTCGATTTTCATTCCGTTGAGCTCAGTCACCCAGGGAGGATTCAGGGTCGGGCCGTTGCCGTTGGCGATGATCACCATGTCGTCCCCGATGACAGCGAAGAGACGATCGCGGAAGTCTTCATTGGTCTCGCGGTACAGAATCGAAAGCGAGTCCTGATCCCCGCC
This sequence comes from uncultured bacterium, assembly GCA_964654025.1. Classification (GTDB taxonomy): domain Bacteria; phylum Eisenbacteria; class RBG-16-71-46; order CAIMUX01; family WJJG01; genus CAYQJL01. The sequence continues at coordinate 2,104 of CAZZIF010000258.1, forward strand.
CTCCCAGCAGAAGTTGTCGATGCCCTCGGCCAGCCCGTCACGATCGGGGTCGGCATCGGCATACTGGCCGGGTGTGCAGCAGTGCGGGCAATCGAAGAACACTTCCCAGGCCATGCCGTCGTAGGAGGAACTGCCCCAGCCCCACGGCTCCCAATCGGGGGAGTTCTGCGTGATCTGCGGGATCGCCACGTCGGCGTACCACTCGGCGTAGGTCATTCCCACACTGGTCCCATACGTACCCTCGGGACAGTAGCGGGTCCAGTTCGCAACATAGCCGGTCCAACCCTCTACACGCTCGCCGCTGGTGTCGTAGAGGTACCAATCGTTCTGCATGGCGTAAAACTGGCACAGCCGGACGAGGCTGTAGGAGGTGTCGGCATGCCAATAGGTCGCGTCCTCGTTCCAGTTGGGTATGAACTGGGGCATATTGCGGTGGAAGATGCGAATATGGGGATTCGCCGCGCGAATCTCGGCGATGCGTTCGGGCGGTTCACGTGTGCTCAGCATGTCGAACCAGGCGAGCATCTCTTGCTGCTCAGGCGGCAGCTGGCTGGAGTAGTACGTATGCGCCAGAATGCGCGGGTAGCTTGGCGGCCCGCCTGGCGTAGCTTCAGCCGGGACTCCGGCGACCAAGACTGCCGCCACGGCGGTCAAGACGGCGAGCGTTCGTCCCGGACAACGTGCGGCGGGGAGACGGCCTGTCCGGGACGACAGAATGTCGGGAATCGTGTTCAGTATGTGCATACCGATCTCTTGTGCAGGACCCGTGCCAGTGGACACCTGTCCACTGTTGCCACCATCCGACCTACTTCCTATCGGCGGAACCAGTTATCTCATCCAGCCCAATAGGCCTCGTGTGGCGTTTTCCGGCGCCGGATTGCAGACTGCAATGGACCGGCCGGCTGCGATGCGACCTGCAAACGGCGCTCTCGCGCCCGGTCTCCAAGCCCCTTCGCGTGACTCGCGGCAGAGGGGGATTCTCCCGTGCAGCCTACGGGAGCTTTCCCGCTGGATCGAAGGTGCGGAACAGTGTTGACTGCTTGCGTGTTTGGACAGACGACATAGCGAGTTCAATCGCGGGAACAACATATCCGCCAACCGGCGTATCGGAGGGGACCCGCCGGCGGCAGACACACGGGCGGCTGCTCACCGGGGCACAGGTCCGATTCGTGCAAAGCGTAAGGAGGCAGTCTCAATGAAACAAATGATGCACGCAGGCGAGGAATCCAGGCGGCGTTGCCGTCCGTGGCTTCCCTGGACAGTGATCGTCCTGGTGGCATTGGTGGCCGGAGCAGGCGGCTCCTACCTCGCGCGCGGGCCCGAGTCACTGGTGCCCCCCGCTCACGCTGCTTCTGACCAGGATCCAGCCGAGGTTGCCGCTGCGCTGGGTAAGAGCTTCGCGGAAGTCGCCGACGCAGTCCTGCCAGCGGTGGTCACCATCACCAGCGAGCGAGTGGTCACCATGGATTTCGGCATGGGGCCGTCGCGGTCCCCGTTCCCCGATTTCTTCGAGCGCTTCATGCCCCACTTGCGAGATCGCACTCGGGAACCGCGTGAATTCCGGCAGGAGGCGCTGGGTTCGGGCGTGATCGTGAGCCAGGAAGGGATCCTCCTCACGGCCAACCATGTGGTCGAGAACGCCGAGCGGGTGAAGGTCCTGCTCTCCGACGACCGCGAGTTCGAGGCCGAGGTGGTGGGTACCGATCCGAGTACCGATCTGGCTGTCTTGCGCCTCGGAGATCACGGTGATCTGCCGTGGGTGCCGATCGGCAACAGCGAGAAGCTCAAGGTGGGTGAATGGGTTCTGGCCATGGGCAATCCATTCGGCCCCGGCTTGCGCGGATCGGTCACCGCCGGAATCGTCAGCGCCAAGGGACGCTCGGGCATCGGCCTGACGCGCTATGAGGATTTCATTCAGACCGATGCCGCGATCAACCCGGGCAACAGCGGCGGACCACTGGTCAACCTTCACGGCGAGGTGATCGGCATCAACACGGCGATCGCCACTCGCACTGGCGGCTACCAGGGTGTGGGGTTTGCCATTCCGATTGATCTGGCCGCCACGGTCATGGAGGCCATTCTGACCGAAGGCCGCATGATTCGAGGCTGGCTGGGTGTCTACATTCGCGATCTCGATCCATCGTTGCGGGAGGCTTTTGGGATGGATCCCCAGTCCACCGGGGGCGTGCTCATCCAGCAGGTCACCGAGGACAGTCCGGCTGAAGAGGCCGGAATGCGGGATGGGGATGTCATCCTCTCGATCGACGGCCGCCAGGTGGACGACTCCGAGGATCTGAAGCTTCAGGTGGCCGCGATCCCGCCCCAGACCGAGATCGAGGTCTCGGTGCTACGCGAGGGTGATCGCAAAACCTTGGACGTCACCATCGGCGAGCTCGAGCCCGAAGAGGAGTTCGCCGGAGCCGAACCAGAACTCGACGCGCTCGAGGGCCTGGGTTTCCGGGTCCACGATCTCAACGAAGAATGGCGTCAGGAACTCGGCGTGGAAAGGGACGTCGATGGAATCGTGGTGACCGAGGTCACCCCGGGCACGCCGGCATCGGATGCCGACCTGCGTGAACTGGACGTCATCACCCATGCTCAGCGGGAGCCGGTGAACTCGATCCGCCAGCTACGCGATGCGATCGATGACCTGGAGGCCGGCGATATCCTGCTCCTCAAGGTAGTCACGCAGGCGAACCGGCGGTTTGTGGCCATTCGCATTCCGGAGTAGAATCCCACGCGGACGTTGTCGCGTGATATCGAGGGCCGCCGCGCGATCGGCGTGGCGGCCTTTGCGTGAGCGCCGCCTGACCGAATCCGTTTCGCCATGAGGGGGTACTGTCGCCGGCATGGTCGTAGATCCACTTCCGATCACCTTCGCACTGGTCGAGCCCAGCGAACCGGGCAACGTGGGCGCGGTCGCGCGCAGTCTGGCCGCATTCGGATTCGGCGAGCTGATTCTGATCGAACCCCGCCGTAAGGTGAGCCCCAAGGATCGGACCCTCGCCGTGCGGATCGGGCGCGAGGTGCTTCACCAGACCCGCGTGTGGAGCGACGCCGAGTTCCTCGCCCGCGCACCGGCCTACGACGAGATCTGGGGCACCAGTGCCCGGGACGGACGCCGCCGGCGACCGGAGAGCGCACGACAGTTGGTAGCTGACTATCTCAGCCAGGAAGCCAAACGCATCCTGCTGCTTTTTGGCCCCGAGCGCGATGGCCTGAGTCTCACCTGGCTGGACCGGTGCCATCGGCTCCTCCGTCTCCCTACTCGTGATGGGTGCCCGCTCAATCTGGCTCAGGCCGTCACCGTATGCGCCTACGAGTTCCGCTCACAGATCGCCGAGGCAGGGCCAGGATCGCAGCCCGAGGGTGCGAACCCGGCTACCTCCGCTGGCAGTCCGATCAGCACAACCTCTCGCCTGCCCGGAGATGCGCTTGCGGTTTCGCTGCGCGACCGTCAGGAGCTCTTGCACCGGACCACCGCACTGCTGGCCGAACTCGACTACCCCAGCCGGGCCCTTCACGGGCATCCTCCGTCGGCCTACCTCCACCCCCTGCGCGCGGGAACCTACAGCCAGGGCCAGGCGCGCTGGCTTCTCGGGCTTCTCACCCGAATCGAGCGCCGACTGGGGATGCACCCGCATCCCGACGATCCATGCAAGAGCGGTGGGGCGTCTCCGCCCCCCGATGCCGCGCCCCACGGAGCGGATGAGACCTTACATGGGGATGTAGCACCCGATGCAGAAGGCGTGTCCGCGCGGGCATGTGAT
>CAZZIF010000259.1:0-5849 GCA_964654025.1 uncultured bacterium
TGCACACGCCCCAGATCAACTACTACCAGGCCATCTACGACAGCCTGCTCACCCTGCGCGGCGTCTACGACGAGACCCTTCCCCGCACGGAACGGCAGGTCGACTCGTTGCGCGCGATCGCCGCAGAGATCGAAAGCGACCTGGATCGCCTGTCGGCGACCTACCAGCGTCGTTCGGAGACCCTCGACAGCTTGTCGGCCTGGCAGAGCACGCTGGCGGATTCCACCGTGCTGCTCGATGAGCGCATCGCCTTGAAGACCGACCGGCTGTACCGGACGCGCTACCCCGAGGAGTACCGAAGGAAGGAGGCGATCTTCACCGGCGAAGGCGCCTATCCGCGCCGGGACGAGAATCCCGAGCGTGAGAGGGGAGGGCAGTAGCCATGGCGAAGAAGAACTTCAACCCCTCGCTCACCCTTCCCATCGTAGACATCATTGTCGCCGTGATCCTGGTCGTGGCCACGGGGTACTTCTGGTTCCACTCCTCGGGTGAGACCCGGCTGGCCAACGCGTTCCAGAACTTGCGAGAGACCCGTGCCGACAACGCGGCCGAACTCGCCGAGGTGCAACAGAATCTGGCCAAGGCCGAGCAGGACCTGAAGAACATGAGAGAGCAGCGCGACGCCAAAGCGCGCTATGTCGAGTTTCTCGAGACGCAGATCGACGTCGAAACCCAGGCCATCGCTGATGCCCAAGAGAGGGACGAGCAGTACACCAACGAGGTGTTGGACCTGCGAACCGAGATCCAGCGCAACCGGGACCGTCGCCAGGCCTACAACAGCGACATCTTCGAGCGGGAGGAGAAGATTGAGACGGCCACGGGCCGCATCGATGACCTCGTCGCGCAGGTGGACGATCGCAACGATCAGCTGGATCGTCTCGACGAGTGGATCACGGAAGCCGAGGTGCAGCTGGCCCAGGATCCGCCCAGTCGGTTCCCCACGCAGAGCGCCTTCAGCTCCCTCTACGAGATCAAAGACCCCCATCAAACGGTGGTGATGGGACTCTCCCATGGTCTCCGGCGACTCGGCAGCCTGAATGTGGGGGTCATGGGTGGACTGGGGCTGAGTACCGACGGCGAATCCTCCATCAAGGAGGGGGGCGTGTTCGCGAATCTGCCGTTGATTCCGCGGCGCTCCTCGATCGACTTCGAGGGCGGTCTCAGCCACTATCAGCCGCGCCACGAGGGCGATGACGATCTGGGTCCCTTCGCTGGCGCGACCTTCCGGTTTGCGCCCCGCCGCGAGGAGCGTTTGTTCCTCCTCGGCGGCGCACGCTACAGTCACGAGGACGTGGCCCTGCGCTTCGGTCTATCCCTGGGCCGCGACTAGCCCTGGGCCGCGAGTAGCCCTGGGCCGCGACTAGCCCTGATCCGCGACCAGCGCCTCGTAGAGGGCGATCGCGCCGGCGGCCGCCACGCCCAGCGATTCGGCCTCGGGCCGTATCGGGATCGTCCAGCGAAACGCGCAGTGGGCCTCCAGTGCTGGATCCAAACCAGCGCCTTCGGACCCCAGCGCCAAGTACACCGGTGTCCGGCTGCCGATCCGCGGCGGCCAGCTGCCGCCCCGCGGCACGAGCGCGGCGAGCCGCGCCTTCCCCTCTCGTACTCCCGTTTCGGCGAGAAGCTCCTCGATGGATAGATCCGGGCTAATGTGCATGCGCAGCAGGGCTCCGGAGGAACCGCGCAGGGCGCGCGCGTGATAGGGGTCGACGGTCCCGGCGGTCGTGAACAATCGATCACACCCGAGCGCGAAGGCCGTCCGGGCCAGGGCGCCCAGGTTGCCGGGGTCTTGCAGTCCCGCCAGCACGACCCCCCCCAGGGCAGTTGCCGCGGGGGCTTGGGACGCCGCGGGCGAATCCGACCGCGCCGCTGTTGGGCGCTTGAAGACACCCACGATGCCCTGAGGATGCTCGGTGGGCGCCAGACCGGCGAGCACGCGGTCGGTGACCGGACGAAGGCGCCAGCCACGGGCCCGGATGCCCTCGAGCAGCGGGGTGTGAGAGGGATCTGCGAGGAACCTGGGCGTAGCGAAGATGAACGCCGCTTCGTGGGGGCTGCGCAGCGCTTCCTCGAACAGATGCGAGCCGTCGAGGACGAACACCCCCTCGCGCCGGCATCGTTGCGGCCGGCTGAGCAGTTTGCGCAGGGCGACGGCTTGCGGGTGGCTCGCGGAGGTGATCACGGGCCGATCGTCGGTCACGGGTTCTCCCTCACTCGGTGATCCCGCTCGGTGGTCCCGCTCGGTGATCCCGCTCGGTGATCCCGCTCGGTGGTCCAATCAGAACGGGCGCTACTCGGAAAGCATCTCATCGACCAGGCGGCGCACGAGTGCCGGATCGACCTCGGCCTTGTGCTTCTTCATGACCTCCCCGATGACCATCCCCATCTTCTTGCGCGGCGGGTTGCCCAGCGCGGCGATCGTATCGGTGACAATTGCGCTGGTTTGTGTTTCGTCGAGCAGCGTGGGGACGAAGGGGTCCAGGTAGTCGATCTCGAACTGAATCGACTCGATCCGGCCCGCAGCTTCCGGTCCGGCCTTCTCGAACTCGGGAATCGATTTCCTGAGCTGCTTGACGTAGCCGGTGGCGATCTCGCGGACCTGCTCGTCAGAGAGTTCACCCGATATCCTCTCGGCGATGGCGTATTCCTTCATCTTCGACTTCAGCATGCGGATACAGGACAGCGTGCGGGCGTCCTTCTCCTTCATCGCGGTCTTCATGCGCTCGTTGAGTTCTTGTGCCAGGCTCATGACCCGCCTCCTGTGAGAATGGACCGTTTGGGTTTCGTCGCGCAGCAGCATAGCGCGGCGGGTGAATCTTGTCGAGCGACTGGCACCGCGCCCGGGTTCTCGGCCCGACCGGGTTCTTGGCCCGCCCGGGTCTGGCAGAACTCAACTCAATTAGTGCGTGCCCATGCAGATGTCTTGCGTTAGACTGCTTCCTTCCCTTTGGGCCACCGTGGCCGGGAAGAGATGTACCCGGCGGCCAGCCGGCCGTTTACCAATGCACCTTGCAGCCATGGGGAGGTTGCCATGTCAGACACGAGTTCCGGCGGATTCATGACCCGAGCCCTGCATGGGGAGGGGCATGGCAAACCATTCAACGCGCACGCAATGCCGATCTTCCAGTCATCGACCTTCTACTTCGATAGCGCCGATCACGGAGCCGACCTCTTTGCCGGCAAGCAGAGTGGCCACATCTACACGCGCATCGGCAATCCGACCGTCGAGGCCTACGAGCGGGTTGTTGCCGACCTGGAGGGTGGTGGAGAGGCGGTGGCCTTCTCTTCGGGGATGGCCGTCATCTATGCCTCGATCATGAGCTTCGTCGAGTCCGGCGACCATGTGATCTCGGGAGATACGCTCTATGGACCGTCGGTCAATCTGATCGGCCAGGTCATGGCCCGCTCCGGCATCCAGAGCACCTTCCTGGATACCTCGGATCTCGACGCGGTGAAGACGGCGTTGCGTCCCGAGACGAAGGTCGTCTTCTTGGAGACACCGGCCAACCCCACGTGCCGTATCACCGACATCGCGGCGGTCAGTGAGCTTGCTCACGCCCAGGGAGCCCTCGTCGTCGTGGACGGCACCTTCGCCACCCCGCGCTTCCAGCGCCCTCTGGAGCTTGGTGCCGACGTGGCTCTGCACAGCACGACCAAGTTCATCAATGGGCACGGGGACGTGGTCGGCGGGATCGCTACCGCCAAGCCCGAGCTGGCGCGGAAGATTCGCAAGTTTCGTACCGACACCGGGGCGTGCCCCAGCCCCTTCGACGCCTACCTCAGCCTGCGGGGGGTGCGCACCCTGGGCTTGCGTATGGAGCGTCACAACGAGAACGGCTTGGCGGTGGCCGAGTATCTCACCGGACACCCGAAGGTGAGCCGGGTCTACTTCCACGGATTGCCGGAGGATCCGGGCCACCAGGTTGCTCTGAAGCAGATGGACGGGTTCGGCTCCACGCTGGCCTTCGACATGGCTGGCGGGTACGACGCCGCCAAGAAGCTTTTGCAAGGCATCCGGATGATGACCCTGGCGGTGAGTTTGGGAACGGTCGACACCTTGATTCAGCATCCCGCGTCGATGACGCATGCATCGGTGCCTCCCGAAATCATGAAGCAGCAAGGGCTTACCCCTGAGATGGTGCGGATCCACGTGGGATTGGAGGACAAGGAGGACGTGATCGCCGATCTACGCACGGCCTTCGAAGGGGTCTGATCCGCCTCAGATGGCCTCTGCCCGGACTCCGGCCGGAGGTTCGAAGGGGGGTACGTACGCTCTTCGGCCCCCCAGTCATTGACGCCATCTCGAAAGCGCCGTAGGATGTCCATAGGCGGCTGCCAAGGCCAACCCACGTTCCCCAACTGGGGCTGTCAGCTTCAGTCGGTCGCCTGGTCAATCCGTCGCAAGGGTCTTTCCCGGAGAAAACCATGGGAACAGCGTCTCTCAAAGTGGGAGGAGAGATCAGCAGCTGGTGTACTCGCTGCCGTGATATGCGTGAGCACCACATCGAGCTGATGGAGAAGGACCGTCCCAAAAGGGTGGTCTGCAAGGTCTGCAAGGGGTCGCACCTGTACCGGCCCCAACCTCCCAAGTCCAGGACCCGAAACGCGACGGCGACCCCTTCTCCCACGAAGACGCCTCCCAATTGGGAAGATCTGATGGCCGTGGCCGACCTCGACAAGGTGCGCAACTACGCCATGAAGCGCAGCTATGGAGAGGGAGATGTGATCAGCCACAAGGTCTTCGGCATTGGGATCGTCATTCGTGAGGTCGAGGAACAGAAGATGGAGGTCTCCTTTCAGGAAGGAACCCGGCTTCTGGTCCGAAACCGCCGGAGATAGGAACGGGCTGCTCTAGAACCGCTCTGCCAACGAAGAGGGTCGTCGTGCGGGTCGCGAGGGCGAACTACGCCCGTCGCGGGGGGACGTGGCCAATTCGCGCCCTGCGCAGGTTGCCGCGCTCACCGTCTCAGCGCCGGATCGGCCTTCCGAGCGCCGGATCGGTCCTACCAGCGCCGGACCGGCCTTCCGAGCGCCGGATCGGTCGTCTCAGTCCTGGAACTCTTCCCTGAGGTTGAGCCGCTGGATACCACGTTCGGCTTCGTCGGCCACGGGCGCCTCGGGCGCCAACGCCAGGATCAGGAAGTAGGCGTCGAGTGCTTTCTGGTAGCTCCGCAGTCCCTCGCTCACCCGCCCCGCTTCGTAGACTTCCCGTGCCAGGGTCCATACCCGCTCGCGGAGGGCCTCGGCCCAGCGCGTCTCGGGATGTGCCTGGAGGAAGCGCCCTGCCTTGTCGAACGCGGTCTCTTCTTCGACGAGGGTGTCCATGCGCGCGGCGGCGGCCGCCCGCAACGCTTCGGTTTGCTGGGCAGTCAGCCCCGGAGCCTCGATCCGGGTCATGGCGAAGCAGGCCTCCAGGTCGTCCGCCTTGCTCACGGCCCGCTCCAGCAAGCGGGCCGTTGAGTCCGCGAGGGGGGCCTGCCGGTTCTGTTCCAGGCGGGGTACGAGCAAGTCGATGGTGTGATCGGGCCGGTCGGTCAGCAGGTAGTGTTCGGCCAGCAGGTGCGCCACCGCGGGAGCGCGGGCATGGTCAGGGTAGTTTTCCAAAAAGTGCTCCAGCACATCGGTCGATGCGTCCGACTCGATCACGTCCAGGTAGTCGGGGAGGACCCGCTCCCACTCCTGCGCGAGCTCGGCCCGCTCGGCCCGGACCCGGGGCAACTCGTCCCACTCGGGCCGAAGCTCGGCGGCGTGGGTCAGGAGGGTGTCGTACTGGGCCAGGATCGGATAGTAGGATCGATAGAGCCGGTGACGGCGTTCTTCCCGGTGGCGCTTGAAGCGCAGCATCTCGT
>CAZZIF010000260.1:0-4457 GCA_964654025.1 uncultured bacterium
GCAGGAGCACGATGAACTGGTAGACGTCGGTATGGATCACCGCCAGGAGACCACCGGCCGTGCTATAGATCACGACCATGACGCCGCTGATCACGATCGCCCACTGTAGTGCATGCGGCACGTCCACCAGCCCGGGCATGATCGCCGCGAGCACGGTCCCGAAGGCGGCCATCTGGGCGGCGACGATGAAGACCGAGAAGAGCAGCGAGAGCACCAGGACGAGGAAACGGGGCCGTTCTCCGAACCGGTGGCCGAAGTAGCCGGCCACCGTGTAGAGTTCGGCCTCCCGGAACTGGGGCGCAACGACCAACCCTGAGAAGATGAAGTGGAAGTAGCCCCCGGTCGAGACCAGGAGCATCAAGATCCCCCACTCATAGGTCTTGCCGATGGCGCCGATGGAGTACCCCCCGCCGATGACGGTGGCGCCCATGGTGCAGAAGAGGAAGAACCAGCGGACGTTACGCCCGGCAACCAGGTAGTCGTCCGTATTGCCGATCTTCCGGGCCTTGTTCACCCCTTTGAAGAAGACGAACAGCATGTAGCCGATGACGATGGTCCACAGAATCAGGCGGTCGGGCATAAGTCCCCCGGAAATTGGAGTGATCAGGGATTTTGACCCAATCGGGTCCGCGACAGGATTCGTGGCAATGACGCGGTTTTCCCCAGTATGGGCCAGATTGGACGGGAAATCAAACCGCTGGACCGATGGGCCGGATGAACCCCCGGGGCTTCAACGCAGCCAGGTAGGTTCGGCAGGCAGCGGGACGCGCCGATTTGTGCCGCGAGGTAGATCCTTCCCGCGCGGCGAGGCGGAGCACGCTGATGCCGCGAGGTAGATCCTTCCCGCGCCGCGAGGCGTAGCACACTTCGGCCGCGAAGCACGATGCCGCCGCGGCGCAGATCCTGCCTACGCCGAGCCCGGTCAGAGGCTGGTAGTCAGAAGTCCTTGTCTGAATAGGATTTCGATCGTCTCCAGGTAGGGCTCCCACGACGCGGGGCGATCCTCGGTCGTGCGGCTAGTGAACGATCCGAGTAGCACGCCACCGAAGGCGATGGTACCGAGGAGTCGCCAAACGGCCTCGGGAGGAAGCCGGCGAATCCGCCCGGCATCTTGCGCGGCGCAGAGAAGCTGCTCGGCCATCGTCATCAAGTTCTGTCCCGATCCGCTCGCCGCCATCTCGATCGCCTCGCGGGCCACCCGACCTCCCCGGCCCAGATCCTGGCGCAGCAGGCCGGCGATGTCTGGCTCGCATCGCAACGCTTCCATGAGATGGGTAAGGTAGAGGAGCAGGGTTTCCTCCGGAGGAATGCCGACGTCGATTCGGGAGGAGACCCGCCGCGTGAGGCTTGCGATTCCGTCGCGAAGGGCCTCCCGGTAGAGCGCCTCTTTGCTTCCGAAGTGGTAGTGGATCAGGGCCGGATTGACGTCCGCCTGCTGGGCGATCGTCTTGACCGAGGTTTCCGCGAACCCTGTGGATGCGAAGCAATGGCGGGCGCTCTTGAGAATCCGGTTCCTTGTTGAGTCTTGGGTGACTGGGTCTTTGGTGACTGAGCCTTCGGCGACTGAGTCTTCGGTAACTGAGTCTTGAGTGATTGATTCATCGGCGAGTAAGTCCTTATCCGCATCCATGGCGAACCCTCCGTGGCCGGAATGGTGATTGTTCGTTTCGCATATTAGAACGTATTGATTAACCACACAATAAAATTGAACGACCAACCAATTTTGGCATGAAAAAGCAACCCATTCTTATCAAACAGCTTATGAGTTTTCCATGGGATAGATTTTCGGCCCGAAGGACGCAATGCCGTCCGGAGCAGCTGCGGTAGGCAATGTGGTCCGGCCTTCGGGTGGAGTGTCGCTGCCCTGTTTGTCTCCGAGCGCAGTGTGTTTCCTCCACGGATGTGGCCCGGCTCGGCACGCATCATGCAACTAGGAGAGGCATCATGCTGACTGGGCATGGTGGTCTGTGCGCACCGGGGGTCGGATGGTCGGGCAAAGGAGACGCTTCCGGAAAGACGTGGGCGCTGGAGGGTGGCCCCGGATGTCTTGGAAGGTGTCTCTCGAGACCGGTCATCCGGCCAATCCGGTTAGGCAGGCGATCCTACTCTCCGCCAGGCATCCTCTCGTGGATGGTTTTCCCCGACCAGATCACATTCGGATCGAACTTACCCATGCCAGGATGGCTCGTCGACGGGCAGACTCGGTTCTCGCAGTTCGGCACCGAGCATAGGCGGCAGGTAACACCGCAATCCACCTCCGGGGTGCTGAAGTTCTCCGCGTAAATCAAGTGCTGCGCATCCCTCGCCTGTACCCCCAACGTCAGGCTGTAGACCAGAGGGGCCGCCCCGAAGTGCAACGAAGGAGCCCGCACCGACCGACCCACGCAGAAGTAGATTTCCCCCCGTAGGTCGGGAAAGGTGCTGTACTGGCGGAAGATCGCGCCGGGGGAGGTGATGAGCGACCGGGCCGATGCCCAGCGGCCGCACACCCGCATGTAGAGCGGCGCGAACTGAAGACCGGAGAAACTGCTGCGTTTCAGGACCACCCCGCGCCAGTCCATCTTGATGAAGTGGAACGGCAATCCCGAGTCGAGCTGGCTGATGCGGTTGACCACCGTTTCCCAGCCCGTATCGAGCTCCACGGCCAACCGGTCGACATCATAGCGGTGAGCTTCGGCCAGCTTGATGAAGCGGTCGCTCGGCAGAGTGAAGAAGCCGGTGGCCCAGCGGCCTGAGAGGGATCGGAAGATGAGCCATACGATATCTTGCTCGAGTTGATTACGTTCGATCGGCTCCGAGGCTGCGGGCGGGAAGTTCTGGTCCACCCAGCGGCGCGCGAATCTCTCGATGTCGGCCTGTCCGTCCGAGTCGAAGAGACGGATGATGCGGATGTGCCCGACAACCCGCCCGAGTTCGAAGGGATACTGATTCGGGTGGACCCTCGCCGAGATCGTGGCCCTTTTCTGATCCTTCAAGGAGAGCAACCAGCGGAGGCCCTCCCACCGGCCACGCCCGCTGCGCGCCGTGGCCGGGACGCGCTCGACGCGCACTTGTTCCGACTCCAGGAGCGAGGTGAGCATCTCCATAGGCGTACGGTGCTTGCGCCGCTCCTCGCCGTGGATGCGCCGGATGTCCTTCTCCACCTCGCGGGTGTAGTGCCTCATCTGGGGATCGGTCTGAAACGCTTCGACCGCCGACTGGACCAGAGACTCCCGAGCCGCATCCGTATGCGCCATAGATAGCTGTGAGTTTCTCGCCCGCAGAGATTGAACTTCCGAAGCCAGTCGGAGAAATGCTCCGGCCAGCGCCGGGTCCGAGGCTGCGGCCGCGAAGAGCCGGTCCTTCTGAACGGGCGTGAAATCGACACCCGCCTCGGCCAGATCCACGACGCTCTCCTGCACCTTGCTCTCGGGGCCCTGCATCTGATGAGCCCAGTGATGGATCATCGCCGCCGTGACTCCCTGAGTTTCCAGGGCGGCGAGCAGGATTCGCCGCATGGTCGCGGAGGAGGGCATTCGGTGTAAGTTCAGATAAGCACTTAGATTGGAGACCGCCATCCCTGCGCCGGCCGCCAGGTCCTTCTGGCGCCGTCCGGACTGCACCAGGTGGGAGTGCAGCCCCCGGGCCACGCCTCGCCAATCGTCAGTACCGATGGCCTCGACCAGCTTCTCATTTGCATCAGGAAGATGGTCCATGGCGACCTCCTGTATATGTGAAGTGATAATTTACCTTGGTTATCTGGTCGAATCCGCTGTATGAACCACGAGATATATATAACCCACATATGCATAGAAAATCAAGCAGATACAATGTGATGGCCATGGACGATTTGTCTGGCAATCGCAATATCCCGCCCGATATCATAGAAACGTGGTGAGGGGACGGTGAAGTTATCAGAATGTTGACGATCTTATCGGTCTGAGACGGTCAGCGGTACCGCAGAAGGAGTAAGGAAGATGAAAGGTCTCTCGTGGGACGACTTCCAACGGCAAGCGAAGGCCACGATCTGCAGCAATTGCGAGTGCGGATTCAACACCCCCTATCGCGGAAACGCCACTTGCTTGCAGTCATGGCTCCGATTCCATTCCTCGCGTGGGATTCTCCTCTCCTGCAACGCCTCGCGCGCTGAAGGGGTCTATGCTCGAAGGGAAGACTCGCTGATGTCGTCCCACGTCGTCGAGCAGTAGGCGCCGAGCAGTAGGCGCCGGGCTGAAGGCGCCGGGTGGAGGTGCCGGGCAGTAGGCGCCGGGCAGGAGGCGCCGAGCTGAACGCGCCGAGCTGAACGCGCCGAGCTTCGAATGAGGGGGCCAGGCTTCGGCCGGCAGGAAAGCGCATGTGCTGCATGTGCTGGATGGCCGGTTCTGACCGCAGCGAGGTCTGGCTCCGAGAAACGTGACCAACCGGGCCTTGTCCTATCCGGACAAGGCCTTTCTATCCTCTGACTCCGCTCTCTGGTC
>CAZZIF010000260.1:4557-5838 GCA_964654025.1 uncultured bacterium
CCTGTGGATCTGCTCTCGAAGAGGTTCGAACTTCAGATCCATGACGGGTATCTCGTTACCGCCGTTGCGCCCTGGGCCGCGGTTGGGTAGCATCGCTCTGTTTTCCTGAAGTGGCGAGCAGGATCGGCTCCGCAACGAAAGGTATCGATGGACGATCACCGCAACGCGTCAACCGGCGAGCAGGCCGGATCTTCCAAGGGGTATGTCCTCACTGAATACCTGGCTATCCTGCAGTCGTGGAAGAACCTTGCCACGGCGCTGTTGATCTCGATCACGGTGATCTCGGTGATCACCGCCTTCATCCTCCCCCCGGTATACGAGAGCGAGACACGCCTCATGCCGGTTGGGGAATCGGATCTGATGGGGTCCTCCCGGTTCCAAACGCTCTCGCAATTCGCCGGTTTCGTCGATTTCGCCTCCATCGCCGGCGGCGGTTCGGCTCGGAACTCGCTCGTCTCGATCCTGGACAGCGACCAGCTCCGCGTCCGAGTGGCCCGCGCTTTGAACCTGGCGGAACGATACGGCGTCGATCATCCGGACTCGTCGATTCGCCACGTGCTGGCCGGCCGCGTGCTGCGCGACAAGCTTACCTTCGCCATCAACAAGTACGACAACATCGTGATCACGGCCGAAGCTGAGGATCCCGATCTCGTGATCGGGATCCTCGACGAAACCATCGCGCAGGTTGCCACGATCCAGAACCAGATGAATCTCAGCACCGCTCGCCAGACGCGCCAGTTTGTGGAGCGGCGCATGGGCGAGGCCCGCGCGACGTTGCGGGATGCCCAGATCTCACTCACGAAATTTCAGAATGAGTACGGCATCATCGCAGTGGTCGAGCAGCAAGCGGCCATGGTCGAGTTGGTCGCCCGGCTCGAGACCGAGATGACGCTCAAGAAGGCCGAACTGAGCGCAGCTCGAAACTTCTATGGTGGGCAGTCGAGCCGGATCCGACAACTGGAGGCCGAGATTCAAGCCCTGGACAACCAGCTCCAGCGCATCCTGCGCCCCGGGGAGGTGGCGCCGGGTGAGCCGGCAGCCGAAAAGTCGGCAGCGGGTGGATCGGCAGCGGATGGCCCAGCACCCGACCAGCCGGCGATCGACGACGCTGGCGTCTGGAGTCGAAGTCCCTCGCTGCGGGAGATGCCCGACCTCGCGGCCGAGTACGCCCGGCTGGCCATGGATGTCGAGATCCAGCAAAGTCTTCTGGCCCTCCTGGCGCGGCAATACGAGCAGGCCAAGATCAACGAAGTGCGCGAGGTGAGCAGCTTTGAGGTCGTC
>CAZZIF010000261.1:0-5804 GCA_964654025.1 uncultured bacterium
TCAGCCGGCTCGAGCGGTGAGTGGATGTGGGTCACCAGGTCCTCGGGGGCGGTCGTGTTCGGATCGTTCAGGTAGAGCTCGAACGAGGGGGCCGAGCGCAGCGCGCGACCGCTGCGCGGCAGCCACTCGCCCAACAGCTTCGCATAGCTCTCGTTCAGTTTCGCGTAGGGGCCATAGTGGGTGGCCACCGCATAGTCCCCGCCGGGAATCGTCTGCACCCCGATCTCTCCCTGGGGCTCGAAGCTGTCGCTCACGGCCACGCACGCGTCGTAGCGGATCTTCTCGGGCGGGGTGACGTCGGGGTCGTCATGGCAGAGGCCGTAGAACCGGGCATCTGGGCCCAGGTGGCCGCGCCTGCCCAGAAACGAGCAGAGGGTCTCCCACGCGGCGCCGCACTGATCGTAGGGTCCGACATGCCGCACGAATGCGACGCGCTTAGGGTCAAAGGTCTTGATCCGCACCTCCATCGTCTTGCCTCCTGACTCCATGGGTTCGAAATCACGGCACACGCCGGCTTCTTGGTAGTGAACGCCCGAAGGCGCGGCGGCCAGCGCCGGCGCGCTCATCGCACCCCGAAACCCCGACGGCGACACGCCCAACACGGCCCGGAAGGCCCGCGTGAAGGATTCATGAGCCTCGTAGCCCGCTTCCAGGGCGATGTCGGTGACCGGCCGGTCGGTGAGCTTCAGCTGCACGGCCGCGCGTTCCAGGCGCAGCCGGCGGATGTGCTCCCTGACCGATTCGCCCACCATGCCGCGGAAGATCCGGTGGAAGTGATACGGCGAGAAGCAGGCCACCCGGGCCAGCTCCTCGAGCGGCAGATCCTCGTCCAGGTGCTTCTGGATGTGGATCAGCACCGTGAGCATCCGCTCCCTGTAATGCTGTAGCGTGGCATCCTTCATCCGCGTCCTCCCGTGGCGTCCACAGGGCATAGTTGTACCTGATTCGGTGGCGTGGCGCTTGATCGGGTTTGCGCTTCTGTGCATACCGGGCCTCTCGTGAGGCGGGCGCGCCCGCTGACTGGCAGCGGATATCCAGACTGTGGATGGATCTTCCACCGGTGCCAGCCGCCGACGGCTGTGAGCACCGCCGGCCCACAAGCGATGACGGGCGACGTTCTCCGGAAGTCCAATCGAGCGACGGGCCGGGTCATGGTAGGCTTGCCCGACGAGTGATGGGCGGCGAACTGGGCGGCGAACCAGGCGGCGAACCAGGCGGCGAACGAAACAAGGAGGCAGTCCCTTGAAGATCCTTGAAGAACTGGACTACCAGCAAACACCCATGGGCGAGCTCATCCTTCGCCGCCGAGTTTCTCCCTCTGTTCCCGGAGAGCTTGTCTTCGAGGTGAAGCTCGACGACCAGATGCTGATGTCGAGTTCCGTCAATGCCAGCGAGCGGGCGTTGGCCCGCTTGGCTCTCGAGTTCCTGGGCGATCGGCCGTGTGACGTGCTCGTGGGTGGCCTGGGTTTGGGCTACACGGCTTCCGCGGCGCTGGAGTTTCCGGGCGTTCGGACGGTGGTCGTCATCGAGCTGCTGGCCCCGGTGATCTCCTGGCTTCAGCGGCGACTGGTGCCGATGGCTTCCGCGCTTCTGGAGGATTCGAGATGCTCGCTCGTCGAGGCGGACTTCTTCAAGCTGGTCTCGCCCGGGGGTATGAAGGATCGTTACGACGCCATCCTTCTCGACATCGATCACTCGCCAGAATCGTGGCTGCACGAGAGGCACGCCGAGTTCTATACGGACTCCGGCCTCGGTGAACTGATGGGCTGTCTCCGTTCGGGAGGTGTCTTCGGGCTGTGGTCGGCGACCGAGCCGGCGGATGAGTTTCTGAGGGTGTTGCGGAGCGTGGCAGGGGAGGTTCAGGTTCACGAGGTGTCGTTCATCAATCCCCATCTCGGAGAGACGGACTCGAACTGGATCATGCTTGCCAAGGCCGTGGACGGATAGTCAAAGACCAGAGTGCCTAGTGCGCCGCTTGGCGGCGTGCTCCGCGAGGAGTCGATTCGACGGCGGATTGGGGGCGGGAACGCAACGGTTCCCGGTGCGCAGGTCGAAGAGATTCTCCAGGGGAGGGACGAATGATCATCGAGCCGATCCGTCCGGAGCATCGGGATGCCTTCCGTGCCTTGCTTGGGGCGTTTTTCCAGCACGCGAACAACCCCTGGCCCGGCAACGACGCCTTCGAGGAGTTCTTCGAGCGGATCACCGGCGGCTCGCCGCGCCTGGTGTTTCTCGGAGCCTTCGATGGTGGCGCCCTGGTGGGCATCGCCTCGGTCGCGCTCGTCGAGAGCAGCTTCCAGTTCCGGCCGTTCGCCTATCTCGACGACCTGTTCGTGACGCCCGAGGCGCGCGGTCGCGGCGCCGGCGCGAGATTGATCGAGCAGGTGAAGCGGGTCGCCGCGACC
Source organism: uncultured bacterium (assembly GCA_964654025.1). GTDB lineage: Bacteria > Eisenbacteria > RBG-16-71-46 > CAIMUX01 > WJJG01 > CAYQJL01. The sequence goes on from CAZZIF010000261.1 coordinate 2,406, forward strand.
TGGGGCGCCAGCTCGGTGCTCCTGGGTGTTGGGGATGACGAGGCCGGCCCGCGCGCCTTCTACGAGCGGGCCGGGTTCCGGGACATGGGCAACCGGCTGTTCTTCACGCCGCTCTGACCCCGGCGGTCGGGCCACGAACGAATCACGAGCTGCGGCGATGGTCTCGGGGGGCGGGGGGGGGCGAGCCCCGTAGGGATCCACAATTGGCTTGCGCCGCGGCGGCAAAGTAGCGTATCGTCTCCTGCTTGCATGAACTCCGCAATGACAGTGATCGTTGTGGCCGCGTCTTTTCCATGCGTCCGGTGGGGAGATCGCCAAAAAACCCCCGGACCAGGAAACGTATGAAATCATCAACTACCGCCACCGCGCCCCGCGCCTCTGCCGACCTGCCATCCCGTTCACTCAGGTCGAGGCCCCGGCACGACGCGTTCGACGAGCTGATTCCAGAGTTGAGAGAAGCCGTGGCGTCCATGGGCCATCTCACCCCCACCCCCATACAGGAGAAGTGCATTCCTCTCCTTCTCGAGGGCCGGGACCTGATCGGCACAGCACAGACGGGTACCGGCAAGACGGCAGCCTTCGCGCTGCCGATCCTGCAGCGCTTGGCGACGAATCGCAAACGACCTCGCAAGGGCTCACCTCGGGCTCTCATCCTTGCCCCCACCCGCGAACTCGCCGGCCAAATCGGTGAGAGCATGGGAAGCTATGGGTGCCATCTGCGCCTCCACCACACCACCATCTTCGGTGGGGTCAATCAGTTCTCCCAGGTGAAAGCCCTGAACAGGGGCGTGGATACCTTGGTGGCGACCCCCGGCCGGCTGCTGGACTTGATGCAGCAGGGCCACCTCCGCCTGGATGACGTCGAAGTCTTCGTTCTGGATGAAGTCGATCGCATGCTGGACATGGGATTCCTGCCCGACATCAAACGCGTCCTGGCTCAGGTACCCGATGAACGGCAGACACTGTTCTTCTCGGCCACCTTGCCACCGCAGATGGCGACACTGGCCCATACCATGGTCAAGAATCCCGCGCGGGTGACCATTGCACCGAAGCAAATCACGGTGGAGCTGATTACGCAGAAAGTCCTCTTTGTCAGCAAGACAGACAAGGACACGCTGTTGACGGATATGTTCAGCGATACCCGGATCTTCAAGGCCATCGTCTTCACTCAGATGAAGCATGTTGCCAGCCGGGTGGCCGAGAAGCTCCACAAGGCCGGTATCAGCAGCGTCGCCATTCACGGTAACAAGAGCCAGGCGGCAAGGGTCAGGGCTCTGAAGGGCTTCAAGCAGGACAGGTACAGGGTACTGGTGGCAACGGATGTGGCGGCAAGGGGGTTGGATGTCGATGACATCACCCATGTGATCAACTACGACCTCCCCACCGAAGCGGAGACCTACGTACACCGAATCGGCCGCACGGCCAGAGCGGGCGCAAGCGGTGATGCCATATCATTCTGTTGTGCCGAGGATCGGGCCAACCTTCGGGAAATCGACCGGCTCCTGGGCGCTCCGATCAAGGTGGACAAGAGTCATAGGTTCCACTGCGAAGGAGCCATGCAATCCAGTCAGCCGAAAAGCTCCTGTGGCCGCGGCGCACGCCGAGGCTCAGCCTATGGCACCGGTCTTGCCACCGCGCGTCAAGAGCATCGGCGTCAAGCATTTGGTCGCGGTCGTGCCCGTCGCTCCGCAACAAGGGCGCGATAGGCGCCCTTGCCCGGATCCGGACCTCTTACTCGGCGCCTGGAGGGAGGACTACGAGTTCTCGAAGCACCAGGCAGAAGCGCCGAGTGGAGGAAGTCTGCTCGGAAGCCTTGCACTTCAGAGTACTTCCGAGTAGACTTCAGAGCTATGGATATCATTGAAGTACTGAAACGTCCAGAAGGCAAGACCCTCGAGTTCAAGCGCGACCTGTCATCGCCTTCAGGAACCATCAAGACCATCGTCGCTTTCGCGAACACGGCAGGGGGAATCGTCCTGATCGGCGTCGAGGACCAGAGCAGGCGCGTGCGCGGTGTCGCGAAGCCCATGGAAATGGAAGAGCGCCTGGCTAGCTTGATTAGTGATCACGTTACCCCACGCATCGTGCCGGAGATCGAGATACTCCCCTACGGTCGTACGCACGTCTTGGCACTTCAGGTTTATCCGAGCCCATCGCGACCACACCATATAGTACGCGACGGACTGGAGCATGGCACCTATGTGCGTGTGGGATCCACGAACCGAAAGGCAGACTCGGAACTCATCGCAGAAATGCGCAGGTTTGCTGGCGGTGAAACCTATGATGAACAGCCACTCCCAAACCTCGACTCGGAGGCCATTGATTTCCAAACTGCGTCCGAGTCGTTCGAACCCATCCGGAAACTTCGGAAGGCAGATCTTGAAACGCTCAAGCTCGTCACCACCTACCAAGGTCGCAAAGTTCCGACGGTTGGTGGCGTCCTACTCTTTGGTCGGGATCGGGAAGAGCGTTTTCCTGACGCTTGGATCCAAGTGGGCCGTTTCGCTGGCACCGACCGCCGGAAGATATCTGATCGGTTGCAGATACATTCATATCCCGTCAACGCAATAGATGAAGCCGTTTCATTCGTTGAGAAGCACTCTCTGCAAGGAGCCGAAATCGGACGAACGCGGCGCAAGGATACTTGGAATCTTCCACCACTAGCTGTCCGTGAAGCGATCGTCAATGCAGTTGCCCATGCAGACTACTCCCAACGCGGTGCCCCCATAAGATTGGCAATCTTTGACGACCGACTTGAGGTGGAAAGCCCTGGACTCCTTCCGTTCGGCCTCACAGTGGAAGATCTACATCGGGGAATATCCAAGCTCCGCAATCGTGTCATTGGTCGAGTGTTTCACGCGCTGGGACTAGTTGAGCACTGGGGCAGCGGGATTCAGCGTATGACCGCTGCATGTAAGGACGTCGGTCTTGCCGCACCTCTCCTCGAGGAGATCGGCACAAGGTTCCGGGTAACCATTTCCACGGTGAGATTGCATCCTGCCATCCTGGATGAAACAGATCGGGCCATCTTGCGATTCCTCGAGAGGAACGACGGACAAGTCACCAGCCAGATCGCCAAGGCCATCAAACTCACGCCTCGCGCGACGAGAACTCGTTTGGTGAAGCTGGTGGATCGCGGCCTTGTCCAAGAGGTCGGTACGGGGCCGAAAGACCCAACGCGACGCTATTTCAAGATTGGCAAGATAGAGTAAGATTGAAACGCTGGACACAACACTACATTCACCAGATGTGCGGGCCGGCACGGCCCTGGCGTCAACGTGGCCGGTCTGACACCGGCCCTGCGAAGGCCAGGGCCGCGCCAGCCCACCCACTGGTGATGTTTACGTTGGTGCGCCAAGCGAAGCTTGGCGCCTCTTGCGGGGTGAGAGTCCCCGCCGA
>CAZZIF010000262.1:0-5774 GCA_964654025.1 uncultured bacterium
ATCTCGCTGCGCTCGTGGCAGTGGGGGCACTCGAAATAGCTCATGTTCTCGACGATGCCCATCACGGGGACATTCACCTTCTTGAACATCCGCACACCCTTGATCGCATCGATCATCGCCACATCTTGCGGCGTCGTCACGATCACCGCCGAACTCAGGTTCCCTTTCTGGGCCAGGGAAATCTGGATGTCGCCGGTGCCGGGCGGCAGGTCGAGGATCATGAAGTCCACGCCCGACCAGTCCACGTCGCTCATGAGCTGCTCGATCGCCCGTCCGGCCATCGGGCCCCTCCAGATGACCGGCGTGATTCCCTCGGTCAAAAAGCCCAAGGAGACCACCTTCATGCCGTGCACCTCGATGGGGGCGAGCTTCTCGCCGGCCATCTCGGGCCGCTGGGCGCTCACGCCGAGCATGGTCGGGATGCTGGGACCGTAGATGTCCGCATCCAGCAGCCCCACCTTCGCACCCAGCCGCGCCAGACCCAGCGCCAGGTTGACCGCGACGGTGGACTTGCCAACGCCGCCCTTACCGCTGGCGACGGCGATCTTGTAGCGCACATCGGGAAGCAAATCTTGGAACTCCACCTGGGCGGTCCCCGCCGGGGCTCTTCGGCCCTCAGGGGGAGCAGGTTCGGCCCCGGTCGGCGCCGGTTGCGGTTCGGGACGCCGGACCTCGAGTTCGTAGGCGACTCCAGCCTCGTCCAAGGCGTGCCGGGCATCCCGCTCCATGGCGGCGACCGCCTCCGCTTCCGACGTCTTGATCTCCAGCACGATGCGCCAGTGATCGTCATCGGTGCGGCTCACCTCACTGACATAGCCGAGTCCGACGATGTCCTGGCTGAGCCCCGGGTAACGTACCTTTCTCAGAATGTCGAAGATCTCTTCTGCGCGTGCCATCCCTGCCTCCTTCCCTCCAGAAAAAGCAAGAAGATACCATAGCGCACTCGGCGCCCGAACGGTAGGGGTGAGTCACCGGCAGCTCACACCGGCAGGCTCACACCGGCAGCTCACACCAGCAGGCTCGCACTTGTCCGCCCCCTGGAGTTCCGATACGTTCGCCGCGGCCGAATGGAACCGGGTTGACCGGAGGGAGGGAAGGCGTGAACACCCTGTGGAGGACGATTCTGCTGCTTGGCGGCCTTCTCGCCTTCGGCACGATCACCTATTCGCTGGTCGAGAAGGTCGATCCGGTAACGGCCCTCTACTTCACGGTCGAGACGGTGACCACGGTGGGCTACGGTGACGAGGCGCCCCGTAGCGTGCCCGGACGAGTGGTCGCCATGGTGCTCATGCTGGCGGGCGTGGGGGCGGCGCTCTATGCCTTCAGCGCCGTTGCGAGCTTTCTCATTGAAGGGCGGCTCCGGCAGGTCCTGGGGGTGATGAAGATGAAAAAGACGATCGAGAAACTGTCGGGCCACTACATCGTCTGCGGCTATGGGCGGCTGGGCAAGACGGTCGTCGATGAGTTGAAACGCACCGATGCCGCCTTCGTCATCATCGAGTCTGCTCACGAGAAGGTAGTCGAGGCTCGTGAGAAGGGGTTTCTCGTCGTCGAGGGCGATGCCACCCTCCAGGAGGTGCTCGATGAAGCGGGCATTGAGCAGGCTTCCGGCCTGGCGACCACGATCCAAGACGACGCGGAGAATCTCTACATCGGCATCACCGCGCTGTCGATTCGTCCGACACTGAACGTCGTGGCCCGCAGCAGCTCGGATCGCGTGCGCAAGATGTTCCAGCGGGCCGGCATCAGCAACATCATCTCCACCGACGAGATCGGCGCGCGGCGCCTGGTCTCCTCGATGATGCGCCCCTACATCGTGGAGTTCATGGACCACCTGCTCCGTTACGAGAAGGGGAAACCCACGCTGCAGGCCGTGCGTCTGGAACAGAGCGCCCGCCTGGTGGGTGAGACCCTGGTGAGCTCGAAGCTGCGCGATCGGTTCGGGGTCGTGGTGCTGGCAATCCAGCGCGAGGGCCGCTTCCTGCCGAATCCGAGTCCCGAGGAACAGTTTCTCGCGGAGGACATCCTGATCATGGTGGGCGTACCGGAGCAGTTCGAAGGTCTTCAAGCCCTGGTGGGGGAGGAAGCTGCCGTCGGAGGGGGCGTCTAGGGAAGACACATGGCCGATGAATCCACACCCAAACGCTCGATCGATGCCTCCGAATGGGAGGTCGTCGGCCAGGCGGGCGGCGAGAGCCGCATCCCGCGCCGAGAGTCACCGTTGTATGGTGCCTCCTGGCACAGCGCGGCCGCCCCTAAGGCCGCCGAGCCGCCCGTGTCGCGGCTCCGCCGGCTCCGCCTGCATCTGATCCTCTTTGCGGCGACCGTGGCGAGCACCACGTTCGTGGGGTTCTACTTCGCCGGAACGTGGGGCGGTGCCTTGGGCTATTCGGCCGCCATCCTCAGCATCCTGCTTTTCCACGAGATGGGCCATTTCGTGCTCTGCCTGCGCTACCGGGTGCCGGCGACACTGCCCTATTTCATCCCGATCCCGGCGCTTCCCTTCGGTACCATGGGCGCCGTGATTCGTATGCGCGGACAGCTGCGCTCGCGGCAGAGCATTTTCGATATCGGCGCCGCTGGGCCGCTCGCCGGACTGGCTGTGGCCGTGCCGTTGCTCTACTGGGGCCTGCAGCAATCGACCATGGTCCCGGTCGGCGAACTCGACGCCCAGGGCGGCTTCCGCCTGGGCGAGTCGCTTCTCTTCCGGTGGATCGCGTCTCTGGCGCTCCCGGATCCCGGGACCGACATGGAAATTCTGCTCCATCCGGTGGCCATGGCCGGCTGGGCCGGGCTCTTCGTGACAGGGCTGAACCTGCTGCCCATCGGCCAGCTGGACGGAGGACACATTCTCTACGCGCTGCTGGGCGACCGGGCTCGCTGGGTCGGGAGGGCCTTCCTGCTGTTTCTGATCGCGCTCACCCTGTTCGTGCACCGTGGCTGGTGGCCCCTGATCTTGCTGCTCCTCTTCTTCATCCGGACCGGTCATCCGCCACCGGTCGATCCCCGGCCGCTGGACCAGAAGCGCACCCTGCTGGGGCTGTTCATGGTGGCCCTCTTCATCCTCACCTTCGTGCCCCGGCCCCTCGAGTGGGTGGGGCCGTGAGCGCGTGGGCGGGGTGTCGGGGCGACAACGCGGGCGCGCACCGCGTGGGGGCCACGACCGGCCGTCCCGGGTGTCCCTTGGCATAGACCCTCGGCCGGCCGATGGGAAGAGAGCACGGGTAACGAGGAGGCGGCGTCAGGGAGACGCTGCCTGAGGCGCACAAGCGAGAGGATAACGCGCGTTGAGGGTATCGGTCATCATCCCCGCGTTCAACGAACGCGCCACGATCGAGGAGATCATCCGTCGGGTCCGGGCCGTCTCGCTTCAGAAGGAGATCTTGATCGTCGATGACGGTTCCAGCGACGGCACTCGCGAGTATCTGGCCTCGCTGCGGGAACCCGATTTGCGCATTCTCCTGCACGAGCGCAACCGGGGGAAGGGAGCGGCCATCCGGACCGCCCTCCCGCACACCACCGGCGAGGTGATCATGATCCAGGACGCCGATCTCGAGTACGATCCCAACGAACTCGTCAAGCTCATCGGTCCGATCGAGGCCGATGAGGCCGACGTGGTCTACGGCTCCCGGTTCCTCGGCCAGGGGCGGGGGAGCGCGGGCATGCTGCACTACATGGCCAACCGCCTGTTGACCTTCCTGTCGAACCTGACGACCGGCCTGCCTCTGACTGACATGGAAACCTGTTACAAAGCGCTTCGCGGCGACCTCGCCCGTTCGCTGGAGCTCTCGGCCAGCGGCTTCAATATCGAGCCCGAGATCACTGCCCAGGCCGCCGGCCGCCGGGCCCGCTTCATCGAGGTACCGATCGGCTACGATGGCCGGGCCGCCAGCGAGGGAAAGAAGATCCGGCTCAAGGACGCCTTCGAAGCCGTGTGGATGATACTGCGTTGTGCTCCGCGGGCGCGTGGCGGGCGCATGGGAAGCCCGCGGCCCGGAAACGGACGTGACGGCCATGGCCTGGATTGACCTGCACACCGACATCCTTTGGAACATGACGAAGCTCGGCGCCGACCCGCTCTCGGCCGGATCGGGGCTGCACTCCGACCTGCCGCGGCTGCTGGCGACCGATGTGCGCCTGGCGGTGTGGGCCGTCTTCGTCGAGCCGGAGGAAGAAGGGCCGGCCCAGACCGCCGACGCTCTGGCTCAGTGCGCTGCCGGCGAGCGCGTGGTAGCCGCCTCGGCAGGCGCCATCGTCCCGGTACGTACGCGACAGGACTTCGAGGAGCTGTTGCGCCGTCAACAGACGGCGGAAGGACCACCGGCACCGCTGGGTCCGGCGGGCGCCGGCCGCGGCTGGCATGGCCGGCTGCTGGGGCTGGAGGGACTTCACCCGTTGCGGGGGTCGCTGGAACTCGCCGACCGCTTCGCCGAAGCCGGCGTGCGCCTGATGACCCTGACCTGGAATCACGGCAATCAATTCGGTGCCGGTTGCCGTCACCCGCACTCGGGCCGCCAGGGGCTCACGCCGGCCGGTCGCCGCCTGCTCGAGCGCATGGCCGGGCACGGGATCATCCTGGATCTGGCGCATGCCGGCCCGTGCACGTTGCGCGAGGCGCTGGAAGCCGCCCCTGGGCCGGTCCTGGTGAGCCACACCTGCTGTGCCGCGCTGTGCGAACACCCGCGCAATCTCAGCGATGGGGATCTGGCCCTGGTCGCGGCTCACGACGCTCTGGTGGGGATCACGCTGCATCCGGCGTTCCTGCGGGGGGAGGCCCAGGACGCCACGAGCCGAGATGTGGCGGCCCACATCGTACACGCGATCCGGGTCGCGGGCTTGCGCCACGTCGCGATCGGCACCGACTTCGACGGCATCACGCGGACGCCGCTCGACATGCTCGGGGTGGAGGCCCTGCCGAAACTGCGCCGGGCGCTCGCTGCGCAGGGCCTGGATGAAGAGGCCATCGATGCGGTGGCCTGGACCAATGCCCGGCGCTTCCTGCTCGCATCGCTCCCAACAGCGCCGTCGGGAACGGCCGCGCCCGGCGGGGAGGGCGGCTAGGCCATGGCGCGCGCTTCCGGACAGCGGTTCGATCTGAGCGACGTGCCGCCGGCACAGCGGATCTACGTGAACCGCAACCTGCGTTTGGGCAACATCCAGGCGATCGGGTTCGACATGGATCACACCCTGGCGCGGTACAAGTCGCTACCCTTCGAGCGCCTCGCGTTCAAGCACGCGGCACTGAAGCTGGTGGCGTCCGGGTACCCGCGCGCCATCCTACGGTTCGCCTATGATCGGGAGTTCGTCATCCGCGGACTCATCGTCGACCGGCGGCGGGGGAACATACTGAAGATCGACCGGCATCACTATGCCGTGACGGCCTATCATGGTTCCCGCAAGATTCCGCCCGAGATGCGCAAGCGCCTCTACGCCCGGCGGCGCATCCGGATCGGCGCGGGCAACTTCGTCTCGGTCGATTCGCTGTTCTCACTCCCCGAGATCAGCCTCTACGCGCAGCTCGTGGACCATGCCGATCGGACCCAGGAGAAGCCCGATTACCGGAAGCTCTACGACGACGTGCGTCACGCCATGGATCTGGCCCACGCCGATGGCAGCATCAAGAGCGTCATCGCCCAGACCCCCATGCGCTACTTGCGGTCCGATCCGCTCCTGGCCGAGACGCTGGACCGGATGCGGCTCAGCGGAATCCGCCTGTTCTTGCTGACCAACTCGGAGGCTGACTACACGGCGCTGATCATGGACCGTCTGCTGTC
>CAZZIF010000263.1:0-5761 GCA_964654025.1 uncultured bacterium
GTCTGAGACGGCGGCTTCCGGTGACGGACCATGTACTTGGCGACGGTGGACCTGGACAGGGTGATCCCGATCTTCTTCAGCTCGCCGACAATGTGAGGTGATCCCCAGATCGGGTTCGCTACGGACATCTGTCGAATCAGATCGCGAACCTCCTTGGCGACCTTGGGCCGTCCAGGCTTGCCAGAGCGGGACAGCTTCGTCCAGTACTCCCGGAACTTCCGTCGCCGCCAAGCTATGACGGTCTCTGGCTTCACGATCACCACGGCATCGCGCCATCCGGGCCAGGTACGGGAGAGCCAAGCCCAGAGGAGTCGATCTGTCTGGCGGAGTCGTGGTCGCTTCGATCCCCGGCGCAACACGCCCTGTTGGTGTCGCAGCGCCAGATTCTCCAGCTGCAGATCTGCCCGGGATCGCAGGGAGGCGGCCAGGCAGTCGAATAGCGAGACGAGCCAGGTCATGGTATGATTGTCCTGTTGCGAGATGATCCGATGAACGTGGCTGGAGAGACTGGCGGATCGGGAATCCGAATGGCAAGGCCGTTCTCACAGGGAGACCTGGACAGTCAGACACTGATCGCTAAGTTCAAAGCTAGAGCGGCGTTCGAGTTTTCGGGAGGCAGTGTGTCCAGCAAAGGCTGGCATGTTCAGTGGGAGTTAGTCCCACCGGGGCAAGAGTCAGAAGCCCCGTAGCTTGGATCACATCGGCGGAGGAAACGAAGCCGATGAAGCTGATCGACAAAGCCATCTTCGGGATGGTGAGCGAGTCACCGGGCCGCAACGTGAGTGAACCCACAGGTGGCCTCGTCAGAAAATGACTTCCGGAGGCCGAGCCCTCTGCCTACGGGCGAAGGCAGTATGGTGTGTCGCAATCTGACTGACGCGGTGCATCACTCCGGCGGGGTGGTAGGGGCAGCACGGTGACAAGGACATGCTGAGCAACTGGAGAAGCCGTCCTCGCCGCACTGAGAAATCAGGGGCAGCAAGGTAGGCCGTATAACCGGAGACACCGGGAAGTCGGTCGAAGGCGAGACGGTGGCGGCTGGGCTCGTAGTAGCGATGAAGCGGGGTAACACCCGTGGAGCCAAGGAGCCCTGCTGCAGGCAACTTCTTCGTCAAGACGGGAGGCAGGGGTGAGATGACAAAGGCACCCATTGAACTGCAGGACCTGAGACGAAGAATATACGTCAAGGCGAAGGCTGAACCGTCTTGGCGCTTCTGGGGACTGTATGTGCACGTCTACAAAAAGGAGACGCTCCACGAGGCCTATCGACTGGCCAAGAAGAACAATGGAGCTCCGGGTATTGACGGAGTCACGTTCGAGGCGATCGAGGCACGGGGAGTGGAGTCCTTTGTCTGCGAGCTCCGCGAGGAACTGGCGGCGCGCACCTACCGGCCCCTTGGGGTTCGGAAGGTGGAGATTCCAAAGGAAGGCGGCAAGAGCCGTGGCCTTTCGATTCCCGCCATCCGTGACCGGGTGGTCCAGGGGGCGCTGAAGCTCATCCTGGAACCGATCTTCGAGGCGGATTTCCTATCGGGTTCATACGGCTACCGCCCCAAGCGGACACCGCAGGAAGCGGTGCAACGGGTCTCGGACGCGATTCTCCAAGGCAAGACACACGTCATCGATCTTGACCTCCGAGCCTACTTCGACACGGTGCGACATCATATCGTCCTGGAGAAGGTGGCGCGGAGAGTGGATGACGATGATGTGATGCGGCTGCTGAGGATGATGCTAAGAGCGACCGGGAAACGAGGCGTTCCCCAGGGTGGGGTGATCTCGCCGCTGCTCAGTAACATCTACCTGAACGAGGTAGACAAGATGCTGGAGCGGGCCAAGGAGGTTACCCGCAACGGCAGGTGGACGGCGATCGAGTATGCTCGATTCGCCGACGACCTCGTGGTCCTGGTGAATGCGCATCCGCGTCAGAGGTGGCTGCGCCGGGGAGTCGAGAAGCGGATCCGGGAGGAACTGGCCAAGATCCAGGTGGAGGTCAACGAGGAGAAGACTCGAACGGTGGACTTGAGGAAAGGTGAGAGCTTCGGATTCCTGGGGTTCGAGTTCCGCCGAGTTCGGAGCCGGGCGGGCAAGTGGATGCCACTACGCACTCCGCGCGGCAAGAAGCGTACGGCGTTGTTGCGCGAACTCAAGGAATGCTTCCGACGCGCACGCTCTAAGCCGACCTGTGACTTGATCGCGACGATCAATCCGATCCTGCGCGGTTGGGTCAACTACTTCGCCATCGGACACTCGAGTCGCTGCTTCTCGTTCATTCGAAACTGGGTGGAGAAGAAGATCAGGCGCCACCTGGCCAGAGCCCGGCTGCGCCAGGGCTTCGGCTGGAAGCGGTGGAGTAGGAAGTGGCTGTACGACGGACTCGGGCTGTTCGATGACTATCGAGTTCACTGGTACGCGTCATCTCCGAAAGCGGCTCCAGCCGGATAGGTCCCATAACCCTTGGGGAGAAGCCTGCAGGAGCGCGTAGTGCGGGAAATCCGCATGCTGCGTGCGAAGTGGCGGGAGTTGGAAACGGAACCACGGACATCCCTAGCCGGGCACGAAGGGGGAAACCCCGGATACAGACAAGGGAAGTCCTGCGGGTGACCGCGCCAGCTCTCGACCCTACCAGGTCCCCCACGCCGGAGGCGGGCCGCGTTTCGCGGCTGTCCGCACCAACCCGTCGAGTCCCCGGACGGTCCTGGCCTTCACGGTGCCGGAGGCCGGCCATGTGCGACTCGAGGTCTTCGACCTTCGCGGCCGCCGCGTGGCCACGGTCGTCGACTGCGGTCTGGGCGCCGGCGGGCACGAGGCGACCTGGGATGGCCGCGATCTGCCGTGTGGTGTGTACTTCGCGAGGCTGACGGCGGCCGGCGGCACGGCGATCACCGCGCTGACGGTGGTGCGGTAGTCACCTTTGTCTAGTCCCGCTCGAGACGGAACCCATCCACCCAGATCCGGAAGGGCGCCTCGGGCCGGACGGCGAAGAGGCTGGCGTTGCGCACATGCCTCAGATCCAGCCGCCGGTGCCGGGGCCCGCGCGCGACGTCCTCGAGCTCGATCTCGTAGTGATTCGGGCCGGGCATGACCGTGAGGACCCGGTTGAAGCGGTCGGCGTACGTATTGTCGTGCTGGTTGTCGTTGATGCGAAACGACAGCTCACGGGGATGATCGAACTCGGAGTAGATCTCGAAGACGAGGCGATCATACCCCGACCAGTCCGGATGTGGCTCCATGATGTGCAGGGCCGGATAGACCGCGACGTGAAAGGTGAGCTGGCCGACCCGCTCGCTCTCACGTCCGTCCGCCCTGTCCGCGCGTGCCACCTCGCGCGGGCCGCTTCCTCGCGGTCCCTTCCCCTTCGGCATCTCGTCGCCGGATGACGCCGCGCCCGATCGATCCTCGAGCAGCCGTTGCGCGCCGCGCCAGCCCTCCGGCGGCGGGACCCTTCGCAGCTCCGCGTCCCGCGGTCCCACGAAGCGGTGCTCCCAGGCGTCCTCGAACTCGCAGATCGAAGGGAAGGCCCGGTTGCGCTGCAGGTAGTCATTGGCGACCCGCGCGACCGGCACGATCGTGGTGAGGAGCAGGCTGCCCGTTCCCAGGAGCAGCACCGTTCGGGTGAGGCGTCCCGGAATGCGTCCGCCCCACAGGCTGCGTTTCGCATGAGGATCGAGCGCATAGGCCGCTGCCAGGAAGGCCAGCGCACCGTAGACATTGTGGGCGAAGTCGACCGGATCGGCATCCCGCGCTCCGAAGTACTGGCTCGCCTCGGTGATGCCACCGATGCCGGTCGTTGCGATCAGAGCCGCCAGGTAGATCATCGGACGTGGCCACCGCGTGGGGACCGGCGTTCGGTTGGCGCGCGCGGCGGATGATGCACTGCCCCGCGGGCCGGTGAGCACCAGGAGCCCCTTCAGCACGGCCAGCGACACGACCCCGAAGAGGGGCACATGGCCGGCGTCGAAGACCGCCGACCAGAGCATGTGGCCGTGCGGCGCTCCCCAGAGCGCCTGGATGGCGATGGCCGCCGCGATCACGCCGGCCCAGGCTATGAGGCGGATGGCGGAAGAGAATCTCATCGTGCGCAACTACCTCCACTTCGATCATGCGGCCGATTGCCCCCCGGCGAAAGCGTGGAGTTCCTGCGCCGTTTTCTTCCCCTGGGGGTGGACGCTTTTTTCGAACCCGACAATACTGCGAGTATCCATTCGACCTCTGCCTGGGGCAGGGACGGCCTCGAGCAGCTGGCATGAGCGCATGGGAGCCGGTTCTGCAGAGGGCTCGTTGCCGGGATGGGAACGAGGCGTACCGGCGCTCCATGTAGGCGTTGGGTCCTAGGTTGTGGTTTGACTTTGCCCCAGCAAGTCCCGGTCCTCGTGCTGGATAGCGCAACGGTGCGGGGACCGGGCAGCAAGTTGCGGCGCGAATTGGATGCGATCGCGCTCGGCCCTGAGCTCTGACAGGGCCACCCGACGGAGGCTGTTCTTCCACCAGCCTCCGTCACCCTTTTAGGGCGATGGGACATCGCAAGCGGCGGGTTTGCGCGCAGCAGCGGGCGTTCGCCGGACGCTCTACAGACGCTCTACGGCTCGTCCTCGTCGGACTGCGGGTCGGGCTGGTCCTCGGTCCGCGCGTCGGGGGGTAGGCCGGGCGGCACCATCAGCACCTTCTCCCTCAGACACACCGCCAGACCGGGTGGCGCCTTGCGCGGCTTACGGACGTAGCGTTTCTCGGTGTAGATGACCGGCGCCAGGCTCGATGTGCGGGCCTTGCTGTAGTAGGCCGCGATCGCGGCGGCGGCCTCGAGCGCGTTGCGGCTGGGGTTGTCCTTGCGTCCGGCCCGCTGGAGCACGACGTGACTGCCGGCGACCCCCCGGGCGTGAAACCACAGATCCTGCGGCCGTGCCAGCTTGTGGGTGAGTGTATCGTTCTCTTGATTCGATCGCCCGACCAGCACGATCCACCCGTCGGCGATCTCGAAACGGCGGGGGTGGATGCCTGCTGCGCCCGCCTTGTCGGCCTTGCTCGAGCCCTGACGGCCACCCTCGCCGGATCGCCGCCCGCTCGCTCCTGCCCCACCGCCCGCTCCCGCCCCCCGGCTCGCTCCCGCGCCGGCAGCCGTGCGCTCGCGCGCCTGGGTGGTCCGGGACTCGTAACCACGCTGCTCATGCGGACGGTGGAGCCCCTGCCCGATGGCGGCCGCTTCCCCTCGGAAGCGGGTCATCCGCTGTCGCAGCCCGCGGTCGAGACGGGGAATCATTGCCGCGCTCTCGCGTTCGATGCGGCCCAGGACCGCCTCGATCGGGGCTGTTTCCTCCTCCGGGACGGGCTGGGCTTCCTCCGCAGCGGCTCGCCAATCGGCCGCGCGATCCAGCCAGAGGGCGATGTTGGCACCTTTCTCTTCCCGCTGTTGCCGGGCCCTCTCGAGTCGGCCGGCCTGCCGGAAGAGCCGGTTGACGCTCTCGGAGAAGCTCCGGGCCGGATCGAGCTGGATCGTGAGGTGCTGGCCGGGGGCCGATGGATCCTCAATCGTCACCTCGGAGCTTCCTCGCGGGATGCGTCCGGCGCTCGCGAGCAGGGCCTCGGCCTGACGGCGCAAGAGGGGACCCTGGCGGGTGTCGTCCAGCTCACGGGCAACACGGCCGTGGAGACGCCGAAGCTGCTTCTGCTCGGCGCGCAGCACGCGGAGCAGCTCCCGGCGAGTGGCTTCTTCGCGGGCGAGCCGGATGTGCAGCCGCGCGAGGGCCCGGGCGGCCTGAGGGGCCGG
>CAZZIF010000264.1:0-5708 GCA_964654025.1 uncultured bacterium
TGCCCGGAGCCTTGGAGATACCGTCCTTACGATGATCGTATCGGGCAAGCTCTGGCGCAACAGCCTGATCATGATGGACGAGCAGACGCAGACCTTGTGGAGCCATGTCAGTGGGCTTGCAATGGACGGTCCCCTGACCGGCCGCCGCCTGGAAGCCGTTCCCTCGGTGCAGACGACCTGGGAACAATGGGTCGCCGCGCACCCGGACACCCGCGTTCTGGAGAAGCCCGAGGCGATCCGTTCGTCACGTTACGCGGAGTACATGGAGGATCCGCAGCGGACGGGCATCTTCCGCACGTTCTGGTTGCGAGATCGCATGCCGGGCAAGACTCTCGTTCACGGCGTGGCCTCCCAGACGCATGCGATCGCCATTGCCGATTCGAGCCTGGCGAGCGGCGACTCCCGTGTGGTTCAGCTCGGTGATGAAACCGTGACATTCCTCCGGGCCGCGGACGGAGGCGTGCGCGCCATCGGCAGCCAGGGAGAGGAGATCTTGGTCCGCACAGCCTTCTGGTTCGCGTGGAGTGCGTTCTACCCGCACACCGAGGTCTCCGAATAACGGCGCTCGCGGGCTCACACCATCTTCTATCGAGCTGGTGGGGGGGTGACGCCGTTGCCAGAGGCGGGCTTGGATCGCGTGTGGAGTGAGGTCAAGATGTCGGTCTCCAGGCGGGCCACGGTCACCACATCATTGGCCGATGTGCCCAGGAGGCGTCGCGCCGTGGCGCCGATCCACCTAACCTGGCGGACATATTCCCGGCAGTGCCGGCACATCAACAGGTGAAGGTGAAACTCGAGCCGCCTGAGCAGTCCAGCCCTGGCGATTTCCTCAGTTGCCGCCAGTCGCGTTATCTCGTTGCATTTGAGCATCATCCTCACCCCTAGAAGTTGCGCTTCTCCAGGCATTCGCGCAAACGGTTGCGAGCCCTGAAGAGAAGCACCCCGAGGTTGGTGTCACTGACCTCCAGAACATTACAGATTTCCTTGGTGGTCAGACCCTCCACCTCCCGCAGCAGAAACGCCATCCGCTGGCGCTCGGGAACGCCGTCGAGACAGGCCGACAGGTGTGCACGGACCTCTGCGTCCAGAGCATCCTGATCGGCCGCCCGCGGAGGACGGGCCCACGTCCCGTCGGCAGCGAAACGGCTTTCCATGACGTCGTCGATGTCGTCGGTTTCGTGCTCTCGCTTCATTGCTCGCCAGGTCTCGGAGAGCTTGCGGTAGAGGATGCCGAAGAGCCAGGTCCGGACATGCGAACGCGCTTCGAACCGCCCGAGGGTCTGAATGAAGGTCAGGAATACGGATTGGGTCACGTCTTGGGCCCGCTGTTCATCCAGCCCGGCGCCACGGGCCGCCCGCAGGATTTGGGGAAGATACGCTCGTACGACCGCTTCAACGGCCGAGGCATCGCCGCCGCGCAGCCGCTGCACGAATGCGGGGTCGGCCAGATGGGTGGGATCAGCCTTGTCGATCATTCGATTCATCTCGGGAGTCATGGGATCACGCGTAAGAATCGCCGTGCCGATTCCACTTACTTCCGAATGCGATTGAAGGCCTTGTGCAGCCGACGTCGACACAGAACACCTAATCAGTAGAGGTACTCAGTCATGAAGACAAGAAGAATCTGGAACGGCATAATTGGCGGTCTCGCTGGCGGCGTGGTCTTTGGAATCATGATGGCGATGATGGGGATGTTGCCGATGATCGGCAAGATGGTCGGCCATGCTTCGGCGCCGGCCGGATTCGCGGTTCACTTGATGATCAGCGCAGGTATTGGTGCTTCGTTCGTGGTTCTGTTCGGGAGGGTTGCCGGCGGCACGCGCCGCAGTCTACTGGCCGGGATGCTGTATGGTGGCATCTGGTGGATCCTAGGTCCCCTGACCCTGATGCCCTGGATGATGGGCATGGGCTTCGGCGCGAACTTGAGTGTGGTCGGCGCCGCGGCCGCGTTGCCGAGTCTCATGGGCCATGTGGTCTACGGTATGGTCCTGGGATTCGTTCAGAGCCAGCTCGCTCGCAGGACCGAGGGGGCCCGCGCCGCTTCAGCGTCGGCTTCGGCAGCGCCGGTAGATGCTGGCGTCACGGTCCACGGATAGGCCCGCCGGATTCCCCTTCACAAGGCATCGATGACGAACTTCCGCCGGCGGGTACCGTGCTGCCTGGCCGGCCGGACTGTTGCGGGCTGGCTCGTGCACGGACTCTCTGAGGAATCGAAGCTGAAGCTTGCCGTATGGCCCCTGATTCTGTACTCTCATCACCATGTCGTATCGATCACTACTCAGTGTTCTCGCGATTCCCGCATTCGTGTGGAGTCGCCCCACTCCGCCCTGATCCTTCTGGACCCCTGGCGCCCCTCGCGGGTGCCTGCATCTGTAGCTTCATTCTGTAACTGATTATTTCATAATACTTTATGCGCCGCAATCGCGTCGGCCCTCATTTGTCTCGAGAGAACACGAGAAGGAACACGAAAGAGAGCACGGGTATGGTCACTTTGCCAACCAGAGGTGTGAATGCGCTCCGGAGGGAGGTCGCGCGGCGGCGGACATTCGCCATCGTGTCCCACCCTGATGCCGGCAAGACAACGTTGACCGAGAAGCTCCTCCTCTATGGTGGCGCGGTGCATCTGGCGGGTTCGGTGACCGCCCGTCGCGATCAACGCACGACCACCTCCGACTGGATGGAACTGGAGAAGAAGCGCGGCATCTCGATCAGCTCGACAGTACTGCAGTTCGACTATCAGGACTTCCGGGTCAACCTCCTGGACACCCCGGGTCACAGTGACTTCTCCGAAGACACCTACCGGGTTCTGACGGCGGTCGATGCCGCGGTCATGGTCATCGATGCCGCCAAGGGAATCGAGAACCAGACACGCAAGCTCTTCGACGTCTGTCGTCAACGCGGTGTGCCAATCTTCACGTTCGTGAACAAGTTGGATCGTCCGGGCCGGGATCCCTTGGCTCTGATCGACGAGTTGGAAGAGGTTCTTGGCATCGCCGCCTACCCGATGAATTGGCCCTTGGGCATGGGGCGGGACTTCAAGGGCGTCTGGGACCGTCGTACGCGCATGGCCCACATCTACGAATTGACTCCCAAAGGCAGCTACCGCGCGCCGGTCACCAATGTCGACCTGTCGGACCCGGTCATCCGGAATCGCATGAACGGGTCAGCTTACCAAGCCCTCCTGGACGAAGTGGAACTCCTCGACGGGGCCGGCGCAGACTTCGATCCTGGCACAGTTGAGTCAGGGCTGATGACACCCGTCTACTTCGGGAGCGCGCTGAACAACTTCGGCGTGCAGCTCCTCCTCGATGGCTTCCTCGAACATTCATTGCCGCCCGGGCCGCGTCACAGCGGTAGCAAGACCATCCATCCGGCGCGCGACGCCTTCACCGGCTTCGTGTTCAAGATTCAGGCGAACATGGACCCGCGCCACCGTGATCGTATCGCCTTCGTCCGGATCGTCTCCGGGAGGTTCCACCGGGACATGACCGTGACCGTGGCTCGGACCGGAGCCCACCTGCGCTTGTCGAACGCGGCAAAGGTCTTCGGTCGCGAGCGCGAGACGGTGGACGAGGCCTTCCCAGGGGATGTGGTGGGCATCGTCGGCAACATGCGATTCGTCATTGGAGATACCCTGACCGAGGATCCGGAGATTGTCTATGACGAGATTCCCCGCTTTCCACCCGAGTGCTTTGCCTACGTGGAAAACACAGACACCGTGAGGTTCAAGCGATTTCGCAAAGGTCTGGACCAGCTCTTGGAGGAAGGTGTCGTCCAGCCATTCGAGTACCCTGGCTCCACCCGCCAACGGCAACTGGTCGGAGCCGTGGGCCCGTTGCAGTTCGATATCGTCCAGTACAGGCTCGAGAGCGAGTATGGGGCCCGATCCCGCATCTCGCCGACTCCGTGGACGATCGCACGATGGGTGGATTCCTCGCTCGACGATGAAGGCCTGCGGTTGCCGACGGATGCCTGCCTGGCACGGGATGATCGTGGGCGCCGCGTCGCGCTGTTTGGCAACAAGTGGAGTCTGCGCTTCTACCGCGAGCGGCACCCCGAGGTGGATCTGGGCGATCCTCCCGTCCACGAGCTTTCCTGACCAGCATGCTTTCGGGCTGCCGGCACGGAGGCGCATCGGATCACGATGCCCATCTACTTCTCTGATTCTGGCCTGCGCAGCGTCTGGTTGGTCCATGATACAACACTCTCAGTGAAACGCCGCCAAGCGGGGGATGCCTTGATAGCCAATGTCTTCGCATCGCGGGTCGTCGCCGGTCTCGTGACGCTTCTGGCGTTGGGTCCATTCGGTCCTCTTGCCGATTCCGGTCTTGATGGGCCCACGGGGATGTCCGCCACCCTCGCCTGGGGCGCCGATTCTGGCCGTCTACCGGAACGACGGTGGCTTCCCGGCCGTCGGGGCGTCCCTAGGCGTTCCTCTGGATGGCGTCGCTGCGGATGTCGCTACCCTACAGTGCACCCATGCCGAGCAGGAATCGCTGCAGCCGGAACACGGCGTACAAGGGCACGTTGAGCACGCGCCCGTCTCTCTTCAGATTCAGCAGCGTTGTCCGAGCCAGAATTGGCGGGGAGAACTGCTGATCATACGAGCGCAGGCTCTTGCTCTTGGGATTGATCCCCGCCTTGACCTCCAGCGGGAAGATGTCCACGTCGATCGGCAGCAGGAAATCCACCTCGGCCTTCTTGCCCGGACTGCGCCAGTAGTAGAGGGGTAGACCAAGCGCGGCGTGGACATGCTGGGCGACGTAGCTTTCCACGAACGCCCCGTGGTAGCCCGAGAAGATCTGATCGCCGCGCGTCACGACGCTCGTGGGCGTCGCCGCGAGTGCGCCCAGCAGGCCGACATCGAGGGCGAAG
Organism: uncultured bacterium; assembly: GCA_964654025.1. GTDB lineage: Bacteria > Eisenbacteria > RBG-16-71-46 > CAIMUX01 > WJJG01 > CAYQJL01. The sequence continues at coordinate 4,876 of CAZZIF010000264.1, forward strand.
ACCTTGAAGCTCCTCTGATCCGCACAGGCCTTGAGAGGCAGGCGCGGTTTCTCCACGCAGTAGGCGCGGAGAATGAGACCGGCGTTGTCCAGCCAGGACAAGGCATCCTCGTAGGTGCGCGCGCGTGCACCCGGGTGGACGGCGGAGAAGACGAACTTCCTGTTCTCGCGAGCCAGGTGACTCGGGATGGACTCCCAGATCTGGGATAGCTTCGGGATGTCGTGGGCCGGGGCGTGCTTGGCGAAGTCGAGTGTGTAGGCGTCCAGGATGTTGCGCTGCACCTGGCGCACGCTGTCCAGATCCGCGCCGCCAGCATGCCGCTGAACAGCTTCGGGCATGCCGCCCACGAAGTAGTACCTCCGCAAGAGGTCCACCAGATCGTTGTGGAAGGCCTCGGGAAGAGGCAGAAGGTCCCGCTTCTCTTCGAGAAGCTGCCGATAGCGCGACTCTCCCACCGCGTCGAGGAACTCGGGCAGCGTCATGGGATGGAGATCCAGGAAGTCCACCTTGCCCACCGGGAACGAGCCGGGGAAGGACATGCGAATGCCGAGCAGAGACCCGGCCGCGGCGAGATGGATGTCTCCCAGCTCCTCCTGGAAGTACTTCAGGGAACTCAGGGCGCGATTCGATGCCTGGATCTCATCGAAGATCACCAGGTCGCTTCCGGATTGGATCGGCCTGCTCTGGTAACGGGACAGGTCGCTCAGAATGCGTTGTGGATCCAGGTCACGAGCGAAGAAGCTGTCCAGTTCAGCCTGCCGCTCGAAGTTGAAGTAGTGCACCTGCTCGTACTCGGACGCTCCGAACTCCTTCAGTATATAGGTCTTGCCGGT
>CAZZIF010000265.1:0-5693 GCA_964654025.1 uncultured bacterium
AAGGGCCCGTTGGCGAGCGTTTTTGCCCCGGGGCAAAAAGGGCAATTGGCCTCAGAGCAGCGGTTTCGGAAGGAGGCATCGCGTGCAGTTCGAGTCCGCCAGGAGACATCCGACATCGAGATACCCACACCTCCAGCCACCGCCGCCCGTCCAGCGAACCGCGCAGGTCCAGCGAACCGCGCAGATCCAGCGAACCGCGCAGGTCCAGCGAACCCCCCGCATCCATCGTTGCGCGCCCGGCCGGCTGCGCGGGAACGACGCCGTCGGGACCTTGTGGCTCATGGTTGTGCTGCTGGTGGGGGGATTCTCACTCGTTGCCAATGTCGTGGTGCCGGATGCGCGGGCCGGTTGCCCGTGCGAGGTTCCGGATGCCGTCGAGATTCTTGGGCTGGAGGACAGCCGGGCGCCCGTGCGCCAGGTCCTGCCGTTCCTCGACTCGAGCGATCCCGACACACGCCGGCGGGCAGCTCTTGCCATTGGGCGCATCTCCGGCCCGGTGCCCGAAGGCGAGACGGCAGGGGCGGCGCATGAAGCGCTCTGGCGAAGCCTGCGCACCGACCCCGATTCCGAGGTGCGTCGCGCGGCCGCCTTCGCGCTGGGGCTCATGGGCACCACCCGCGCCGGCGCGGCGCTGGCCGCGCAGCTCTATCGCGGCGAAGAAACGAGCACCCTGGTGCGGGCCGAGATCGTAACGGGCCTCGGCCGCACCGATCCCACCACGCATCCGGCCGTGTTCAGCATGGCCTTGCATGACCCGGAGCCCCGCGTGGTCCAGGCCGCGCTCCTGGCCGTGTGGCGTGGATCGCCCGGGCTGCACATCGATCGGATCCTAGCGCTATCGGAGGCGACCGAGGCTCGCACCCGCTGGTGCGCCGCCTATGCGCTGATGCGGTCGCTGGGCAGCGCCCCCTCGGGCCGGACCGCTATCCCCGAGCCGCAGGCATTGAGGCTCAGTGCTCGCGAGCGGGTATGCGCCCGGCTGATCGCGTTGGCCGAGGATCCGCCGGCCGAAGTCCTGCTGGCCGAGGACCCGTCGGCCGGAGACCCGTCGGCCGAGGACCCATCGGCCGCCATTCGGCTCCAGGCGCTGCGCGGGCTCGGCCGGTGTTTGGCAGCCTCGGTGCCGCATCTGCCGGATGCGTTGCGTGAGCGGATGATCGCGGTTCTGCTGCGAAACCACACCCATCGCGATGCGCGCGTGCGGGTCGAAGCGGTGCGCGCTTCGGCCGCCGCCGGTCGGGATGCCTGGGAGAGCGCTTCCCGAGCAAGCTCCAGGACGGGGCCGGCCACTGCCGCTGAGCCTGACTGGCTCCTACGCGCGCTCGAGGATCCCCACCCCCACGTTCGCGTGACCTCCATCGAGGCTGCCGCCCGCCTGCTGCCCCTGCCGGTATTGCTGGAACGGATGCACAACCACCTCGACGCACCGCTGACCTGGGAGCGGGCTGCGGCCATCTCGGCCGCCTCGGCCGCGTGTCTCGAAGCCGGCCAGTATGCGCAGGTGTTGAGTCTGGCGGATCGGGGTGCGGCGGATCCGGACTGGGCCGTGCGCTACGCCGCGGCCGACGCGTTGGCCTCGCTGGCGATGGAGGCTCTGCCGGTGGCGGTGCCGGATGCCGACGATGAAGCGATGGACAAACAGCGCTTCCGCGAACAGCTCGGCAAGCGCTTGCGGATGGTGTTGGACGATGACCCGAAGGTGGCCAAGGCCGTGGTGGCCGCATGGCTGCAGCTGCGATTGCAGGAGAGCGGCCAACTGGCCACGGTCATCGAGGCCTCGGGGCATCTCATCGAGCACGAGGACGAGGTCCTGCGCGCGCTGACGCTGGCCGGCATCGGGGAGTGCGGAGCGGGAAGCGGTGACGGTGATGCGGCCGCCCTTCTCGCGCTGGCCACGCGTATGAGACCCGATCCGTCGGTCGACGTACGCCAGGCCCTGCCCGATCTGATCGCTCCGGTGCTCGCTGGGCCCCGGCGCCAGGAAGGGGTTCGGTTCCTGGCGGCACTGGCCGCCGATGATCCGGACCGGCTCGTCCGGCAAGCGGCGCTCGCCCGGCTGGGGGAGGCGCAGGATCCGGATCGGCCGTACCCGCCCGAGGTGGCCGGCCTGGACCCCGGTCCGGTGACGACCGGCCGGAGCCCGCGTGACTACGAGCGTATCCTCGAGGAGGGTTGGCGCGCGCGCGAGGCGGTGATTCGCACTGCGTCGGGGGAGATGCGCGTTGCCCTCTTCGGCATCGCGGCTCCCCTCACCGTGTATAACTTCGTACAACTGGTGGAGGCGGGCTACTTCGACGAAGGCGCCTGGCATCGTGTGGTTCCGGACTTCGTGATCCAGGACGGATGTCCGCGCACCGACGGCTGGGGCGGTCCCGGCTACACCATCCGGTGTGAAAACAACCCGGAATCCTACACGACCGGCACCCTGGGTATGGCGCTGTCGGGCAAGGACACCGGAGGAAGCCAGTTCTTTCTGACGCTGTCGGATCAGCCCCATCTGGACGGGCGCTACACTGTCTTCGGCCGGCTGACGAGCGGGGGTGCGGTCATGCGGGCCGTTGCGCAGGGTGAGCGGATCGAGAGCATCGAGATCCGCCACCACGGCGATGAGGGACAATTGGAGTGACAGATCCTCTCCATCGCCTCTTCCGGCCGCCGGCGGAGGCGAACAGCTTGATCTTGCGGGTCGCCGACGGTTGTCCCCACAACGAGTGCACCTTCTGCGGGATGTACAAGGGTGTCCCCTATCGCACGCACTCGCCGGGAGAGATCGAAGCCAGCGTGGCGGCAGCTCGCGCCGAATGGCCGGACGCCAAACGCATCTTCCTGGCCGATGGCGACGTGATGGCGCTATCGTATCGCCGACTGCGGGAGATCCTGCTCCTGTTGTCCGCGGCGTTCCCCGCATTGCTGCGGGTGAATGTCTACGCCAACGGCAGCTCGATCCAGCGCAAGTCGGACGAGGAGCTATCCGAGCTGCGGCGGCTCAAGCTGCAGACCCTGTATCTGGGCCTCGAGAGCGGCGACGAGGCGCTGCTCGCCGAGGTCCGCAAGGGCGAGACCGCCGAGGCGATGGTGCGGGCAGTGCGACGGGCCCAGGCCTGTGGGTTTCGCGTGTCGGTCATGGTGCTGCTGGGCCTGGCCGGTCCGGCCGGCAGCGCGCGGCATGCCGAACTCACCGCCCAAACACTCAATCAGATGCAACCTCGTTTGCTTTCCGCGCTGCGCTGGATCCCGATCGCGGGCACCGAGCGCGAGGGCCGCGTGGCGAGCGGAACCTTGACTGCCTTGACCGAGTGGGAATCGGTAGCGGAGCTGCGGGCCATCGTATCCGGGCTCGAACTGGACCAAACCGTGTTCCGGGCCAACCATCGCTCGAACGTCGTGCCCATCGAAGCCAGGTTCCCACGGGATAAGGTCAAGCTTCTGGAGGCGTTGGACGATTTGCTGACCTCCGGTGCGCTGGACCGCCACTCGCCCGGTCCGGCGCCCTATGTGCTTTGAAGGGGTGAGATGCTACGCAGATTGAAATAGGATCAGCAGTTCGGGTGTAGACAAGAAGAAGCCAGAGAACCGCGAAGGCTCGATCGCGGTAAGTGTTGGGCCTTCGCGCGCGCTAGATCAGCCGGGAGCTTGGCCGGGGGCTTGGCCCGGGGGCTTGGACGGGGAGCTTGGCCCGGGGGCTTGGCCAACAGATCTGTGTCGACCGGTACCGGGACGGCGGGGAGCTTCCCACGAGGGTGGAGGAGGGCAGAAGCAGGCATGGCGCAGTCGAAGTCCGCGAGTGGACAGAATGGGATTTCCGGAAGGATCTATGGCTGGGGCCTCGTGTTCCTCGTCGTCGCCACGGTCGCCGCGTTCATGCTGGTCCTGGAACACGTCTCCGGCATCAGCCTCCCGGGTTGCGCCGAGGACTCCCCGTGCGCCAAGACGGTTGCGAGCGCGTGGGGCACGGTTCCGGTCATCGATTGGCCCACCTCGTTCCTGGGTTTCACGTACTTCCTGGGAGTTCTGCTGGCCTGGCTCCTGTCCCGGGGCGCCGTCTCGGTGCTGTTCCGCTCAATCGTTCGCCTGGGCGCCCTGGCCTCGGTGTTCTTCCTGCTCCTCATCGCCGTGAAAGGCTACTACTGCCAGTACTGCCTGGTCTCCCACGTCGGCAATCTCGCCTTCTGGCTCATCGTGGAGCGAGCACCCCGCGCGCCGGGCATCGCATGGCGGCGCCCGGTCCTGTTGGCCGGGGCTTTCCTGGCCGCGAGCGTGGTGCTGGGCATCTTCGAGTACTCCGAACGCGAGGCCATGTTCGCGCGCGAGGAGACCGCTCGCACCGAGACCCGCGATCGCATCCTTGCCGCCGGCGAGCGATCCCGTGAGGAGGGGGCCGGCAGCGGAGGATCCGGCGGGGAGGGGTCCGTCTCTGGGACATCGATCGCTGATCGGACGGAGGAAGGCTCGGCCGCCGATCGGGTATCCAGCACGGATCCGTGGTCGGATGGCTTCACCGGGCGCTATCGCCTCGGGCCGGAGAAGGCCAGCGTTCGCATCGTGGCCTTCACCGACTACCAGTGCCGCGACTGCAAGCGCCTGGAGAAGGAGATGCTCGCCGCGGTGGAGCAGAATGAGAGCGTCTCGCTGTCGATCAAGCACTTCCCGATGAGCGCTGACTGCAATCCGTACTTCCCGAGCAATATGCATCCCAACGCGTGCTGGGCGGCCCGGGCCGCCGAGGCGGCGGGCATCCTGAAGGGTACCGAAGGGTTCTTCGCGATGCACCGCTGGCTGTTCGGCCGCGGGGGCGCCTTCACCAATCCGGAGCTACAAGAGGGCCTGCGCGAGATGGGCTTCGATCCAGCACGCTTCATCGAGGTGATGAGCGGGCCCGAGACGCTCCAGCGCGTCCAGGGTGACATCGAGGAAGCGATGTGGCTGGGACTCCACTACACGCCCATGATTTTCGTCAACGGGGTGGAGTTCAAGGGCATCTTCGCACCGGATGCCCTGACCCGAACCGTCGCCGAGCTTCTGGCCGAGGACCTGCCGGCGCGCATGGCCGCGGCCGACTCGCCGCCCCCGGCACGGCAGAAGATCGTCGAGGACTGGTTGGCGCAGCCGGAGCGCGCCTTCGATCCCGACCAGAACGACTGGACCCGCGGGGCGGAGGATGCCCGCGTGCGGATCATGCTCTGGGGCGACTATCAAGAGCCCTACACGGCGGAGGCCGATAGCGTGGTCCTCGCGTTTCTCCAGCAACGGGACGATGTGTCCTACTCCTTCCGCCACTTCCCGGTGAACCAGGAGTGCAATCCGCTGAGTCAGATGACCAAGCATCCCCTGGCCTGCCTGGCCTCGCGCGCGGCGGAGGCGGCTGGACAGGTAGGAGGTCAGGAGGCATATTGGGAGATGCACGGCTGGCTCTTCGATCACCAGGACGCGGTGACCCCCGGGACGGTCGAGGAGAAGGCGAGCGCCATGGGTCTGGATCGCGGCGCCTTCCGCGCGGCCCTGCGAGGGCGCAACGTGGAGGCCGCCATTCGCGATGACTGCCTGGCCACCCGTCAGCTCGCGCTACGGAGCATCCCGGCTTTCGTGGTGAACGAGCGATACGTGCCCCGCTACCGGTATCAGGATGAGGTTCTCCTGCATCTGATCCTGGAAGAAGCGGCCAGGGAGTAGGATGTCGGGGGCAGGCGCCCGGG
>CAZZIF010000266.1:0-5679 GCA_964654025.1 uncultured bacterium
GACGAGTCGTGACCGTGATTCGATGGGAAACGCTAGCCTAGGGCATACTCATTTCGAGTGCCAGCGTTCCGTCGGGCGGGGCAGAAAGCACCGCCGAAATGCTCTGGCAAAGTGTTCGGCGGCATGTTCTGGCGGAGTGCTCGGGCCGAATGCTCAAGCGGCATGCTCAAGCGGAGTCCGCAGGCGGAGTGTTCAGGCGGAGTGTTCAGGCGGAGTGTTCAGGCGGAGTGTTCAGGCGGAGTGTTCTGGCGGAGTGTTCTGGCGGAGTGCTCGAGCGAGAGTGCCCGAGCGGAGAAAGCGAGATTCAGGGCGGCGTGAAAACCGGGGTGCTGAGCTATCGTGAGCTACTGCGGGCTATTGTGAGTTCTCTTGATCTATGTCGTATAATCATCATTATGTAAACCTGTCATGCACGAAGCAACGGAGTCGGGTCACGGTCGTTGCGCAACGCATCGGGCCTCGCCCGTTTTCGCCTTCCCTCGCATTCGAAGCCTCTGCTTTCGGTCTGAGTGCTACCGTCGTCGCGACGTTGCCGGTCACGCCTCGACGTTCACAACCGATTGAAATGGAATGTCTTAGAAAACACAACGCGTGAGGAGCCAGCACGAGAATCACGAAAAGCACGTGACCAGCCCCCGATTGCTGGGTTCTGGCACCGAGCTTGCACCTTTGGCGGGTGTGTGCGGCCCAGTGTTGTCGGATCCAAGGCATAGCTTCGTGGCCGCGACTTGGAGGAGGCAAACGACTGCGGCACTCGTGAGCCGTCCGTAGGTCCGAGGGCCCAGAAATCTTATGTGGTGACCACCATCGGTGCTTGCGGCACGGTGATCGCGGCGGAGCCTCCCGGAAAAATAAGATGCGGTAGGTGCCCAGCGGGTGCCATCGCGAGCCCCCGGCCACGGCCCAGGGTTCGAAAGGTTGAAGGGGTGTGTCTCCTGGTTGGGACACACCCCTCTCCTATTTCTGCGCGGCGGACGCTTTCCGGCGGTCCGAGGGCTGGCATGAGCCGGCGAAGCCGGGCAAAGAGACGGCAAGAGACCGACGGCAAGAGTCCGTGTTGCTCTAGCAGAGAGCCAGACCGAGATGGCCTTCGATCTTGCGACTGAGTTCGGAAGCCGGCGCCCCGCCGGTATGCTGACCGACCACCTGGCCATCGCGCACAAAGAGCAAGGTTGGAATGCTCATGACATGGTACTGCGATGCGATGCGAGGGCTGGTGGCCACGTCCATCTTGCAGACCTTGAGGCGGCCGTCGTAGGTAGTCGCGATTCGTTCGATCACGGGTGTGAGCTTGCGACATGGCTCACACCAGTCTGCCCATAGGTCTACGACCACGGGGAGATTCGATTGGAGAACCTCTTTCTCAAACGTTGCATCCGTGACGTCGTGCACCGAAGGCATGGCCCCTCCTTCCGCAATGTCGTTGCCCCGTGCAAAGCCGATGAGACTATTCTGGCCCTTCAAGAGGGTCTTTGGTTGTTAGAATCGCGTTAGTGTGAAGCTGGTCTTCCTGAGTCTGAGTGCGCATGGCGGACGATCAGGCGTTCGAGCGCCACGTAGTCGTGGGACCCGACCCATCCCCCTCCCTTGAGGGTACGTTCCCATTCGTAGCACCCTTCGATCAGCTTCGCAAGCCTGTGCTTCTCGGCGGGCGAGAGCCTTGGGGCGGGATCGCCATACCCGCCGGAGCCGGAGTAGCCGGAGCCGGCGCCTGAGCCTGCGCCGGAGCCGGAGCGGGAGTAGCCGCCGCCAGGCTGCCATCCTCCTCCGGCGCCGTCGCTCTTGTCCACCGCCTGCGTGGCCGCGTAGCCCAGCTTCCACATGAAGCTGAAGGAGCTCTCCTCGCGGCGCACGTTCTGCAGTCGTTCGATCGATTCGTCCAGCGCACCGCGCAGAATCGCCTCGACGCACTGCCAAGACGAACCGAGCATGCCCGAACGCACCATCCCGCGTAATGCCCGCAGGTCGAGTTCGCCTCTTCCATGCAGGAGGCTTATCTTCTCGACTTCCTGTGCCAGCAATTGGAGGTCGGTGCCGATCCGCTCGACGAGAAAGGCGGCCACGCCTTGGGACAGGACAAGGCCGCTCTGGTTCGCGCGCTGGATCACCCAGCGTTGCGCGTCGCGGGGAAAGACGTGCCAGAAGTCCACGACAACGGTGCGGGCCAACAGATCCGCGAAGAACTTCGCCTTCTGCACGAGTTCGCGCGAGGTCTTCGGCGTCAACAGGATGACCGGGTTGGCCGTGGGACGGCCGGGCAACTCCAGCCAGGCGTCCTTGTCCCGCTTACCCGACCGCGACAGCCGCTCGATACCCTCGACGAGCACGAGCCGCTCACCTCCAAAGAGCCCGGCCTGACTTGCGACGGTGGCAATCTCCTGCACCGGCGTCTCGCCCGCCGCGAAGGTGTCGATCGCATAGCGCGCTGCTTGCTGCGCAGCGCCTCCAGCGAGCGCGGTCTTCACCGCCTGGAGTGCCTCGGCCTTGAGGAATGTCTCGGGCCCGCAGAACGCATAGCATCCTGACGGCGGGTTCTTCGCCAGATACCCGCGGAACTCGTTCCACTTCAAACTACGTTGTCTGCCACGTGCTACCATTGCTCGAGTGTCCTCGCCAGAACGTCCTGGGTCAACTGACTGATGGCGGCTTCTCGGGCTTCATCCTCGCTATCGATCACGTCGGGGCTGCCGCTGGGTGTGGCGGCGTAGGTCGCGGTAGCATTCAGGCGCTCGTTGGTCCACACGTCCGCATTCTTGACGCGGTCCTTGAGGACCGCCGAGACCGTGACCGACACGATGTACTGCTCCGGCACCTCGTCCGGTGTGTAGCTATAGACCTTTCGCTCGTAGTAGGTTACGGTTCCTTCGAGCACGCAGTCGGCCTGCGTCTCCCTCGCGATCTTCAGCCGGTTGTCGTCCAAGAACCCCTCGATGAGCCCTTGCGTAACCTCGTCGGCGATCAGTGCGTCGAGGGTTTCGTTCTCGAAGATCGGCACCGCGATCGTCCGCAGGTGGCCCGGAAGGGAACTGCCGGAGAACGAGTAGGCGCATCCGCCAGCGTAAAGGGCCAGAAGAAGCACGCTCAATCCAACCCAGAGTGCCGCCCACCCCACCTGAAGCGTGCCTGCCCCCGACCCCGCCGTCTTCCGGCACGCGGTACCGCGCCTGTCGTCACGCAACCGGGGGGCGCCAGACGCGGCGTCTCCGCGGTTCGGAAGCTTCCTGATCTTCCCGGCATGCATCGAAGCCCTCGCAATCCTCTGAGCGCTCTGAGCCCTCTGAGCCCTCCGAGCGCTCCTGGCGATCCTTCTGGCGACTCTCCGCGCCCGCTAATCCTCAGGCGACTCTTCGCGCGTGTCCCCTGGCGATGCTCACGCGACTCCTCGCGCCCGGTGATCCTGTCGCCGTTCTGGCGTGAGCCGCGGCCAGTTCGATCTCCGCCTGCTCAGGCGCCGAAGAGATCGGCGTGTTGGCGCGTCCATTCGATCAGACGCCGGACACCTTCAGCGGGGGGCGTCTCCGGGTGCCAGCCAAGCACATCCTCGGCGTGCCGAATGTCGGAGATGTAGACCTTCTGGTCACTCGGTCGCCAATCATCATAGCTGGTCGCCGGCTCCACACCCGTCTGCTCACGAATCACCGCCAGCAGTTCGTGCAGTGAGAGCGTGAAGGCGGGGCCGCCACCCATGTTGAAGACCTCAACGCCCTGCCCCTTCTCGATGAAGGCCTCGTAGGCGGACACAAGGTCTTCCACCCACAACACGTCGCGCACCTGCTTGCCGTCGCCGAAGATGGTGATCGGCTTGCCGGTCAGAGCGGCGATCGTGAACCAGGCCACCCATCCCTGGTCCTCCATGCCGAACTGGCGCGTACCGTAAATGCAGGACATCCGGAAGATCCCCACCCGCAAACCATAGAGATGCCCGAAGTCCTGCATGTAGATGTCGCCGGTCAGTTTGGAGCAGCCGTAGGGCGTGTGCTCGCACCGGTCGATCGAGAAGGTTTCGGGGATGCCGTCGGCCCATTGCCCGGAGAACCGGTAGCGCTCGGCCTCCTCGATGACATCGAGCCCGTTGACGTTCTCGCCATAGACCTTGTTGGTCGAGCAGAAGACGACGGTTGGTCGCCGGCCTCCGCGGCGCGCTGCTTCTAGAACCCGGAACGTGCCCAATGCGTTGCAAAGGAAATCGGTCTCTGGATCGATGGTCGAGGTCGTGACGGCGGTCTGAGCCGCGGCGTGCAGGATCACGTCGGCCTCGGCCGCCAGGGCCCCAAGCGGTTCCGGATCGCGAACGTCGCCGCGGACCAGCGTGATTCCACCCAGCGACTTCAGGTGATTCCAGTTGAACTCGGCGTTGGGATCGGGGCGCTTGAGCAGCGCGCCGCGCGAGAGATTGTCAAGGACGGTGACCTGGTAGCCCCGCCCCGCGAAGTGCTCGGCCGCGTGGGATCCGATGAAGCCGGCTCCGCCGGTGATCAGCATCTTGGCCATGGACAGCTCTCCCCCCCTCTCGCCTATCCTCGGCGCGGATGGCACGGCACCGATGAGATTGTGTGAGAAAGGAGGAGCCTAGCAGTCCATCCCGCTTCCGGCAAGGAGCCTGCGTGGAGGTGCTGTCGCACCGATGAATCCACCAGAGGGCAGCTCACCCGAGGAGCAGGCCCCGATCGCCTTAGCGGTGGGCAAACGGGACATAGAGGGCGACCTGATGCGAGCCCTCCTCGATGACGGTAGGCTGATAGCTGTAGGCAACCTGGGTGGGACCCACATCGAGGGCCAGGCCAAACGAGGGCGTCACAGGCGACTCGTCCGCGGCGCCGTCGTAACCGAAGCCGCCCAGAGCGGCGAGACCGCCCGTGGGTCGCCAGGCCAGACCAAACGAGAAGCTGGGCTCGTCGCCGGTGGCCGTCTCGGTGGCCGCATGCAGGTCGATGCCGCGTGTGGTCTCGAGAGAGATACCGGCGCGGTAGGTGGCCGGCAGCGCGAAGCTCTCCTCCCCCGCGGTCTGCTCCGCGCCGAGGTGCAAGACCGACGCTCCGACGGCCAGCCGGCCGAAGGATAGGGGATGCATGTATTGCAACCCACCGCCGCCGGCCGCGGCGGGCTCAGGACTATCGACACCATCGCCTTCGAAGAAGACCTCCGCACAGACGCCCAGCTGCCACCGGTCGGTGATCGAGCGAGCATAGCCGACCGTTCCCACGGCCGCGAACGGTGTGAATTCACCGGTGGCGCTCCCATCGGCGGCGTACCCCTGCAGGCTGCCGACTCGCAGCATCCCGGCCGAGAGGCCCACGGTGCCACCCTTGCCCGGCAGATCCACCGACACCGCCCCGTATTGCCAGGCCGTACCGGCCAGCCAGGAAGCATGGGAGATCATCGCGCCGGCGCTGGCCGGGGAAGCCAGCCCGGCCGGATTCCAGGCCAACGCCTCCGGTCCGCCGACGGCGGCCACGTGCGCACCGCTGACCGACCGTCCCACCGGCTCAGCCGAGAGACGAGCGAATTCATAGGCCCGCACGCCCCCTCCGCCTTCGGCAGAGGAGGCCGGCAATCCGGCGCCCGACAGGCACAGGAGGCCGGCCAACAGGATCGCTACGGCCGGCTGGAATGATCTGCGGGGGAGGCGGGGTCTGTTCATGCACCCGGCAGGTGCAGGGAGCATACCCACGGACACGG
>CAZZIF010000267.1:0-621 GCA_964654025.1 uncultured bacterium
GCCGCGCCGACCGAAGAAGCGTCGGCTTGATCGATGCCCGGCTCTTCCTGCCGCGAACCGCTGTTCAGGAGACGCCTCCCGCTGCGGGTCGGGCCGCCGACTTCGCCGTACCGCTTCCATCGGTCAATGGCTGGGATCCGGCCGAACGAGCGCTGGAGAGCATGAAGCAGGGCGGGCGCGGCGTTGTGGCCGTCGTGAACGCACGGAGCCGCGTCGTTGGATATGTAGGGTGGCCGGGTATCTTTCGGTCGTTGCTGGGACGGCCCGCGCGGGAGGCCCGCCTGTGAGCACGATGACTCCAATCATGGCGCTCGCGGGGCTGTACCTGCTCAGTGGGCTGATCATCAGCTCCTACCGGCAGGCACAGGGCAAGAGCGGTGGCCAGGGGTTGTGGATTCTGCTCTGGGCCGTCTACACCGTTCTCATGCTGGGAGGCGCCACGGACGGTTCCGCTGCATGGGCGGTGGGGGGCGCTCTCCTGTGGCTGGCGGGGACGCTGGGTACGATCCGGCTGGGGAACAGATTGCGCGGTCGAGCCTGGCCGGGTCGTATGGTGTGGCTGCTGGGTCCGGTGCACGCCCTTGGCCTGGCAAGTACCTACCTGCGCGATGTTCGGCGCGA
>CAZZIF010000267.1:631-5652 GCA_964654025.1 uncultured bacterium
CGCCGAGGTGGCTACCGAAGTGGCCGGTAGGGTGGCCGGTAAGGTGGCCGGTAAGGATGAAGACGGTGCCGATCTGGACGAGCCCACTCAGGAGGCTTTCGAAAGCGTGGTGGAGCTCGGTGAGACCACGCTCGAAGAGGTCATGGTGCCCCGCAGCGAGCTGGCGTATCTGGAATCGGAGCAAACCGTCCGGGACTGGCTGGACATCCTGCGCCGCCGAGGCCACCGCGTCGTTCCGGTGTGCGGTGAGGATCTCGATGAGATTCTGGGGTGCGTTCACCTCACGGACCTGTACGTCGAGCGTTCACTCGAGCAACCGGTCGAAGAGTTGCTCCACGACGTCCGGTTCGTGCCCGAAACGATGCGCTGCGACGATCTGCTGCGCGAGATGATTGCCCGCGGAGAGTCTCTCGCCATCGTGGTCGATGAGTTCGGCGGCACGGCCGGTGTGGTTTCCGACCACGATCTATTCGAGATCCTGCTGGGCGAGATCAACCGGCAGAATCCCTTGGATGGCCGCATCATCGCAACGGGCGACGGCGAGTATGTCGCCGACGGGCACTACCGCATCGATGATTTCAACGACGATGCTCACACGCCGCTTCCGGAGGGCGACTACGAGACAGTCGCCGGGCTGATGCTGGATCGATTCGGCAAGGTCCCGACCGAGGGGGAGAAGCTCGCGCTGGATGGTTTCGAGCTAGAGGTGCTGCAAGGCACCGAGAGGCGCATCGAGCGCATCCGCATCCGCGTTCCCGTCCCCGAGCCATTGGCCGCAGAGAACGGTCGGCGCGGAGTCCGCGGCGCGGGCGGCAACGGTCGTCGGCGGGCCATCGGCCAGCCGGTGGGCACCGGAGGCCGTGGAGGCAACGATGGCCATCGTTGAGGACCACGGCCTGGTACTGCGTTCGCAGCGCTACCGCGAGACGAGCCGCATTGCCACGGTGCTCACGCCCGGGTTCGGCAAGGTCAGCTTGATTGCCAAGGGCGCGCGGGAGCAGAAAACTCCCTTCGGCGCCGGGCTCGAACCCCTGACCCAGGGCTTCTTCGTCTTCTACCTGAAGAAGGAACGTAGCCTACACCTGCTCAAGGCTGCCGCCGTCGAGGTCGAGTACGCCCGCGCTCTTGCGTCTCCCTCCAGCTACTACCTGTGCAGCGCCGCACTCGAGTTCGCGATGAAGGTTCTCCCGGACGAGGATCCCAGTCCGGAAGCCTACGATGCCCTGGAAGCTTTCTTGGTGTGGCGGGACCGTGTGGCGGCGTCACCCGGCTCGACCCTTGCCTCGATGGAGGAGGCGGGTCTCAAGGCCTTCCAGCTTCAGATGGTGTCTCTTCTGGGATACGCGCCGCAACTCCGCCACTGCACACGCTGCGGTGCCTTGGACCAGAGCTGGGCGGGTTTCGGCGTGGCCGAGGGCGGGCTGGTCTGCCGGCAGTGTGCGGCCCAGGGCTACCTGCTGCCACTCTCGGAGGGAACCCGCGAGCTGCTCGAAGCCTTGGTCACGGGCGCCGCCCCCGCGTCCGAGGCCTCCATGCGCTGGACAGGCGAGACGGCTCAAGAGCTTGCCGGGGTGGTGGCGGCCTTCCTTCGCTATCACGTGCCGGGCTATCAGGGACTGAGAGCGCTGCGTGGCTGGCAGCAATGGCAGGACCTCGCGCGCCGCGAATCCGCCTGAGCATGGATCTGCCGGGCAGTGCGTCCGCTCAGACATGGATCTGCCGGGCAGTGCGTCCGCTCAGACATGGATCTGCCGGGCAGTGCATCCGCTCAGGCACGCATCCGGATAACCGCACGTCCGGGCAAGCAGGAAGCCGCCCCCCACGGGACGGGCGGGCGGCAGCCATCTCCTCACCCTCAGCCGGCGAGAATCGGAAGGTCGCGTGCTACGTCTACTTCTTGACGTAGGTCGCCTTGCGTAGCGTGTGACGCAGCTTGTGGATCTTGCGGCGAACGCGCTTGAGTTCCGCCTGGTCCTTGGCTTCAAGGGCCTTGTCGCGCTCGACCTTCAGAGCCCTGATCTCCTGCTTGATCTTGCCCTTGTCGATATCCAGCTTGATCTCGACATGGGGCTTCTCGATGCCCTTCTTCTCGCAGAGAATGTCGATCAGCGCATCCTTTTCCATGCCCGTGGCGCCGACGATGTCATCGTACTCCTGGGCCATCTCACGCAACTTGACGACCGTCAGCTTGGAAAGCTCCTGGAAGTCCATCGAATTCCTCCTACTTGCCGATGGAGTGTCCTCGTTCATGCTACCCGCTGGCAGCAGCCATCTGGGCAGCAAACCACGAATGTTCCATTCTACAGATCCCGGTTCGTCGGGTCCAGGACTGGACCGGGACTTGCTCTGGTACTTGCCCTGGTACTTGCCCCGGCCACAGCCTTGAAGTATACTGAATTGATAGACTATGCGACGTGGCGGTGCGCGTCTGGACGCCATTCCGTGGGATCTAGCATTAGTGGATGTGGTAGCTGTCATAAGGCGTAGTAGCCCGGAGCCTACGTCGTGTATAATTGTAAGCTTCCAGACCTTATGGTCTGAACGCTCGGCGTATCGAGCCGATCCGGCAAGGGGGGGACCATGAAGAAACGGGCTGGCATGCGATGCCACCTTCAAATATTGATGGGGCTTGCGGCGTTCGGTGCCCTTGTGCTTCCGGCACCGGCCCAGGAGGGATCCTGGTGGCAGGGGTTCGGGTGGCCCGGCATGGGTGAGGCCGTCTACACGCTCACCACCGATGGAAACGACCTCTATGCCGGGGGCGGTTTCGTCCAGGCGGGACAGGCGCAGGCCGCCTACGTGGCTCGCTGGGACGGCACGCAGTGGCATCCGCTGGGCGAGGGCGTCAACTCCTCGGTGTTGGCCCTGGGGTGGTACCAGGGCGAGCTCGTGGTCGGAGGCTGGTTTTCTGAGGCCGGCGGCCAGCCGGTCGATCGCATTGCCCGCTGGGACGGGGCGAACTGGCAGAGCTTCGGCAGCGGCATGAATGGCCGCGTGACGGCGCTCGTGGAGTTTGAGGGTGACCTGATCGCTGGCGGAGACTTCCAGCAGGCCGGCGGCGTCGGCGCATCGCGCGTTGCCCGCTGGGACGGGTCGGCATGGCAAGCCCTGGGCCATGGTCTCAACAACACCGTCTATGCCCTCTCCGTCTACGACGGCCAGCTCTACGCCGGAGGCAAGTTCACCGCGTCCGGCGGGGTGTCGGTGCCCTACCTCGCGCGCTGGAACGGCACATCCTGGGAGACGGTGGGCGCGGGAGTGGACCATTGGGTCTACGCACTCCACGGCAGTGCCGACGGTCTCATCGCTGGCGGCTTCTTCAGCACGGCGGGCGGTGAGACGGTCAACTACATTGCCCGCTGGGACGGTGCGGCCTGGTCCGGCCTGGCAGGCGGCACCGATGGCACCGTCAAGACCATCCTCGCTCACGGCGACGATCTGATCGTGGGCGGCTTCTTCCAGAACGCCGGGGGGCACGAGATCGCTTTTCTCGCCAGCTACGCCGATGGCGAATGGTCGCCGCTGGGCGCGGGCGTCAACGAGTCGGTTTGGGCCTTGAGCGAGTACGATGGGGGCCTGGCGGTGGGCGGCTCCTTCACGACCGCCGGTGAGATCGGCGCCTCTTTCATCGCCGCCTGGGACGGCCAGACCTGGTCGGCTTTCGGTAGCGGTCAGGGCCTCAACGGTTCAGTGGCGGCGCTCACCGAGTACAACGGCTTGCTGATCGCCGGGGGCGGCTTCCGCATGGCCGGAGGCACGCCGTGTGACTTCATCGCGGCCTGGAACGGCACTGCTTGGGAGCCTCTGGGCGAGGGGATGAACAACGAAGTCTACGCGCTGGCCGTCTACGAGGGAGACCTGATCGCGGCCGGTCTCTTCACCCACACGGGGAACCTGGAAGTCAACCATATCGCTCGCTGGGACGGGGAGGCCTGGCATCCCTTTGGCGAAGGCTTCGGAGGATGCTGAAGCCCCGTCATTCACGCTCTCGCGGTCAGCGAGGGGAAAATGTACGTCGGGGGAGTCTACGAGGAAGTCAACTCGATCGCGGCTCGCAACGTGTCCTATTGGGACGGCAACCAGTTCCACGCGATGCGTGACGGACTCGACAATCGTGTCCTGGCCCTGCAGGCACACGGGGGTGACATCTATGCCGGCGGGGACTTCGTCTCCGACGGTGGGTTCATCTACTACAATCACATTGCCCGCTGGGACGGCGATGTCTGGAGTCCCGTTGGTGGAGGCATGGGCGGCGGATCCTGGCCGGTCGTCAATGCCCTGGAGGTCTACGACGGCAAGCTCATCGCTGGCGGCCAGTTCCTGGAAGCCGGAGGTGTGCCCGCCCCGCACATCGCCAGCTGGGACGGCACGCAGTGGGCCGGTTTGGGCACCGGCACCGACAACTGGATCTTTGCCCTCACCTCCTTCGGCGGTGGTGTGGCCGCGGGCGGCATGTTCACCGCAGCCGGCGAGCACGAAGCCGGCCGGGTAGCTTGCTGGGACGGCACCAGCTGGAACGGACTCGGTACCGGCGTTCAGGACTGGGTCCGGACCCTCTGTGAGCGAGATGGATCGCTTTACGTGGGCGGCAACTTCCAGATGGCGGGCGAAGGTGCCTCCTACTACATCGCCCGCTGGGAGCCGGATGGGAACGCGGCCGCGCCGGAACTCGCCGATCTCACCCGCAGCCACCTTCGCCTCGCAAGCTCGAATCCGGTCTCGAACCGGCTCGAGCTCGTCTTCACGCTGCGCGGGCCCTCCGCGGTCAGCCTCGACCTGGTGGACGTGCAGGGCCGCCAGATCGCGAATCTCTATGAGGGTTCTGCCCCGGCTGGCGAACACGCCATCCGGGTGGATCGCAGCGACCTTCGCGCGGCGGGGCCGGGCGTCTACTTCGCCCGCCTGCGATCGGGGATCGAACAGCAGTCGGTCAAGCTGCTCTGGGTGGAGTGATCCACCCAGGGCGGCCCCGGCCGCCCAGAACCACCCAGAGCGCCCCGGCCGCCCAGAACCACCCAGAG
>CAZZIF010000268.1:0-5613 GCA_964654025.1 uncultured bacterium
CCGATTCGGAGAGGTGGCCGAACGCTTCATGGATGAACACGCCGCCGAGCATGGGATTGATCACCACCGGGTACTGGCCACCGGCGACGGTTTCCGCGCTCAACAATCCCACGGCGCGGCCGGCGACCTTTTGCGCCAACGCCTGGAGATTCTGGACGAACTCGAAGCCCTGTGGCGCGCGGGAGGGTCACGCTGGATGTCCTGGGCGTCTCGGGCCGGCAGATCCTCTCACTGCCGGCCTGGTCGGACGATCGCGCTCACACGTGCGCACCGCGGGCCGCCGCGATCACGCGGCCTGCCGCCGTCCATCGCGCGCGTGAACCGCCTCCCCTCCTCCGTACAAGGGAAGGACTTCTCGCGCGTGCTCGCCTTCCTCGTGCCCGGCACGAGCCTGGCCTCCAACCAGGTCGGACAGCTCCACCAGCACTCTCTGCAGCTCTCTTACCTGAGCACTCATCTCCTGTGAGGCGGAGGCCGATTCCTCGGCCGTGGCAGCCACGCCCTGGACATTCTGATCCATGGCGCCCATGGCCTCGGTGACCTGAGCGATGCCGGCGGCCTGCTCCTTGGAAGCGGTTGCGATCTGAGAGATCAGCGCGCTGACCTCGCTGACCTTCTCGGTGACCTCGTCGAACATGCGACCCGTGTCGGTGACGATTTGGGAGCCGCTCTTCACCTTCTGAATCGTGGTCTCGATGAGACCGGTGGTATTGCCCGCCGCCTCGGCCGAGCGCATGGCCAGGCCGCGCACTTCGTCAGCCACAACCGCGAACCCCGCACCGGCGTCGCCCGCGCGAGCCGCTTCGACGGCAGCGTTGAGCGCCAGGAGATTGGTCTGGAACGCGATTTCGTCGATCGTCTTGATGATCCGGGAGGTCTCCTCACTAGCCCTGGAGATCTCGGAAATCGATGTCGTCAGCTCGGCCATCGATCCGTGGGCTCGTTCGACGACCTCGGTGGCCTGCTTCATGTGACCGTCCGCCTGATCCGCGTGCTCGGCATTGCCCGCCGTCATCGAAGCCATCTCCTCCATGAAACTGGATGTCTCCTCGAGCGCGGCCGATTGCTCCGAGGCCGCTTCGGCGAGCGACTGACTGGAAGCCGATACGGCCGAGGAGGACGAAGCCAGCTGACCGGAGGCTCTCGACACGCGTTCGTTGGTGCGCTTCAAGATGCGGGAGACAGCACCCGAGACCAGAACGCTGGTGACGATCCCCAGCGCCGCCACGACGATCAGGAGCGCCATCAGACTTTGAACGTAGGTCCCGATTCGCGCCAGGAAACCCTGCTGATCCTGGCTGGCCTGTTCCTCCAACCCCGCCAGGGATTCCTCGATCCCGTTGACGACCCGATGCCGGAGTGCATCGGCGCGCTCGACATTGCTCACGTATTCGAGTGTCAGGCTCTTGATCCTGCTATTGGATGCGTTGGCTGCCTGGGCCAACCCCTCGAAAGAGGTTCCTTCGAGCCGCTTCTGATCCTGCTTTGCGTTCTGGACCAGTTTATCGAGGTAGGCCAGCAGTTCCCCCTTGGCGCCGAGGTTTTCCTTCAGCTGTAGGAAGCGGACTTTCACTTCATAGTTCGACGACGTATTCCGGTTGGCCCCGACCAAGACGAGCCTCTCGAGCGTGCTCACCTCCGAGCGGTCCTTCTCGTCGGCAAGCTTCGTGCTGACCTGCTCGATGTAATCGTTGGAGTTGTGGCTCGAGGCATCCGCCAGCGTCATGATCTCCTCTTCGATCCGACGGTTTTCCGCACGCAGGTTCTCCACGCGTTCGAGTCCATCCCCCATCTGCAAGAAGCCCGCCGACGGGGTCTGCCCCTGACTCGAGGAACCCAAGGCCGTGATCTTCTTCTGTACCTCACCGAACTCGGCCTGACCCTGGAGGTAGTCCTTGACGCCCTGAGACGCCGCCCGAATGCGCATCACATTCTCGCGTGATGCGTCCTGTTTCTGGGCCAGATCGCCGATCAAGCCTTGCAGACCGAAGAAGAAGTAGACTCCGCCTGTCAGCATGACGACGTAGAGAAGATTGGGCAGCAGGAGCTTGGATCTGAGTCCAAGACGTTTTGCGAAACCGATCATCGGTTCTTACCTCCCCAGCGAGTCAAAGCGAACTGTGGATTGTTCGTCGACCAGTAGGCACCCAGTAGAAACCGCGGGTGGGTCCATCGAATTGCGCTTGTCCTGGCCGGCGCTCCCCTACCAGAGGGCGCCTGGAGAGGACGGTACTAGATACACTATCGAGTGCGCAGTGGCACTACTTTATCAAGACTCATGGGTTCGGGGGCCCAAGACGCAATTGGGCTGAGAGCATCCATCTCAGGCCTCGCGCCGCGCCCAACCGAAGTGGTGTTCGAAGCTGGATTGCATCGTCTCCCGGCGGGCCGACGGAAAGACGACCTGGCACTCGGCCGTCCCCCCGATTCCCTTGATCTCTGCCCCGCCCGGAAGGCGGACACGAAACAGCGGGCGGGGGAAATCGGGGAAATGATCAAGCTCTCCGAGGGCTTCGAGCGCGCGGATCCGCTGGGGGGTGAACGTCTCGTCGAAGGTGTAGCGAACGACACGGCTTCCGTCGAAGCAATCCTCCACCTTTCGTGCCGAGACAATGGTCATGCCGCCCTCCTTGCCGCCTTCCCTTGAGCTGTGGACAGTTGCCCGACGGCACCGATCGCGCGGTCGATCTCCTCGTCCGTATTGAAACCCGTCACGCTGAAGCGAATGGTTCCCTCCGGCGCGCTGCCGATTGCGCCGTGGATGAGCGGCGCGCAATGCAGTCCCGTGCGGCAGCGGATCCCGAAGCTTTCTTCCAGCACGAAGCCGGCTTCGGCGACGCTCCACCCATCGATGACGAATGAGCAAATGCCATGCGTATCCGGCCCTTGAGCGGCCTGCGTCCCGATGAGGCGCACTCCGGGGAGATCCCCGAGTCCTTGCCTGAGTCGTTCGAGGAGTCCACCGGCTCGGCGCACGAACTCGGCCGGCCGCCGCTCCACCCACTTCAGCGCGGCGCATAGCCCGCTGATCGCCGGCAGGCTGGGCGTCCCCGCCTCGAGCCTCATGGGCATCTCGGGCGGATGAAGCGGCAGGTCGCTACGGATGCCCGTACCCCCAACCAGCAGCGGCGACAACTCGAGGTGAGGCGCGACGTAGAGCCCGCCGGTGCCGGGCGGTCCGTGAAGGCTCTTGTGCCCGGTGAATGCCACGAGATCGGCATGGAGTTCCTCTGCGTGAACGGGCATCGAACCGAATGATTGCGAGGCGTCCAGCAACGTCACGGCGCCCGACTTGTGAGCGAGCGAGAAGAACGGCGCCACGTCCTGAACCCGTCCGGTGACGTTGGAAACGTGGTTCAGGACGGCGAGAACCGGTTGGGCCTCCAGCGCGGCGCGCCACTCGACCTGGTCGATCCCCCCTTGTTCGTCCAGTCCGATGGCCCGCACGACGATCCCCCGTTCGACGGCCAGATGGTGAAGAGGCCGAAGTACCGAGTTGTGCTCGGTGACGCTCGTCACGACACTCGTCCCTGGCAGGACCGGCACCCCGCGGATCGCGAGGTTGAGCGCATGTGTCGCATTTGTGGTGAGCGCGATGCGCTCCGGGGAGACACCACCCAGCAAAGCCGCTAGCCGGACTCGGCACGCCTGCGCGGGATCGAAGCCCCGGCCACCGCGGGTGGAGTCGGTGGGCATCGCCTTCAGGGCCGCGGCCACGGCCTCAGCGACTCCGGGCGCCCGCGGCCACGCGGTGGCGGCGGCGTTGAGATAGATGTCGCTAGGTAACTCCATGCTACTTTCCCGCGGAACCCTCCTTCTTTGCGAGCCGTGCTTCCTGGTGAGCCGCTCTTCCTCATGAGTCGGTCCTGCACGTGCGTCATCCCTCTCTCTGACGTTTCGGATCGGCGACGTCCGCAGCCATCCCTCGTTTTGACTTGCATGAAATCGGCCACCACCTCACGGGCTGTGCGAGTTGCGCTCGATGTAGGTGACTCTCCGCCCGACAAACACAGTAGACGAATCGCATGCAGATGAACGGCCCGGCTGCACCATATATGCGGGCGCGTGCGGGTCGTTCATGGATGTCGGATTCGAGATCTCGCGCAGATCCCGTGAAGAGAAGGAGGAGCGAAGAGCCATGGGAGACAAACTCATGAAGATGTATGCGTTCGCGGAACAGAATGGAGGGGCGACGGCGCAGATGCGTCTGGCCATGAAGACGCTCATTCCGTCCGCGAAGGCCGGCGCCGAGCCCGACAGCCCGGAAAACATCGCCAAGTTCAAGACGGCCATCAAGGACATCACCGGCAAAGACGTTCCTATCAGCTAACCGGAAACGAGAACCCGAGCAAGGAGGACCAATCATGGCCGTGCTGGGCAGAACTCAGTTGGTTCTGGATCACAAGTATGACCGGCGCCACTCCCGCCATTCGTTGAACGACTACAACCACGTTCTTCACTGCCACCACTATGCGACGCTCTACACGCAGCTTGCCGAGGATGCCGGCTTCATGGATGCCCGGCAGCTTCTGGCCGACTGCGCCGAGGACACCTTCCGGGGATTCCTCAGCAAGTACTACCGCGAGCACAACGTCACCGATCCTTGGGAGCGGCTCGAGCTGGCGTCGCAGTACTATGCCGCCTCAGGAATGGGGCAGATGACGTTCTTGAACGCCGGTCCCGATTCGGGAGAGGTCGAGCTCACCCACTCCCACATCGACGAGGGCTGGAAGAAGAAATGGGGGCAGCACGATCGCCCCGTGAACCACTTCACCCGTGGCTACATCGCGGCCTGCTTCGGCGCGGCTTTCGACAAGCCACCACGAATGTTCCAGGTGGACGAGCTCGAGGGTATCGTTCAAGGTGTCGAACGCTCACGTTTCGTTGTGGTGGTGAAGTAGAAAGGAGGCTGCGAGATGGCCATCGATCGCAAGCAGATCATCGATTCACTCTCGAAGATCGAAGTCATGGGGAACGAGGAAGGTTTGATTTCATCCTACAACGTCTACGTCAGCCAGCTCCCCACCCGATTCTGGAATAGCTTCGCCGAGCGGCTCGTGCGGCGCGCGGGCGCCGATCTGGAGGAAGCCACGGAAGGTCTGCTCGTTAACGCGGCCCACGAGTGCGGCTACCACACGGGGTACGGCATCATCACATCGGACGAGTGGAAAGCGGTTGTCGAGCCCATGATCGAGAAGGCGCCCGAGGACATCCTCTACGGCGCTTATGCCGTATTCACGGCTTGGGGCTGGGCGAAAGCCGACATCGTTGACCTGGTCCCTAACGAGAAGATGCTGGTCCAGGCGTACGACTACTACGAAGCCGATGTCGTCAGCGGGGGCATCTCGGCGCGCCCCTCGGCCTACATGCTCCGCGGCGTCTCGGCCGCGTTCATGGATCTGGCTTATGGCGGGGAATACGATCCCACCGGAAAGACCGCCATGCGCACCTTCCAGTGTGTCCAGACGAAGGGCATCGAGTGCGGGGACGACTACGGCGAGTTCTACGTCACCCGCGCTGCTTGACCGAGTCACGTTCACCGCATTGGCTAAGGCCGGCGCGTGAGAAGGCCCCGTGGCCTTCTCACGCGCCGAACCCATGCTCCCACTCCAG
>CAZZIF010000269.1:0-5601 GCA_964654025.1 uncultured bacterium
GCGTGACCAACCTCCTCGAGCACGTCCTCGGCCAGCAGCGCCGCCGTCGCGGCCGGCTCGGAACCCTGTCCGCGTTGCGTCAGCCTCCGCACTCTCCTCGACGAGTGGGAGGAGGAGTCCGTTGCGGAAATCCTCGCCCCGGGAGAAGGCGAGGATGACAAGTGACTGATCCTGAACGCGATAAATTCCCGAGAAATCACCTGCGCGATCTGCGGAATGTGGGGCTTGTCGGGCTCGGTGCGCATCAGCCGGTTGGCGCGCGCGAGAGTGTTGTAGCACTGCGAGCAGAGCGTGAACACCGCGTCGGCACCGGCCTGCTGGGCGCGGACGAGGTCCCGCACCGCCGCGACGTGGTGGATCAGGTCGTCGTCGGCGAGCGAGGACACCGCGCCGCAGCAGTTCCAACGCTCGAGCTCGACGAACTCGACGCCGAGCTTCGCAAGCGCCGCGACCGCCGAGGTCTGCGTTGGCAAGATGGCCCGACTTCGAGCAAGCTCCCGGCTGGTTGTTCGCCGCGTCAGCTGCCTGTTCGTACTGTGTCGGCGGAATACGGCCCTGCGAAGAGGACGGCGAGGTAACGGCAGTCATCTGACACTGTGACTTCGCATGGCCTGCGCACCCTGTCGTAGCGAAACTCGTACACCGTCGGACCCCCGGGATGGGCTTTGTTCAATGGGAGCAGTATTTGTCCCCACCCTGGCGCGAGGTCAACGCTGGCGACCATCGCCCCATCGCGGCGGACGTCAACGTGTACCGGTTCTCCATCCGGTGAGTATGGGCGCACCGTCAGACGGACTGCCGACCCGCTGTTTTCGTTCTCACAGAACATCGCGACGCTGGATTCCCCCTTTGACCAACGCACCGAACCATAGAGTGGATCTTGCTCAGTCGAATAGAAGCCGTCGAACCAATACGCGCTGGGCGTGGAAGAGCCCGGGGTCGGCTCGCACCATTCGGCGAGTGCGGTGCTCCAGCCCGGAGGTGTGGATTCAGCCGTTGGCTGACGAGAGATCTCAACCGCCGATTCTGCCAGAGGGAAAGCTCGAGCGCGCCCGAACATCCACTCCCAGTCATGCTGCACCCAGGGCGAGCCGCCCTGCTTCTCGATCATCACCGCGGCTGCGGCAGCAATTGGCCAGGCGTCGTGCTCGAGGATCGTGACGGGGATGGTCTTCCCGGAGGCGACGCGACGGAGGTCGTCTGCGAACGACCGCGCTTTCCAGTGGTACGCGACCGGTCCCCAACCGGTAGCCAGATACTCCCTCACCGAGAGATAGCGTGCGAACTGCAGCGACACCGTTATGCTAAGTGCCGCTACCAGAACGAGGGCGACGCCCCTGGCCCACCGGATGCCAAGGGGACAACACTCAATGAGGGACATAGCCGCTATTGCCAGTAAGGCAGCGCCAGAAACCTCGAGCGGTAGCCTGAGATACTCGTAGGGCTGGCCGGCGGCTACCCACGACCACAGGAGCGCTCCGGCGGTGCTTGCCGCGACGAGCACAGCGGAGACAGAACTTGTCCTCCGGCGTGCGATGGCGACCGCTGCCCCGAAAACCACGGCCACAAACACGGACAGCCACACACGCAGGGAGGATGAGCCCGCGGGGAGGCTCGACGCGCCCACGTGGCCACCGGCCCACAGTAGGCAATCCCCAAGCCCTTGTATGATCGACGAACCGCCGCTCGCTTCGCCCGACGCCACAAGGGCTTTGGCAACCGCGTCGACCGCAGTCAGCGGGTTTCCGCCGCTACGTAACACAGCCTCCACGGCTACCGGTGCCCACAACACCGCAGCCACGCTCAATGCGGACAACGCCACTCCCAATACCGATCGAGGTCTCGTCTCCTGATCGCGGCTCTGGTGTGGTCGCGGTGCCCGGATCGCTGCTAGGACGGCCCAACCGAGGGCAACGCCAGCGGCTGGCAGGATCCACATCCAGTGTGACTGGGCTGCGAGGGACAGGAGCGCGACCGATCCAACCGCGACGCCCACGTGGAATGGCCTGAGTGAGATCGCCAGGAGTGCGCAGAAGAACGGTATGACTCCGATGTACCCGTTCCAGAACGAGTACGCCCTGTATGCCCCGAGGTGACCGACAAGCACGAGCGCGACAATCGCCACAGCAATAGCCACTTCAGATCGCCGGCGAGCCCAGACTGCGGACAGCAGGACGCAGACACTTGTGAGGTTGATCGCTATCGCGCTAATGCAAAGCGCGCCCGCAGCTCGCCCGGAGATCGCATACAGCGGCGCCAGGAGATAGAACAGCAGCGGTCCTGGGTGGTGAAACCCGAACCGTGAGTACGGCCCCACGAGTTGTTCCGCTCGGGCTGCACGGAGGGTATATAGCTCGATGATGCCGAGATCATCCGCGATCGGAACCGAGAACGTCCACCACCTCAGGTTCATTAGAAGGGCAACGAGGAGCGGAAGAACAGTGGACGCGCATACTCCGACGCTCAGCCAGTGCGATTTGATCCACCGAGACATCGAGCCTCCTCTGAATCCTCAAGCGCACGATTGAATCCTATCGTGGTTCAAGGCTGAACGGCGAGACACTGTGATGATGCCGACGGTCTGACCCAAGCGTCATTCGACTTCTCGTAAGTGTTCGCCCTGCCCGCCTTGAGCCGCTGCGCCGCGGCTGCCGAGACGGAAGCTCATCGGTTGGAGGTGAGCGATGAACGATCGAGCGGCGGAGTACCGGGCGAAGTTGGACGAGGCACGAGCCCGCGGGGGTGCGCGATGGCGGACGCCGGCGGCGTTGCGCGACGAGATCACGGTCTGGGCTCTGGGCCTGCGGGGCGAGGGGCACACGTTGGGCGCGGTCGCCAGTGCGATCGGGCTCAGCGAGTCGACCATCGGACGGTGGATGTCGGCGCAGGAGGGCTCGGGTCACCTCCGGCAGGTGCGGGTCGCCGGTGACGCCGGGCCGCTCGAGCCGGGAGGCTTGGCGATCGTGACGCCGGCCGGGCACCGACTGGAGGGTCTGAGCCTGGACGACGCGGTCAACGTTCTGCGTCGGCTGTAGGGCGGCGCGGCATGCTGGGCATGACGCGGCGCCTGCGGGTGTGGGCGTACACCACGCCGGTGGACATGAGGAAGGGCTTCGACTCGCTGTTCGGTCTGGTGCGGTCCGCGCTTGGCCGGGATCCGCTGGCAGGCGATGCGTTGCTGTTCGTGAGCCGGAATCGGCGGTTGGCGAAGGTGCTGCTGTGGGACGGCACCGGTCTGTGCATCTACGCCAAGCGGATGGAGCGGGCTCGGTTCGCGAAGCTCTGGGGGGCCGGCCCGACACGATCATCTACACCAACCTTGGCATCGGTGACCCGGTCGACGACGCGCTCGTGGCCGCAGGCTACGAACACCTTCTCACCCCAGCCGGCATAATCGAGTGCTACCACGACCGTGGATTCGACGAGCTTGTCCACCGCGCCTTCAAGGACTTCCTCGATCAGCGCCTGCCCTTCAAGGGCTTCCGCCAGAACACCGCCTTCTACTAAACAGCACTGCTCGCCTTTGCCGGTTTTCAAGTCGTTCAAGGCCGACGTCAGCGATCCCGTCGTCCCAACGATCGCCTACGCGACGACGTTGCGTCGCCGCTTCCTGGACGTCGCGGGCAAGATCGTCCGCCATGCCGGGCGAGTCGTGCTGAAGGTCACTCGCGCCACATTGGAGGCGCTCAAGCTCGACGAGCTGTGGCAACGCTGCTCGTCGCCACCCCCGATTCCCCGGCTGGCGTAGCGGCCAGCGCAAACCGCCGCCGCCTACGGTCATCCTGGGCCCGGGGGAGTTGCGCCCTCATGATCCAATTCTGAGACAAATCTCAATTATGTTCGCGGCTGCAACGACGCGCCGGACTCGCTGGGCGTGCCGGCGCCCCTTCCGTACCCTGCTGCTGGCCTCGAGTCGCCCTGCCAAGACCCTACGACGGCCCATGCCAAGCCGAATCGCTCACATTGGGGTATAGTATCCTGTGAAGGAGTGTAACAATGATTAAAACGTTGTCTCTTGTGTTTAGTTTTAGCATAGTGGTTAGTGCGTCTGGCCAGGTCTTGCCCCACAGAGTAATCAACCCGCCGCCTCCTGTCTGGTCCTACCTCCTTCCGGAGAGAATCTCTACGATTGTCGCCCACCACGATCATCCCAATCCCAACCATCCGCTGAGTGTTGAAACCAACACTGAGGCCGTTAATGATCTTGTTGCCCTCGGTTTTCATGCCGTGAAAATCTGGCCTCAGGTTGATCCGCTAGGTCAAGACATGCTTGGCGTCTATACAAATCCTGGAATTGATTTGATAGTTTTGCGTCCGATTAAAGATGCTTTGACTGTTGAAGGATGCAATGGCCATTATGGCTTGGATGAAACGGTCGATTATGGCGATCTTGCGAACGACCTATACACCTTGGTCGGTAATGAAGACAAGGTGATTGTCCTCACGGGCTGGGAGGCTGACAACCAGATTCGTGGAGCTGGTTGTTTCGATCCTCTTGACTTCGTGGTTGATCCTGGGCAGCCCGGCTATGACCCTGATGATGTTCTGCGGCTGGCCCAGATGAAGGCGTTGTTTGAGTATCGTCAGACGGCCATCCAGGCAGCACGTCAAGCGAACCTACACAAGCCCCTTCGCGTGTATCACGCGCTCGAGGTCAGCCACGTACCGATTCACGATGATGGTGACCCAATTGATCCATCAGATGATTGCCACATTGATCGTGGCTGGAACACAATTACCGATCTTTTCCCGTTGCTCAACCCAAAGCCTGATTTGATTTCTGTCTCGACGTGGATGTCGAATCACCCGAGCGGTTGCATTTCGATCTCGTACATGCTCGACTACGTCAAGCAGCAGTCACAGTACCCGAAGAGCAAGATCTTCGTAGGTGAGTACGGCTATGGCCACCTCGATGGTTGGGCGATCCAAGGCGCTCGTGTCTACGATGGGTTTTCGGAAGCGAGGCAGTGGGGCGTTCGTGCGGCCTTCCAGTGGCTGTATCGGCAGGACTGGAGCTGCTACAATGATTGGGAGGCGTTTCCTGATGGCTTTCCATTAGAGGACTGCCCTGATGGTCTTTCTCATATGGGTTTTCGCTTCTACAGAGCCGATGCGATTACACCTGCAGGGCAGGCAATACTCGATCTCAACCTCACGTGGGACAATTCTGGCGAGTGATCGGCTTCCACGTTCTGAAGCTCGAGTCCGTGTTGAGACTGCTTTCCTTATTCATGAAGCCTGTATTGGGGGAATCTCACAGGGACGGCGTGTGGGCGGCGTCAGCTTCCCTTGGAAATCGCGCTCCAGTGACAGTCTCACCCACATTCCGCAGATCGAGCAGGTGATTTCTCGGAGTTTATCGTGTGCAGGATCAGTCACTTGCCATCCTCGCCTTCTCCTGGGGCGAGAATTTCTGCAACCGACTCCTCCTCTCCTGGACACGATGGCGGCGCACACCGTGCTCTTCGAGCGGGAGATCGGAAGCAGCTTCGGTTCCATAACCGACCGGGTTCTGGTCGAGGAGCTGGTCCGCGCCTTTCTGGGTTCAGACCTCCTGACATCCCCCGAGTCAGCATGAGGCATCGGGGGTCTCATTGAGGG
>CAZZIF010000270.1:0-3056 GCA_964654025.1 uncultured bacterium
GGCGTGAACCGGTGCGCGGGAGAGTGCTCGGGTTGCTGCATGCGCTGCTGGCCGATCCGTCGGAGCCGGATCCGTCGGCAGGTGGGCGGGCCAGATTCGATCGCGGCATGTTCCGCGTGCAAGTCGAGCATAGTGACCTCGTTGCCCTGTGCGGTCAACTCGAGCGCACACTCAAGGCAACGGCTTTCGCGCTCGACGCCGGCCTTATCGGGGGCGGGAACGTCACGCGGCTCGATCGCATGATCCGTGCCCGTCATCCGCGACTCAGCCATCAAGAGGCATTGGCGATGCTGTCGCGGCGGGGATTTGCGCTGCGTCCAGGTGACCGGCTCACCGGGGCGGCCGAGGCTTGCTTGACCTATCAGTACGGCAATCTGCCCGTACAGATCACCGGGGGCCCCGGCGACTCGGTGGCCTATCTCCTCCCGCACGTGGGTAAGGCGCTGGGCGCCGGGGGCGAGGCGGCCGAGTTGCGCATCGATCTCGAGAAGCTGGTCGACTACTTCCTGGGTTCTGCCCGTCGTCTGGCGGCCCAGTCGTCATGAGCGGGTAGGACCGATGTCTTCGCTGACCATCGTTCCCTGCGAGGCGGACGAACTCCCGCTGCACGAGGATCTGTGGGGAGAAATCTGCGAGGCCTATCACGAGCGTGGGGAGGCGCTCTACTCGATCCGCCGTGAAGACGGCCACATAGAATCCGATCACTCGCCCGAGGTCTACTTCGCCGAACCCGATGAGTTCTTCCCCTGGGAGTCCGACCTGCTGACTGCCGCGCGCGGTCCCATTCTCGATGTGGGCTCCGGGCCCGGACGCATGATGCTGTGGGCCCAGGAGGCCGGGCATCGGGTGGTGGGTATCGAGGCTTCGCCGCGGACTGCGCGCGTAGCAATGGAGCGAGGGGCCCACGACGTGCGGCTCGGCCGCTGGCAGGATCTGGATGCGCTGCTCGAACCTGGCGAGCGCGACTTCGCCTGTGCTCTCCTCATGGGGCACAATCCGGGGCTGGCCGGCGACTTGGACGGATTCGAGCAGTTGCTGTCGCTACTGCACGGCGTGACCGCTCCGGACGCGTCGCTGTTGCTTACCTCGATCGACTTCCTGTCCACCAGCGATCCGAAGCACCTTGCCCTTCAGCGAGCACTCGGCGCCAGCGGCCGCTACCCGGGCGCGTTTCGGATCCGGGTGGAATTCGAGGGACGCCGCGGATCCTACTTCCCGTGGTTGCTGGTGGCGCCGGGCGATCTGGCGCGGGTCGGACGGGCGACGGGCTGGCGCATCGAACGGCTCGAGCCCTCGGGTGAAGGACACTACGGTGCCGTACTCCGCCGCTCGACCGGCGGCTAGATCAGTGAGCCGGTCCGACCAGGGGGTGCGCAACGGTGATGGGGGGGCACCTCACACCAGAGCGATGCAGAATTCGACAAGGTCAAACGCCGCAACTTGCATTTTGACAAGTAGTTAGCGATGGATTCCGGGATCCATCCTTAACTGATTTGTTTTCAATGAGTTGCGGCGTTTGGTCGTGTCAGAAATCCTGCGGTTTACAGGGTTCTTCAGCGGTAAAGCATTCCCTGTGAGCACGTTGGATGCTCCGAGCCCTCCGAGCCTCCGAGCCTCCGAGTCCTCCGAGCCCTTCGACGGCTTCGAATGCTCCGGACACCGCGGTTACGTTGCGCCTTCAACGGCATGTTTCAGAGGGCGTAGAGCTCGAAGTTTCGGCCCGTGCGCGCTATGGTGGCTGGATCGGTGACCTCGCTCGCGCCCTCGGCCAGGGCGATGACCTCATCGAGGTGCGCCAGCAGGGCCGGTCCATCGGCAGGCAAATCCCCTTCGATTCCGTTGTAGATACGTTTCTTGTCCGCCCACACCAGGTTCGAAAAGTGGTCGCTGGCCACATGGAGGGCGTGGGGAGCCCCGGGGGAGCGGCCGGCTTGGCTTTCCGGGCCGTGCATCAACCCGGTCAGCAGGCGACGCACCTCGTGCAGACGCGTACGTGCGGAGATCGGCACGAATTTGCCGGCCCGATACTCCGCCGCCAGTTCCGACTGCGGCAGCAGGACCAACGAGCGCAGGCGGACGAAGTGCGGCCACACCCGGCGCGTGACGTCGGCGGATGCGTTCGCGTGCTCTTCCCAGTCGTTCTCGCCTCCCAGCCCGCAAAGGATGTAGAAGCTGAGTTCGAAGCCGCTTTCCACGGCGGCCCGGCCGCCTTCGATCGCCTTCTCCGGCGTCAGGCCCTTGCGAACGCGCTCGAGGATGCGGCCCGAGCCAGATTCGAGCCCGGCGTGCAATCGGCTGAGCCCCGCCTCGCGAAGCTCTCGCAGCCACGCCAGGCGCCTCTTCCGCAAGGTCGTCAAGCGTACGTACGAGGTGATCCGGCTCGCTTCGGGAAAGGTGCTGGACACGTCGCGCACGATCTCGGGCAGCCTGGGGTGAATCAGGCTGTCGGAATCGGCCAGGAATACCGAGTCGGCGACGGGATAGATCTCTCGCAACGCAGTCAGGTCGCGGCGGATCTCCTCGGGACTGCGAATCTCGACCTTCCGGCCCCGGTACATGCCGCAGAAGGTGCATCGATTCCAGGCGCAGCCGCGCGTGACCCGCACGAGGACCGAGCCGGCCTCGCTGGGCGGGCGATAGGGAGGCTGCTCGGGCACATGCTCATGCGCATGTACAGCGCGGGGCTCTGAGTCATCCATCCTGACCTCCTGGCGTCGTGGCGCAAACCACGCAACATGCATCCTCTGAGTCACTTGCGCCTTCCGCACCTCGTCAACTGCTCCAGACGATCCTAGCACACCACCTTCCGCACATGTGACTATGCTACACTGTGGCTATGCTCTCACGCGTGCGGCTACGCTCTTGCGCTTGTGGCTTGCGCTTGCTGCTTGTGGCTTGCGCTTGCTGATACGCTCTTACGCTTGCTCTCCCGTGGCCCTGTAGTGCGCCACGCAGCGTGCGCGAAGACCGCGCGAAGACCGTGAACCCCCTGCGAGGAGGATAGGATGCGCCTGGAGTCGTCCCTGCCCGTTTCCGTCTGGCCTGTCTCGTTCTTG
>CAZZIF010000270.1:3156-5600 GCA_964654025.1 uncultured bacterium
GTCTCTCGTTCTTGCGTCGCTCGGCTCTGTCCGTTTTGGCGGCGTCGGTGCTACTGCTCCTGCTGGGGTCTCTTACCACCGGCGCCCATGCGCGTTCCGGCCAGGATGCCGTCTTCGACATCGAGCAGAGTGATCGCTTCACCGATCCCTTCGTCACCCCTTTCGCCGCCCCCTTCGGCGGTGCCACTGGCGGCGATGCTACCAGCGGCCGTACGCTTGGCGGTCATGCCCTTGGCGGTCATGTCCTTGGTGGCCGAGCCCAGGGGGATACAATCTGGTTCGGCGGACATGACGGCGCTGGCTACGCCGTCGAGGGCTCGGTCTGGGACTTCGAGGGCGGCGCCGCGGGTGACTTCCAAGGCTGGACGAGCATCGATTGCACCGAGAATCTCGATACCTACTTCGGCCGGGTGACCGCCGAGGATTTCGCCACCGATCCGGTCGTGCCCATGATGAATGCCCCCGACTCCCAAGGCCAGATCTGGTGCGGTGTCCATGAGGTGGAAGCCAACGAGCTGGGATTCGTCACCGGCATGGGCTACGGTAACTCCTACTGCCAGAGCGCCTTCTCGCCCGCTTTCCCGGTCGGAGCCGTCGAGGTTGCCTTCGACTACTTCCAGGACAGTGAGTTCGAGTGGGACTACACCTATGTCTTTGTGCGCTGCCTGGATGGTGTGGGCGATCTATTGCCTGACGGAGAGGTCGAGCTGGCGCGCTTCACCGGGATCCACGGCTCGCCCGAGGTGCCGGCATCCTGGAGCGGCAGCCTTGGCACCCTCGGTATGCCGCCGGGCACCGAGCAAGTGCAGCTCGAGCTGCGTTTCGATTCGGATGGGGCGTGGTCAGACGAGGACGGTCTCTATGATTGCCTGTGGGGCGCCTTTGCTGCCGACAACATCTTGCTCGAGGTGGCCGGCAGCCCGGTCCATCTGGCCGACTTCGAGGCCGGGCCGGATGGCTATTTTTTCGGGAAGTGCCCCGGCGTTGGTTCCTACATGGGTCTGGTGGACGAGGGGACCTACACCCTTTGGCTTGATGCGCTCGGACTGACCTGCTTCAGCCCGCTCGCGGGCTGGGCGATCGAATTCAACGACGAGGAAGGCAGTCCCTATCCCTTCCCCGGCCACCCGAGCGGGCAGAGGGAGATGGGCGTCTCGCCGATCGTCGAACGCACGGCCGTCGGCACCGAGGAGTTCAACACCACCGTCGTCGAGTGGGACCAGTTCACCCACCTGAACTATGAACAAGGCACTTTCTACCGGATGGGCTACATGGTCTATCCGTACACGACGCCGGTGAACCCCGATCCGCACTGGTCGGGGCGATTGGGACAGGACACCTACCTTTACTCGTCCACGATCAACTGTCAGCGATACTTCACGAACCTCTCGACGCTCGATGGCAACGCCGGCACGCCGCTGCCGAGCGATTACGAACAGGTGCGATTCGTCTACGAGATCTACTGCTCCTGCGCCGGTTTCGGCATCCCCTCGACCGTCTGCATCGAAGAGGGCAACAACCGGGGCAGTCCGGTGCTCGACAACGTGCGGGTAGGATTGACGACGCGGGTGGATGCGCCCTCGATCTCACCTTCGACGGGCCACTGGTTCCACGATGGCTACGGCCAGATGGTGCCGACGTATCTGGATCCGGCCGATGTCGGCAACAGCAATGTTTGCTACGATCTGAGCCCGGTCAATAGTTACCCAGATGAGTGGAACGATTGGCTGGCGGATTCGGCGATGGTAGTGGGACCGACCGTGAACGCCGAGGACGAGCGGTGGTTCGTCGAGCTGTGCTTTCGGGTCGCCCGGAAAGGCCCCATGCAGGATCTGATCCCAGCGTATGCGGCCTGGAAAGCGCGACTCACCGGCGACCCAGAGGAGGACTTCGTCTGCGTGCTGATGGACTCGCTCGAGACTGCACAGGGCCCATGGCGCAACAAGTTCGTGACCTATTTCCACGAGGACGACCCCGGCTTCGATCCGGCCTACGGCGACCGGCGGCCCCAGCAGGAGATCCTGCCCGACAGCATCTGGACCCCCGGCACCCGCATCGACTACTACTACCGCAGCTATTGGTACAATGGCGGCGCGCCGCCCGAGACCTACTTCGTCTGGCCCACGGGCTACGCCGAACCGATCGCGACCTTCGAGATCCTGCCGAACATGCGCGTGGTATCCGAGGACCCTTACGAGATCCAGTGGCCGTCGATTCTGTACGTGGATGCGCACAACCGGGGCACCGAGTACTACATCCGACCCATGCTCGATCAAGTGGGCCTCGAGTACGACCAGTACGACTACCTGTTCGCGAGCAGCAGCTGGCATGCGCCGCTGGCTCGCAGCTACGGCGGTACCCACTTCAATCCCGGCGGCTACGGCAACAACGGCCTCACCCTCGAGCAGGCTCTGGGATATCGATTGATCATCCTCGATACGGGC
>CAZZIF010000271.1:0-5583 GCA_964654025.1 uncultured bacterium
ATGCCGAGGCCGGCAAGCGCGTCACCGTTTCGGTGCCCCCGGGACAGGATGATGACTATCCCGATGGCCTGGTCGCCGAGATCGGCCACGGCACGGTGGGGATCGCCGCGATCACCAGTTGCACGAACACCAGCAACGCGTCGGTGATGCTGGGCGCCGGTCTGCTGGCCAAGAAGGCCACCGAGGCGGGCCTGACGCGCCGGCCCTGGGTCAAGACCAGCCTCGCGCCCGGCTCGCGGGTCGTGACCCAGTACCTGGAGAAGGCACAGCTCTTGCCCGCGCTCGAAGCGCTCGGCTTTCACGTGGTGGGCTACGGCTGCACGACCTGCATCGGCAACAGCGGCCCGATGCCCGCGCCCCTGGCGAAGGTGGTCGATGAAGACGGCATCGTGCTGGCGGCGGTGCTCTCGGGCAACCGCAACTTCGAAGGCCGCATCAACCCGAAGGCCCAGGCCTCCTTCCTGGCCTCACCGCCCCTGGTGGTGGCCTACGCGCTCGCCGGCCGGGTGGACATCGACTTCGCCGCCGAGCCGCTCGGGAAAGGAAAGGACGGCCAGCCGGTCTACCTCAAGGACATCTGGCCCGATGCACGGGAACTCTCCGCGCTCGTCGATCGCACGCTCTCGCCCGAGATGTTCACGGGCGAGTACGGCAGTATCGAGACCTCGAACGAGGAGTGGAACAAGATCACCCACACCGCCAGCGACGTCTACGCCTGGGAGGAGATGAGCACCTACATCCAGGAGCCGCCCTTCTTCGTAGAGCTGAGCACGGATCCAAAGCCGATCACGCCAATCGAGGGCGCGCGTGTGCTGGTGATGGCCGGCGACAGCACCACGACCGATCACATCAGCCCCGCCGGGGCGATCGCCGCCGACAGTCCGGCCGGCTGGTACCTGCGGGAGAAGGGCGTCGAGATCTTCGAGTTCAACTCCTACGGCAGCCGTCGCGGCAACGACCGGGTGATGACGCGCGGGACCTTCGCCAACATCCGCTTCCGCAACCTGCTCGCCCCCGGCACCGAGGGCGGCTGGACCCGCCACCTGCCGAGCGGGGAGGTCATGAGCATCTACGAGGCCGCGCAGCGCTATCAGGCCGACGGCACCCCGCTGGTCGTACTGGGTGGCCGCGACTACGGCATGGGCAGCAGCCGCGACTGGGCCGCGAAAGGTACGCAGCTGCTGGGCGTGCGAGCGGTGATCGCCGAATCGTTCGAGCGGATCCATCGCAGCAACCTGGTCGGGATGGGGGTGCTGCCGCTGCAGTACCGTCCGGGAGAGACCGCGGCCTCGCTGGGGCTGACCGGTGAGGAGCTGTTCACGATTCCTTTGGATGATACGGTCATGCCGGGGGCCGAGGTCGGGGTGACGGCCGTGCGTCCCGATGGCGAGCAGGTCGCTTTCGGCGCGCTGTGCCGGTTCGATACGCCGATCGATGTCGTCTACTACCGCAACGGGGGCATCCTGCACACGGTCTTGCGCAGCTTCATGCGCGAGGAGTAGGGTAGCCCGAAACGCAATGGAAGCGTCACAGGCTCCCTTCCTGAGGAAACGCGCATGACCCCCCAGGTGCCCGCAGAACGCGAGCCGGGTCGCCAGCAGGTGACCGCTCCATCCGAACCCGGCCAGGGACAGGTAGCCGTCCCCTCCGAGCGCGATCGGGGGCAGGTGCCCGCCCCCTCCGAGCCGGCTCGACAGCGAGTGCCCGGGCTGCCCGATCCGCGCCGCCGGCCGCCCTCGGCCGTCGGCCGCAAGACCTGGCAACTCATCCGGCTCATCGTAGCGGGCAGCTTGCTGACCGCGGGGCTCTATCACCTCTTCGGATCCGGCTCGGCCCCGGGCGCCTGGCTGCTTCTGATCGCGGCTGGCGGCACCTGGCTGGCCGTGGTGCGGATGCTCTTCCAGGACACCGCCGCTCGCAAGTTCTGGCTCATCTGGCTGGGCGCGGGGCTCGTGCTGACCTTCGTGACCGGCACCGGCTTCGCGGCCCGGATGGTGGCTCTGCTCTTCGCCGCTGTTTTCCTCCTCTTCCGGCGTTACCGCTGCTACCGGGCCCTCACCACCAAACAGCGGGCCGGCCTGTTCTTCCTGGGCGTCGTGACGTTCACCGCCCTCACACTCGGCTGGGAAATCGGCAGCGCTCTGGCCGACGACCAATCCGGCGCGCGCGGCATCGTCGCGGTCCTATCGCGTAGCGCGGTCGGGGCCCTGCGGCTCTTCTGGGTCTTCAGCCTGCTCAACCTCTTCTTCGGTATGCGCCTGCGAGGCTTCCGCCTGCGCACCAAGATGGCGGTCAGCGCGCTGTTCCTTTCGCTGTTGCCCGTCGTGCTGCTCATCCTTTTCGGCCTGATGTTCACCTATGGCGCCCTGGGCGGCAGCCGCGCCGCGCGCACGAGCACGCTGCTGGGCGCGTGGGCCGACCAGCTACGGGCCAACGCCGAGCTCGACCAAGCGCCCTTCTCCCACATGCTCGAAGCCCGTCATGCAGGTGGCACGTGGCGCTCGGAGCGCGAGGTCCCGGCCTGGCTCGATGATCTCGATGAACACCTGGGACGGACCCCGGCCGGCACCCGGACAGAAGGCTCCGGCGGAACCCCTATCCAGGGGTCAACCCAGTCCGAGCCCCGGGATGGGTCTTTTGCCCCGGGGCAAAAGTCGCCCGATACGCCGAGGAGGTCTTTTGCCCCGGGGCAAGAGTCGCCCGATACGCCGAGCAGGTCTTTTGCCCCGGGGCAAAAACCTGCTCAACCGCCGGCGTCGCGACATGCCCGGGACGGGAGCGTCCAGATCACCCTCTCCGAGGAAGTTGCCCGGGACCACCTCACCGGCTGGACGCCAGCCGACACGACCGCCTACGTCCACATCCGCGAAGAGGTCTGGCTCCTGCGCCTCGACGGTGTGGGGAGCGACACGCTACGCGTGCGCGGCTACGAGATCGACAAGGCCGTGCTCGACTACCTCTCCCAGCTGCTCATGTGCCACGTGGGCCTCTACAGCGATCCTGGGCTGGTCGTGATGGCCGCCGGCGACACGGTGGTCACGCAGGCGGTGGAGGCGGATTCCGCGCGGCAGGTCCTCAGCATCGAGGGCACCTTCGAGGGGCTCGAGAGCGAGACGGCCGAGAAGCTGGGCTTCTTGGGCAATCCGCTGGGATTCGGGGTAGGGTTGCAGCCCGTGCTGCGACTCGGTCCCAGCGGGTTCTATCACGATGAGATTCTTTATCACCTCAAGGTGAGCCTCTATGGCCTTTCGCTCGAGTTCGTGCGCGAAGACTACCGGCTCAATCAGGCCCTGCTGGGCGGGCTCATCGTGGCGGGCCTGTTGCTGCTCGTCGTGCAGGGCTTCGCCTTCTTCCTGGGCATGCGCATCGCGACCGGGATCACCTCGGCCGTCCGTAGCCTCCACCGCGGAACCTTGCGCCTGGCGAGCGGCGATCTGAACGCGCGGGTGGACGTGGTCAACGAGGACGAGTTCGGCGACCTCGCCCACTCGTTCAACGAAATGGCCCTGGCCGTCCGCCGCGGGCGCGAAGAGGCCGTGGCGCGCGAGCGGCTCGAGCGCGAACTCGAGACCGCCCGGGCCATCCAGGCGCGTCTGTTGCCGGATGAGACGCCCATCGTTCCCGGCTTCGAGATCACCGGCACCAGCCTGCCCAGCCGTCAGGTGGGCGGCGACTACTTCGACTTCCTGCAGCTGGGCGAGAACCGGGTCGGCGTGGCGATCGGCGACGTGTCGGGCAAGGGGATTCCTGCGGCGCTCCTGATGGCCAACCTGCAGGCCAGCCTGCAAGGCCAGGTCATCCATCCCAGCAGCGTGGCCGAGACGGTGGGACGCGTGAACGACCTGCTGGTTCGCTCGACCGATTCCCAGATGTTCGCCACCTTCTGCTATGGCCTGCTCGATTTCGGTCAGGCCACCTTCACCATGACCAACGCCGGCCACAATCCCCCCATCCTGTGCCGGATGGACGGACGGGTCGAACGCATCGAATCCGGCGGCCTCTTGATCGGCATGATGCCGGGCCTCAACTACCAGCAAGAGACGATCGAGTTCGGCCCCGGCGATGTCCTCGTTCTCTATACCGACGGGGTCACCGAAGCCGAGGGGCCGATGGAGCTCACCGACGACGGCGGTGTCCAGAGGCCGGCGAGCGAAGCGCGCGGGGCCAAGGAGGTTGCGGTGGCCGCAGCGGCGGCAGCGGCCGCGAAAGCCGAAGAAGAATCCGAGGTGCCCGAGAACATGTTCGGGGAGCGGCGGCTGATCGAGACCATCCAGCAACACGCCCACGCCTCGGCGGCCGAGATTCGTGAAGCGATCCTGAAGGCGGTCGACCGGCACGCGGCCGGCGTTCCGCAGTCCGACGACGTCACCCTCGTCGTGATCAAGCGCCCGGCGGTGGTGGGCTGATGTCGGCAACGATGGGCTGAGCTGCGGGTGGCGGGTCGAGTCCGGGAGCAATGAATTGGGCTCCGGGAGGCGCCCCCCGGAGCCCATCGCTACGCTGCTAGCTTGCTCACCGCGGTCCTCGCTGCGGACCTCGCCGCGGTCCTCACCGCGGTTCTCGCTCGAGAACCCGGCGGCAGAACGATCAGGTCCCTCCCCAGCCAGGGGCGGACCCGACAGGCCATGTGCCTACCAG
The DNA here is from genome assembly GCA_964654025.1 of uncultured bacterium. Classification (GTDB taxonomy): domain Bacteria; phylum Eisenbacteria; class RBG-16-71-46; order CAIMUX01; family WJJG01; genus CAYQJL01. The sequence goes on from CAZZIF010000271.1 coordinate 4,639, forward strand.
TTGGCGCCCTTGTAGAGCGCAACGACGCCGCCGGTGTTGTCTTCGATCACGGCGACGCGCCCCACGTTGGGAATGTCGAGCGGCTCCACGTGAACCTTCCCGCCCAGCTCGGTGCACTTGCGGGCGGTGGCGTCCACATCCTCGACCGCCACGTAGCTCAGCCAGTAGGGCGGATGCTGCGCATCGCCGGGCATGGGGGCGATGCCCGCCACGGGGCGGTCGCCGGCCTTGAACATCGTGTACGGCTCATCCCCGCCGTGCTCGGTCGTGCCCTCGGTCTGCCATCCGAAGAGATCGGTGTAGAACTTCTTGGTGCCGTCGGCATCGGGCGTCATGACCTCGTACCAGCAGAACTCGCCGTGGACCGGTCGCGCCATGGCAGGCGGCTCCATGTCCTTGAGGCCCTTGAAGGGTGAGATGACCGCCCCGTAGGGATCCTGGACCACCGTGAAGCGTCCGACCTCGGGAATGTCCATCCCCGGCACGAGCTGCTTGCCGCCCAGCTCCTGGGCCTTCTGACCGCGCTGGTCGGCGTCATCGACGGTGACGTAGGCCATCCAGTGCGTCGGCACCTCGCCCATCTGCGGCGTGATCTGCATCATGCCACCCACTTGCTTCTCGCCGGCGTGGATGACGTGGTAGGGCGTCTCGCCCATCTGCTGGGGCTTGATCGTCCAACCGAAGAGCTTCTCGTAGAAGGGGCGCGAGGCCTCGATGTCCTTCGTCATCAGCTCGGTCCAGATGAAATGACCGGTGTGACTCGCCATGGATTACCTCCTGTTGCCAAAAAGTTTCGCGTTCGCGGTTTGTGATACACGTGGACGTGGGATTGGCCCGGGCGGGGCCCGCCATGTCCGCAGGATCCTCTCGCAAATCCTGCAAGGTTACGCTGCGGGAAAAGTTCCCGGGGGATCGCACGTTGTGCAAGGACGGAGAGTTGCCCCC
>CAZZIF010000272.1:0-5581 GCA_964654025.1 uncultured bacterium
CCATCCCCGCGGGCACCGGGTTGAGCCTTCTGATGATGCTCTTCCTCACGCTCCTCTTGTGGCCGATGATCCTCACGAATCAACGCCGGGTGGTACGGTGGGAAGGCGCGCTGCTACTGCTGCTCTACTTCGCGCACATTGCCTACCAGAGTCTGCCGGTCTTGATGTGATTCGCTGCGCGATATGGGTAGTCGAGACCGTGGCGGCCTCCTTCGGTGGGTGTCGCCGGTCCCAAACGAACCTACACTTCCGATGAGCGCATTGCACAGTGATCGCATTGCGCAAGGTCACGGACCAGCCCCGGTGGGCCGCCGATCCAGGGAGGAACCGTGGAACGACTGTTCATGCTGGCCAACGGGGAATCGGTCCGGCGGGAGGGGGTGATCTCGATGCGTCCTCAAGGATCGAGGAGATGTCTGCCGATCATGGTCATGGCTCAGGGCAAGCGTTGGGCCAAGGCCCGGTTTTCGCTCGTCCTCGCGTTAGGCCCCGCCCGGCCGTTCCCGCCGGCACGCCGGTTCTGGCCCGATCGGACCTTCCTGACCACCGGAAATTGCTTCCTGGGGTTCATGTGCCTACTTGCGTTCGTGGGAGCACCGCCGGTGTCCGCGGTGAAGGGGGATCCGCCGGCCGGTCACACGCTGGGGGAGTACATTGGCGCGATTCGCGTGGCGGAGTCGGCCGCTCAGCGGTTCCGGCTCTATTTCGAACTGTGGCAGGGAGTCCGTACCCAGCGCATTGATGTTGGGACGGCCGCCGAGGCGGAATCGCTGGCCGCACTGCATGCGGAGCTGATTCGCCTCGGAGATCATGATGTGACGTCGCTTGCGCTGGAGCAGCTTGCGGCACACCCGCATCCGGTCGCGATCCCAGCGCTGCGGGCCATCGTCGACACGACCGCGACCCATCACTTCCGCATGCAGGCCCTCGATGCACTGGTAAGCTTGCGGGATTCGGCCGTGCTTCCGGTCCTGCTCAACGATCTGAACGGACCCGTAGACCGGGGGAGACGGCGAGTTCTCCAGCTCTTGGGGCAACTCGGCGATCCACAGGCGCTCCCCGCGGTGAAGCGACTCGCCCACCACCCGAATCTCGCGGATGAGTATCTCTCGCAACCGGAAGCCGACACGACCGGTCTGTCCAGTCGCGATACGCGCAGTCTGCTGCACTCTATCCGGCGTCATGCCGAAGAGGATCGCGCTGCTGCGCGCCACGCCGCGCGTCTTCTCCGTGCAGCCGAAGCGGGGCAGTCGGTCGTGTGTGCATTCGAGCTGGACGAGTTCATCTTCGATCACCTGCTGAAGAACGGATTTGTCCTATCTCCCGTCACGTCGAACGAGATGTACGACCTCTACTCGCCGGAGTACCCCTATGTCACAACCGACATCGTCTTTCACACCTTCATGATCCTGGCCAGGGCGTACATTCTGGAGACCGAACAGCTGCTCCTGCGGCCGGCCGCCCTCGACTTCGTCGACGCGATGGCGGCCGCGTGCCTTGAGCAGGCCGACGCTTCCGACTCGCGCGCGGAGCGCGATCGATGCTTCGCGAACGCGGCCTTCTTCAGCGTGCCGCTCCTGCTGCTGACGGATGATGCGGCGTGCTTGGATGGTCTTTCCGACGGCTGGGGCGCGAAGGTCCGGTCGGTGGTTGAGAGGATACAGAAGCACAGCGAAATCGATGACAGTGTTCTCTTCGGCTACCTCGACGACTACACCCACTACGAACCGCGTGGCGCCTATGCCGCGCTCCCGGAACAAGGGCGCTACTTTCAGGCGATGGCCTATCTGGGGCGCATGTTCTTCCGCCTGGATTCGCGGGATGAAACCTTACGCGCCATTGCGCTGACCGAACTCATCGGGAGTCGGCCGGAGCTGATGGCGCAGTGGCGCCGGATCGATGAGCTGCTGGGCATGCTCTTCGGCGAACCCGACGACCTCTGCTTCGATGACTACAGCCAGGCGCTGGCTGCTCGCTCGCCCCGGCAGGGGCTCAATGGGCTGATCCAGGTGCTTGCGCGGCAACCCTCGCCTCGGATCAACACGGCGTTCCTTCGCTGGCCCCAGAGTATGCGGTGGGAATCACGAACCCGTGGGCTGAGAATCTTCGGGCAGCGCTACACGCGGGACATCGATCTGGTGCAGCAGCTTCTCGACGCCGAGGTCTGGCCACCCAGCGGCTTGCATGTCGCGGCCGGGCTACTGGGCTCGGATCGGGCGCGCGAGCTTCTGCCGGCCGAGACAGGCGACGCTGTTCTCGAGGCACTCGAGATTCCGTCTCGGGCACAGGATCCATTACAGAGCTTTGCCGACGGGTGGCTGCATTGCCACCGGCCGCTCTTCCAGCCGGCGCCGGGCCGCCCGGAGTTCATGGGAACCGATCTGTGGGAGGAGCGGCTCATTGGGACTGCCCTGGGAGCTTGGGCCGAGGTCCGCCACGCGACGATGCTCTATACGAAGGATGCGCACCACTACTTGTGCGTATCTATGCCGACCGATCGGTTTCACGGGTATGTGGATCCCTATCCAAGGTTCTTTGCCCGGCTGGACGGGCTAGTCGAGCGACTGCTTGCCATCGCTGACCGCGCGGGATTGTTTGAGCGGATTGCCGAGGACTGCGACCGGATCAGAAGGGGGCATGCCGAGCGGCTGGGGATCCCGGTCGATAGCTTGGAATCGCGAACGGCCCTGAAGGGGGTGCACCACAGCGATCGCTATCAAGTGAAGGAAGATCGGATGCGCCTGTCCCGTGAGGATCTCGAGTCGTTCCGCCGGATCCTGTCACGACTTGAATCCATTGCTCGCAAGGAGCTTGCCGGCACACCCCAATCGGTCCGTGACGGGTTCTTCCTGAAGGGCCTGGGACACCAGTTCAAACACCTGGCGTTCAATCGTTCCAACAGCGACCGGGCGAAACAGTCGATGGCATTCATTTCCGAAGCAGCTACCGAGTATCTCCATCGGGAGGTGTGGCAAGTGGGCGCCGGCAAGCCGCTCACGCTGTTTGCGGCTATCCCGGATGGCGATCGCCGCGTAGTTTGCCGTGGTGCAGTCTACAGCTACACGGAATTCCAACATCCAATCGGCGACCGGCTCACCGACGAAGAATGGAAACCCCGAGCCGACTACCCGCGGACACCCGAGCCCGCGCCATGGCTGGCCAATCGTCCCGGCCTGGGTCTTCAGCGCACGCTTACTCGCGCCGAGCTTGAGCGTTTGCGGGGGTGCCAAGATTATCCCGGCGGGGTCCACATCCATTCGAGGAACCGCGTGCCCTGGGAGATCAGTCCTCTCATGGACGCCGCTCGAGACATCGGCAGCGCGGGGGTTGCGGCTGAGGATCTCGACCTGCTCCTCGAGCTGGCGGCCCAGGATGTCCTGAACGTGGGAGTGCGGGCCTGGGCCTTCCGGCAGCTCAATGCCCATGGGCAAGATCCGCGCGTGTGCCCCTTTCTGAAAGAGCAAGCCGAGCAGATGCTGGCTCGACCAGAGGGTCTCGACCAGGATGCCCATGTCCGCCTGCACCAAATCATCCAAGGACTGGCCACGTGTGACACCGAAGCGGCGCGTACGATCGGCCGCATCGAGCGTCGTCTGGCCGAAACATACAATGGGGACTTCTCCGACCCGGCCGCAAGGGTGTTGGTCGTGTACCATCGGCTGGTGGAGGGCGTGCTGGGATGGATGCAGTGAGATGTCCGGCCGTACCAAGAGCCAAGGGCAGGCGTCATGGCAGGCCCCCGACGTCAACGGCTATGGGCTCGCAGCCTACAGCAACGGCAACGATCCATGACCCCACTCCCCGCGGCGGGAGGACGAATCCGGCCGCGTCCTCGATCCCCGATTTTCCCCCGGTTTGCCTTGCAGCGCGCGTAAACATTCCGACCCGGTCCTGCGTCTATGTGAATCGAAGCACGGTCTTGAGGAACTAGATCGGAAGCCATCCCTTTGGATGCCACCATCAGGAGAATGCCATGAGAACCACAATCACCTTCCTACTGAGCGCAGCTCTGCTACTCGCGGTTCCACTGCTCCCAGGTCCACTGGCCGCGTCCGCCGTTGCCCAGGACAGCTTGGATGTAACCAAGGTGGGGGAAACGCTGCTGCACACCGGCCATGTCTACGGGGTCGCGGTCGACGGCGGCTGCGCCTATCTGGCGTGCGAACTTGGCCTGGTCATCACCACCGAGTCGGACCCAGTGCAGCTACTCGGCGTCTGCTTCCTGCCCGACGCCGGTCACGGGGTGGCGGTCGCCGGCGACTACGCCTATGTGGCCGACAATAACGATGGTCTGCGAGTGGTCGATGTCTCCGACCCCGCCAATCCGCAGGAAGTTGGCTCGTGCGATACGCCCGGCTTCGCATTGGCGGTCACCCTCTCGGGCAATCATGCCTATGTGGCCGATGAATACACGGGCTTGCAGGTGATCGACATCACCGACCCCGCCGATCCGCACTGCGTGGCTTCCTATGACACGGGCGGGATCGCCCGCGACGTGGCGGTTTCGGGCAACTATGCCTACATCGCCGATCACACATCCGGCCTGCGGGTGCTCGATATCTCCAATCTCTCCAACATCTGGGAAACCGGGTATTACGATTCCCGGGGATGGGCCTATGGGGTGGCGGTGACGGGCAACTACGTGCACCTGGCCGACTACTACGAAGGCTACCGGATCATCGATGTCTCGAATCCCTACAGCCCTTCCCAGGTGGGACACCTCTATACGCAGGGAGCCGCCTTCGATGTCGCGGTCTGTGGTGACCATGCCTATGTGGCCTGCCATACATCGGGCTTGCAGGTGATGGAAGTTTCTTCGCCTACCAGCCCCCAGCCCGTTGGATCCTTCGACACGCCGGGATACACCGACGGCGTGGCCGCCTCCGGCAGCCTCGCCTATCTGGCGGATGGTCACTATGGTTTCCGGATCGTGGATGCGTCCGACCCCTCGAATCCCCAGTCGGCGGGGTCCTTCGGTACGCCGGGCGTCGCGTGGGATGTCGTCGCCACCGGCGGCCTCGCCTTCCTGGCCGACTCCGACTACGGCCTGCGTGTGCTGGACGTCGCGAGTTCCGCGGAGATCCTTGAAGCGGGGCACTGCGATACCCCGGGGCAGGCTCGCGGCGTGGCCGTCTCGGGCACCTATGCCTACATCGCGGACAGCTACGAAGGGTTGCGGGTGATCGATATCGCCGATCCCGCCGCCGTGCAGGAAGTGGGTTTCCTGGACACGGGCGGGGAGGCCTACGATGTTGCCGTCAGCGGCGAGTTCGGGCGCGACTACGGGTTCCTCTCCGCCCGGAAGGCCACCGCCTCCGGCGAGGCCCGTGGCACACCTGGCGGGCCGACTTCGTCAGCGCGGGACTCGAGCCGCTATATCGGGATCTGTGTTCGACGTTCGGGGAGACGTTCGGGCGTCCGCCATCCGCGGAGGTGGCGCGTGGGATCTGACATCATGCTACCGCCGCAGCCTGGTCTTCCGTTCTGCCCTCGTGTGCCCGAGATCGTCGAAGTCGGCGGGTACGCCACCCAGGCCGAGACCTTCGAAGCGTTCCATCGTGCGAACCCCGCCGTGCTCCGG
>CAZZIF010000273.1:0-5580 GCA_964654025.1 uncultured bacterium
ACGCTGGACGCGGCGGGCAACCCCCATCTGAATCTGCGTCTGGTCGCCACCGATGAGAACATGATCGAGCCCGCCGACTGGATCGAGATCTGCGCGCTGGATTACACGCCCACGTTCATGGTCTTCCAGGACGATCTGGAGTTAGGCCGCATCGAGGAAGAGCCGATTGTTTCGATGGAAGCGGATCTGGTCGAAATCATCGAACGGGCCGAGCAGCGCTAGCCCGGACGGGGGGATGAGCTTTCGATGACCAGCACGTGGCGCATCGTGGTCGCCTACATCCTGGGACTCTTCCCGGCCGCCGTCTTGGCCGTGGCGGCTTTCTTCAAAGCGGGTGACCCAGCGCTCTTCATGGAGCAGATCACCGCCCACCAGGTCACGCCCGCTTCATGGTCACCGTTTCTGGCCTACTTCTTCGTGGGGCTCGAGCTGGTCACCGCCGCGGCCTTCCTCGCCTTCGTGTGGCCCCGTCTGGTCTTCTCGGGCACGATCCTCCTGATGCTGGGCTTCATCGGGGTCACCGCGTGGGCCTGGGCACACGGCAACGCGGAAGAGTGCGGGTGTTTCGGGCGGATGATCGATCGCGGTCCGCAAGAGGTCATCGTCAAGGACACCCTCGTCATCGTGGCTTCACTGATCGGCCTCTACCTGGTGCGCGGCTTTCGAACCCGCCGGTGGCAGTGGGCCGTGGCCGCCCCTCTGCTGGCGGTGGCCTTGGGGCTCACCGTCTTCGGCACCGCTCTTCCGCTCGATGCGCTCGTCGTCGGCATCGGCCCGGGCAGCGACCTATCGGACATGGCGGTCGAAGGCGCCGCTGGGGTGCCCATCGATCGGGGCCGGGTGCTCCTCGCATTGGTCGGCCCAGCGTGCCCGGCCTGCGACGAAGGAATCCCAGAACTCAAGCAAGTGGCATCCGCCCCTGATGGACCACAGGTCCTGGCCGTCTTTCCGGGAACGCGCGGTGAGGCGACGGCCTGGCGCATGAAGCACCTGCCCAACTTCCCCGTGGGCACCTCCCCCGAGCGCGTCCTGCGGCAGTACTATCGCGCGCTGCCGGCTGTCTTCCTTCTCGAAGACGGGATCGTGCAGGCAACCTGGTGGCATCGCGTGCCCGAGGCAACGGAGGTTCTGGCGGCTTCCCCGTAGGGTCACGATCTTCTCCAAAGGCCACGCCCCCCTTGAACCCAACATTGCGGCAGGTAGCTTCCGTGCTCGGATTGTGGGTGCGGGAGCGCCGCCGGTTCGGTATGCTGTCGCTTCGTCCTCTGACCCACGTATCTATGGAGCGGGTATTAGAATGTCAGCTTCAGGGCCCGAGAAGGGCACGCGCCCGGCGTCCGGGAACCCGGTCGTCGAGCTTGTACGCGCTACATACCATCTGTTGAGCGACACGAGCTTCGCCATCGGCATCATCATCGTGCTGGCGTTGGTCAGCATCCTCGCCATGGTGGTCGTCGATCAGCTGCCCATCCGGGGCGAGCTGGCGCGCGTGCGCCTCGGCGACCGGATGGACGAGCCGTGGATCTGGTTCTTGGTCAACGTGGTCCCGGACCATCCCTACCGCTCGCCGCTGTTCCGAACGTTGCTGGCCCTGCTCTCGCTGAGTCTGCTGGCCTGCATCGTCAAGCGGTGGTCCCATCAGTGGCGCCAAGCGTTCAGCAACCGATTGCCCGCGGAGGATCGGTTCGATTCCTCCCGGGTGGTCAGCTGGTCGAGCCAACAGGCCCTCCCGCTGGAGAAGGCTGTCTCGTTTTTCCGCGGCAAGTGGTTCCACGTCAATGCCCAGAAATCCGGCGACTCGTTCCGCCTGGCGGCCTCGCGATTCGGGTTCGCCCGGATGGGGCCGATTCTGACGCACCTGGGCTTCCTGTTCCTGGTGGTGGGCGGCTTGATCATGGCGTCCTCGGGCACCTCGAGCATGGTGTGGCTGCGCCCGGGCGACTGGGTGCGCATCCCCGGCACCGATGCCCACATCGAGTTGCTGGACTTCACGATCGAAATGAGTTCCCGCGGCCAGATCGCCGACTACGTCAGCCACGTGCGCCTGGTGCGTGACACCACGGTGGTTCGCGAGATGCACCTCGAAGTGAACAAGCCGCTGCGCCACGCGGGCTATAGCTTCTACCAGTCCTCCTACCGGCCCGACCCGCTCGCCATTCCCAGCCTGCAGCTGGTCTACGACGTGCCCGTCGAGCCCGGTATCGGAGACGAACCCGAGGCAGCGCGTCGCGCCGGGGCCGGCCAAGGCCGGGCCGGCGATCAGCCGGGCGAGGGTTCGGACAAGGACCCGGACATGGGCTCCGGCGAGCGCCCGGGCGATGCGTTGACCGAGGTAGAGCTGGAAGAGCGCTTGCGAGAGCTTCTGCCCGAGGGCATGGATCCATCGTCGGTACCGCCTGCCATGCGTAGGGCGCTGCTGGCGGAAGCCGGCCTGAGCGACCGCGTCCTGGGCGCCGGGAACACGGAAGGCGGGATGGGCAGCGCGATGGGCAGCACGATGGGTGGCACAATGGGCGGCGCCATGGGGAGCGCGATGGGCGGCGAGGAGAGTGCTGGAGGGCCTCACGGGCAGAGTTCACACCGCTTCGTGAACCCGGTCACCTTCACGCTGCGAAAGGGTGAGCGAATCGAGTTTTCGCGCACACCCTACGCTGCAGAGATCGACACCTTCTTCACCGATTTCCGGGTGGGCGAGCATGGTCCCGCCCAGGGATCGAACGAGCCGCGCAACCCGGCCGTGCTCTTGCGGCTCTACGAAGGCCAGGATGTTATCGGACACTCCTGGTACTTCCTGTTCCACCCCGACATGGTGATCGGAACGGGACCGGAGTTGCCCCTGCGTTTCGTCTCCTACGATCCGGTCATGCAGAGCGGCCTCGAGATGGCCACCCATCCGGGCTCCGAGTGGGTCTGGGTGGGACTCGCCGTCATGACGCTGGGAACGCTGGTGGCCTTCCTCATCCGTCACGAGCGCGTCTTGCTGCGCGCCCGGCGCGCCGATGGCGCCTGGAAGGTCGACTGGATTCACATTGGGGTGGGCAACCAGGAGCCGGCCCTGGTCGACCACGCCTGGCAGGCTTCGATCACATCGCTGACCGCCAAGTTCTTGGAGAAATGGCCGCCCGCCGCGGGTAAGCCTGACAGGTATCCCAAGCCCAAAACCACGAACGCGTGAGGTTCTCCGTGGAGCAGAGCTCGACGCCCGATATCACCTTCTTCACCATCGCCTTCGCGGTCTACATCGCCGCGTTCGTTGCCTTCCTCGTGCGTAGCGCCACGCGCCAGAGCCTGTGGGGCTGGATCGGTGTGGCCGGTCTGTACGCCGGATCGGTTTCGCAGCTGATCGCCCTGGGCATTCGCTGGAAGATCGCCGGGATCATCCCCTTGGCCTCGATGCACGAGTTCGCCAGCATCATGTCCTGGATGGCGGCCATCTCCTTGGGCGTGCTCATCACGCAAACCCGGCGCTTCGAGCTCGGCTCCTACATCTCGCCGATCGTCCTGGGGATCATGGCCATCGCATCACTCCTGCCCACCCGGATCACCGAGCAGCTCGTACCCGCTCTGCAGAGCTACTGGCTGCACATCCACGTCTCGATGGCCGCGGTCTCCGAAGGAGCATTCGCGGTCTCCTGCGGGCTGGCCATCTACTACCTGATCAAGGAACGCCGGCCCGAGACAACGCCGGCGGAGCTGGCGCGGCTCGATGTCCTCAACCACCGCGCCATCTCGATCGGCTACCCACTCTTTACACTGGGCGCATTGTTCGCCGGCGCCATCTGGGCCTACAACGCCTGGGGGTCTTTCTGGAGCTGGGATCCGAAGGAGGTGGGCTCCTGGATCATCTGGCTGTTCTATACCGGGTACCTGCACGCCCGTTACAAGCGCAACTGGCAGGGCCGGCGCGCCGCGATCCTCGCGATCGTCGGTTTCGCGATGGTGATTCTCTCGTTCCTGGGGAATCTCTTCCTGGGCGGCCAGCACTCCTACGAGAGCTTCGACTAGACGGACGGGGGGGGGGCGGGCTCAGGACGCCAGCTTCTTGAGCAGCCAGACATCAAGGTCCGGCTCAGGACGCCAGCTTCTTGAGCAGCCAGGCCATGTTCTGTCCCAAGGTGCGCATCGTGCGGCAGCCCTCGTTGTCCTCTTTGACCTCCCCCTGCTCGCGCCCGACGCCTAGATTCCAGTAGATCGAGCCGGGGATGATCATCTGGTTGATCGTGAAGAAATGATTGATCGAGTCGAAAGTGTGCACCGACCCTGCCCGGCGCACCGCCACGACGGCCGCCCCCACCTTGCGCTGAAACAGGTCCCCGTTGACCTTCGCCACCAGCCCGGCGCGATCAACGAGGGCCTTCGTCTCCGTGCTCATGTTGGCGAAGTAGGTCGGAGAGCCCAACAGGACCCCGTCGGCGGCATCGATCTTGGCGATGCAGTCGTTGATGATGTCGTCGCCAAGCACGCAGCGCTTGTCCCGGCGCTGGGAGCACTGGTAGCAGGCGGTGCAACCGCGCACCGCTTGTCCGCCCAGCTGAACGAGCTCGGTCTCGATTCCCTCCCGTTCGAGTTCCGCGAAGACCATACGGATCAGACTGGCCGTATTCCCCTCCGGCCGGGGACTGCCATTGAATGCAACAACCTTCACGAGACCTCCCTGGAATGAAGATGCCCAAAAAAGGGCGGGTGGAGTCTCCCACCCGCCCTAGTCTCTGTATGCTCGTATGCTCCATGAACCCGCGCCATGCACTCGCCTGCACCGGCCGGCACTTGCATGCGTTCGCAGGCACTCGAGCTACGCGGTACGATTCGCCCCATGCCGAACGCGGGCTCTACGCCGCGCACGCAGGTCGTATCTACGCCTACTCTTCCGGCATCGGGTGCGCGATGATGGGCAGCATCTCTTCGTACTTGAACGGCTTGTACGTCGGGCTCTCTTCATTGTGGCAGGTCTTGCACATCTCGGGGTCGGCCGGATCCCTCAGCCCCAGCGTCATGGCCTTCTCGGCGTCCTTGAGGTGAACCATCTTGTATTCCGCGCCCGGACCGTGGCACGACTCGCACGAGACGCCCTCGGTCTTGTCGTACTTCTTGCCGAGGAGTTCGGCCTTCACGCCGTGGCCGGTGACATGGCACTTCAGGCAGAAGTCGGTCTCTTCGGGCGGCGTCTCGTAGCCCATCTCCTTGGCGATCTTCTTCGATTCCTCGGTCAGCAGGGTCTCGTACGCCTTGGCGTGCGCGCTCTCCTCCCACTTCTGGAACTGGGCACCCTTCTTCTCGCTCTTGTGGCACATCTTGCATGAGCTCGCGCCGATGTAACCGAACTCGGCCTCCTCTTCCTCGGCGACAGCGCTCGTGTGATCGCCCGCTAGCCAAACCAGTGCCCCGACGGCCATGACAGCAAACCCGAGCCATCCGATGCGTCTCATTCCAGTACTCCCCCGTCTGCGGTCCCCGAGGGGACCTGTTTCAAATCCAGGCCGCTCGCTATCGCGGCCATGACTCACGAAGTAGAGCGATAGTCTACAACGCCGCCATCTAGAAGAAAACCCCAACCGGCACTGCTGTTCCGCGATCAAGGAA
>CAZZIF010000274.1:0-5578 GCA_964654025.1 uncultured bacterium
CACGCACCAGGTTCTGGGCGCCGAAGCCGATCGCCAGCCCGCCGATCCCGGCCGCCGCGATCATGGGTCCGAGCTTGACGCCGAGCTGGGAGATGATGACCATGCCCGCGGTTGCGAAGAGTGCGATGCCGCCGGCGCCCCGCAGGATGTTCGTGAGCGTCGCGATCCGCCGCTCCGCGTCCGGATCCGCCTTGCGCGGACGCATGTGGCTTTGGAACCGGCCGGTGCCCACGCGGAGCACCCACCACAGCATCCACGTGATGACCAAGACCAGCAGAATGCGCAGGCCGGTCGTCAGCAACCACCCCTGAATCAAAGGCCAATCGAACGATGGCATCGCAATCTTCCCTTCTACAGCCAATCGCGCTTGCGGAAGTAGGCCAGGAGCCCCAGTCCCACGAAGATTGCCACGACCCAGAAGAGCGGATAGCCCCACTTCCACTGCAGCTCCGGCATCCATTCGAAATTCATGCCGAAGACGCCCGCAAGGAAACTCAAGGGGATGAAGATCGTCGCGATCAGGGTCAAGGTCTTCATGACCTCGTTCATGCGATTGCTCACACTGGAGAGATAGAGGTCCTGCAACCCGGAGAGGACGTCGCGGAAGGACTCGACCGTCTCGAGCACCTGAACGGTGTGGTCATACAGGTCGCGCAGAAAGGGCGAAAGCTCCGCCCCGAACGCGGGAGCATCACCCCGGTCCAGCCGTCCCACCACCTCCCGCTGGGCCCAGACCGCCTTGCGGAGCAGGATGATCTCACGCTTCAGCGCGTGAATCACCTGCAACTGCTCCTGGGAGGGTTCTTCCAGAAGATCCTCCTCCAACGTTTCGATGCGTTCGCCCATGTTCTCGAGACAGACGAAGTAGTGATCCACGATCGCATCAATGAGCATGTAGGCCAGATACGCGGCACCCATCCGGCGGGCCCGCCCTTTCCCCAGACGAATCCGCTCCCGAATGGGCTCGAAGACGTCACCCTCATCCTCTTGAAACGTGAGTACGTAGCTTTTACCCACCACAATCGAGAGCTGTTCGCTGTGCAGCTCGCCGGTCTCGCGATCGTAGCGGATCATCCGGGTGACCAGGTACAGATACTCCCCGTAGTCATCGAGCTTCGGTCGCTGGCGGGTATGCACGATGTCCTCGACCACCAGCGGATGGAGTCCGAAGTGGCGACCCATCGCTTCGAGCACGTCGACATCGTGCAGGCCGGTCACATCCACCCAGGAGACCGGCCGGCTGTCCCGATGAGGGAAGGTGTCTTCAACGCGGTCGTAGGTCTCCTCGGTGATCTGATCCGGGTCGTAGGCCATCGCACGGTAGCGCACGCGGTCGGCCTTGCGCTCGCCGACAAACACCGGCGTACCCGGCGCGAGCGCGGCGCGCTTTCGCATGCCGAAGAGCTTCATGGGGCCTCCCTGCCGCCGGACTCGAATCGGGCCGCATCCATTCGACCGTCTCGTTCCCGCACAAGCTCCACCATGATGTCCGATGGCACGGACCGGGGCAAGGACCTACCGCATCACGACCAGCCTGCCCACCGAACGTTCCCCGCCGGCTTCGGCCCGGCAGAAGTAGACGCCGCTCTCGAGCAGGCTGCCACGCGCGTCACGGCCGTCCCAGGTCACGGCCTGCACGCCGGCCGGCAGGCGGTCGTAGCGCAGGCTGCGCACCACGCGGCCGTTGATGTCGGTGATCGTCAGATCCACGGTCCCACCCCGCGGCAGCGCGAGCTGAATCTGCCCGCCGGCGACCATGGGGTTGCGCGCCGAGACCATGAGCTTCGCGGGCACCGGGTCGGCCTCTTCCGCGGCGGAGACATCGTCCACGCCCGCGCGAATGACGAGCTCATCAATCCCGCCCTCGTCGATCGAGGGGTTCGGCTCGCCGTGCATCACCACGCGAATCCGGATCACGCCCAGGTCGGGGTAGACCTCGTCCAGATCGAGCTCGACCAGTTGCCACTCCGACTCGTCTTGCGGGCCGCTGATCGAGGAGATCGTCTGGAACGAGGACCCGTTGTTCGAGGCCTTGATCTCCAACACGCCCAAGGCCGCGCTGAAGGTCTGGAACCAGCGCCACAGCTCCAGCGTGGCGTAGTCGTAGCCGGTGAGATCGTAGGACGGCGAGGTCACCGTCGTGGTGCCGTCGGCATCGCTCTCGAAGGCGTAGCCGCCCTCGTACTGGCCGGTAATCCAGCAGTACTTGCCCGGGTAGGGCGTCACGTCGTCCTCGGGCTGGATGACCCGCGCCAGAGCGACCTGGACCGGATCGCACCACTCCCAGATTCCTTGGGTGGCGTCGTCGCCCGGGGCACCCACGACCCAGTCGGGATCATCCTCGAACGACTCGTAGACCGGCACGATCAAGGTCGTATGCAGTTCGGCCGGTGCCTCGCGCGGATCGGTAAGCTCGTTGCCGGTCAGGTCGGCCGCGTAGATGTAGTACTCGAGCACCGCATCCGGTGTGAGACCCGAGACCTCCGCCGCGTACTCCATGTCTTCGCCCGCCGGCAGCATGGGCGCGCTGGCAAATTCGGTCTGCCCCTCGTCGCGGTAGTAGAGCGTGAGAGAAGCCTCGTCGATGTCATCGACCAGCGAGTAGACCGTCGCCGAGAGGGTGAGCGTCTCGCCCAGCAGCACCTCGCCGTAGGGATACGCGGCGTGGTGGATCACCACGTCGGTGAAGAGCTCGGGGCATTCGTGGCCCTTCTGCTGCGCGGCCGCGCAGAGTTCGGCCCAGTGCGGACAGCCGTTGTCGATGTTGCCGTCATCGTCGTCGGCAATGAAGGTCCACCAGACCTGTTGCGGCTGGGTCTGCGGATAGCCCAGGATCCGGCCGATGTGCCAGATTTGCAGCGCACGGTAGGCGCCGGCCTCCTCGCCCATCAGGTCGATCAGATTCTCCCGCGCGTGCCAGTGGAACCCTGAGAGGATCGTCGAGTCGTGGTAGGGCTCGCCGGTCAAGCTGTCGGGATAGACCTCGTTGTTGTCGGTATCACGGATACCGCCGATGCAATCGTCCAGGTAGAAGCCCTGGCCCACGACCGACATCCCCGAAAGCAGGTTGGCGCACACATCGGAGTTCGCCTCGTGCATCATGCGCGAGGGCTCCATGGCGCCGTACATGAAGTCGGTGATGCCGTGGCCGTACTCGTGCGCGATCACATCGCCAAGCTGGCCGGTGTTCGCACAGTTGCCGGCCTCGTGGTAGAAGTTGATGCTGCTGCCGTCCCAGTAGGCGTTGCACATCTGCTGGATGTTGACGTTCGACGGCAGCGGGAAGTCGAGGTCGTCCCAGTCGGGATCGACCGACTTGACCAGGTCGTGCATGACGTTGCCGTGGTAGAAGACGTCGCGCTCGTCGGCGCGCGAGTTCGCATCATCCCAGTGGATGTCGAACGCCGTGCCCGGCGTGACGTAGGCTTCGATCCGGCTGTCGGGAGCCTGCGTGTTGTTGACGTCGAAGTAGGCGCCCAGCATCTCCACGAACAGCGACTCCGGATCGGAACCGGCAAAGGGAACGAAATAGCCGCCGTCAGGGCCGGTGACATCACTCCCCACCCCATCGACCACCACATCCATGTTCGCCATCGGGCGGGTGAAGACCCCCGAGCACCAGCCGGGGTCATCGATGTCGCCGGTCACCGTGCCGGAGAAGTCGAGCATGCGCAGCACGTTCTGTAGCTGCACCAACTCGCCGGTCGCGGCGTCCAGGTCGACCAGGTAGGCGCCCACCGGGTCGCGGTAGTTGCGCATCACGCGGTGGACGGGCCGGGCGGCATCGGCCGCCACCGGCAGATAGCCGGTCGCCTCGAACCTGAAGCCGTCACCGGCGCTCACCGCCTGCGGCGCGAGGCCGCGGGAGGCCAGAAGCTGATGCACGAGCGCCGGGGCCTCTTCAGCCTGAATGCTCGGCGATGAACGCACTTGGAGCTCGGGCCACAGGTCACCGCCGAAAGCGGCGATGCGGCCGGTCTCGGTCATCGTGACGGTAAGCTTGCTGCCCAAGACCGGCAGACCCGCGACCTGCTGGCGGAAGTGGACGGACCACTTCTGCAGGCCGTGCTCGACCTTCCAGACCTCGAGCTGATTCGAGTCAAGGCCCCACAGCTCCTGCGACCGGTCCACGAACTCGCGGGCCGCCGCGATGGCCGTCTCCTCGCCCAGCACGACCCGTCCGATGCTGAGGCCGCTGCCAACGACCAGCTGCGGAGTGTGGGTCACCGGGTTCCAGGACTGGGCGCGCCAGCGGCTGCCGGTCCGCTGGCCAAACTCCCGCAGTTCGGCGCTCAGGCGTCCGATCGTCCTCTCACTCAGAAGCTCATCCCCTCTCGAGAGGGCCCGGTAGATGCTCTCGGGACCCAGGGGCTGCAGTTGATCTGCCACCGGATCGGAGCCGCCGGGCTGGACGGCCCCGGCGGGCAGAACCGCCAGGCTGACGAGCCCCCCTAGCGCGAGGGCCCAGAAACTGAATGCACACGACCGCCGATGCATCTCGATCCTCCTTGGTTCTGTCCATAGGATTGCAGGCGGCCTCCGGGACAGGGCCGCCCGCATACATGGTAACACGAACCGGCCCGGCCGGAGGATGCTTCCAAGCTCGAACACCCGCAATATATTACTGCCAAGAGGTTTACAGAGAGCGGGCGCATCGCTCACGCCCCCGCCGGGAGGACAGTCGGCGGGGCCCTAAAGAAGTCCTCCCCGCCCGAAGGCGGGGAGGACGTGGGGCGACCCAGGTATCTTTGGGTCAATCTCGATGCGCGCGACGGGCTATTGCACCTGGAAGCGGTAGTCGCTGCCGTAGCCGCCGTCGTAGGTGGTCATATACATGGCGATCAGCTCACCGCCGGCATTGTAGCCGTAGAGGCTGAACTCGTAGTGGGTTCCGTTGCTGACGGGTAGCGTGGCATCGTAGCTCTGGCCCCGTACGGTCTCGTCCTTGACGAGTTGGACGTAGGCGTAGGGAACATCGGTATACTCCTCGATCTGGACGACGTAGTGGTCCACGCCCGTGACATCCTCCCACTCGAACGCCACCGGTGAGGCGTGGCGCAGATAGCTGGTGAAGATGGCCACGGCGTCGTTGTCCCAAGGCGACGTCATGTGAATGATCTTGTAGACGCTCAAGGGATAGTTCGACTTCGTGGCCGAGGAGAGCGTGTCGATCCCCACAGTCGTCCAACCACGGTAGTTACCCGGCAGAGTCTCGATCGTGCCGTTGACCGTAATGGTTGTGGAGATACCCACCGCATTGTCGGGCAGACCCGAGATCTCGTAGTAGCCAGTGGAAGCATTGTAATTGACCGTCGCGCTGTCCACCGCGGCGCCGGTCGCCTCGTCCCGAACCCAGAAGGAAACGGCTTGATTCGTCACCGAGGAGACGTTGGCACCGTTGTACTGCACGTAGCCCGCCAGCTGCACCTGACCGCCGGGCTGCGGCTCTTCGCCGCCGCCGGGATCGTCCCCGCCGCCGGTGGGATTCGTGCCGTTGTCGGAACTGCTGCAGGCCAGGGCGAAAACCGCCAGGAGCAGGACGGCCGCCTTGCCGGCCCAGGTCGCGAAGGCGCGACGA
>CAZZIF010000275.1:0-1795 GCA_964654025.1 uncultured bacterium
GGCAACTGAAGTGGCTGGGGCAGCCAACGAGGCTTAGGCAGCCAATGAAGCTTAGGCGGCCAAGCCGATAGGAAGAGAATGCCATGGAAGTGAAGCGCGAGTTCCGCTGCATGCGCTGCGGAAACGAGTTCACGGCGGTGGACACAAAGGACGGCGAGCTGGTCGAACGCATGTGCCCGAAATGTCGAAGCAACAGCATCCGGCCAGCGAAGCTGATAGACACCGGTCAGAAGGAGTAGCCTCGTGGCAGAGGAACGGGTGATCCGCATCGACCTCAAGAAGCGTCGGCGCTTGCTGGAGCAGCTGGGCGGCAACCGTGTCAACTTGTGCTACCAGTGCGGCGCGTGCGCCGGCGACTGTCCCAGCGCGCGGTTCCACGAGGAATTCAATCCCCGCGAAGTCATGATGACGGCCCTGACCGGCGGACTCGACACGCTGCTGGCGCCAGACTCGATCATCTGGAAATGCTCGAACTGCTACAACTGCTACGAACGCTGCCCGCAGGATGTGCGGCCGGTGGAAGTGATCCTGGCCCTCAAGAACCTGGCCCAAGAGGACCACACCCAGCCCGAGGTAGTTGAAGGGACGGTGGAGACGATCCGCAAGACGGGTCGCAGCGCCCCGGTCATCTCCACCCTGGCCCGCAAGCGGGAATCCATGGGACTGCCGCCTCTACCCAAGATCGACATGGAGGAGATCCACGCCATCCTCGAACCCGATGACCGAGAGCCATCCGCTGAGCCGAGTCGGCCCGACAGCCCGAACGGGCCGAAGGGGCCGGACAACCCCAACGCGCCGAGTCGCCCCGACAGCCCGAACGGGCCGGACAGCCCGAACAGCCCGAACGGGCCGGACAGCCCAAGCGGGCCGAAGCGGCCGAACAGCCTGGGCGCACCGAAGCGGCCCGGCAACGCAGACAGGCCGCAGAGGCCGCATCAGCCCGAACAGGTCGACCAGGAAGGAGGCGGAGCATGAAGGCCGCATTCTTCCCTGGCTGCTTGATCCCAATCAAGTACCCCCACATGGAAGTCGCGGTGCGCCGGACACTCCCTCCCTTGGGAGTGGAGATCGTCGACTTGCCGGGTCTCTCCTGCTGCCCGGATCCGATCTACTTCCAAGCCAGCGACAAGGTGGCGTGGCTGACGATGGCCGCGCGCAATCTGTGCATCGCCGAGGAGGCCGGTCTCGACTTCTTCACGATCTGCAGCGGATGCACGAGCACGCTCTGCGAGGCCAACTACGAGCTGAAGCATGACGAGGCGCTACGCGCGAGGATCAACCGCCGATTGGCCCGGATCGGCAAAGAGTTCCGCGGCACGCAAGAGGTCCATCACATCGTCGTCATGTTGCGGGACCGGGTGGGAATTGAGGCCGTGAAGCAAAGCGTCACCCGTCCGCTTACCGGGACTCGCGTTGCGCTGCACTACGGTTGTCACCTACTCAAGCCATCGAACATCATGCAGGTCGACGACCCGGATGATCCTCAGATCCTCCACCAGCTCGTCGAGGCCATCGGAGCCGAACCGGTCATGCATGATGAGCGTTTTCTTTGCTGCGGCAAGGCCTGCGTCGACGAGATGTTGCCGGCGGAGATGACCGCCACGGTTCTGCGCTCGGTGAAGTCTACGGCGGCCGACTGCATGGGCATGATTTGCCCGACCTGCTTCTCCTCCTTCGATACCGGTCAGTTGGTGATTGCCCGCAAGACAGGCGAGAAGCTCGAGGTCCCGCCAGTCTACTACTTCCAGCTCCTCGCGCTCGCCCAGGGACTGACCCCGAAGGATGTGGGTCTCGA
>CAZZIF010000275.1:1895-5554 GCA_964654025.1 uncultured bacterium
ATGGCAGTCGGCACTCGGATCCACACACAGGTCGGTGGACGGATCGGGGGACCGTTCGTCGGGCCGTTCCTCGGACCGTTCGTCGGGCCGTTCCTCGGGCCGTTCCTCGGGCCGTGGAGTTCACACTCCAGCCAGGACGAGCCGCACAAGCAACTGCCTCAGACCCTGTATTTCAAGTATCCTTACGGAAGAATATGATTCGCGCACTGCACTGGTCGGACACCCCGTTTACGGACACCCCGTTTTGGCCAGATGCGCAAGAAGGGCTGATCTCTTTCGGGATCAGCCCTTCTCTCTTGCCGAATCACGTCCCACTTCGGGATTGTCACCGGACGCTCAAGCCCGGCAAATCACCCTAGGAGCACACACCTTGCCGGTCGAGCTTGGCGATCCTCCTTAGCGGCTCACCACCACCGAGCGCGTGGCGTTGAACTCGCCGGTCTGCAGGCGGACGTAGTAGACGCCGCTGGTCACCGGCTCCCCGTTGCGGCCGGTGCCGTCCCAGCTAACCGCGTGGTCACCGGCGGCGAAGGCCTCATCGGCCACAACTTGGACCATTCGACCCGAGACGTCGTAGACACTCACGCGCGCCTGGGTCTGAGCCGGCACCTGGAAGCGGATCTGGCTGAGACCCACGACCGGGTTCTGGATGCCGTGCAGCGCGAAACGCAGGCTGCTCTCGGTGGCCTCTTCGACATCCGAGAAACCGAAGTCGGCCAGCAGAACGAAGTCGTCGACCGCGGCCTCCACGATCGAACCCTGGTTCAGGTCACTGCCTACAAACTTGAACTGGACGTTGCCCGGATCGCCGCCGAAAACGTCCAGCAGATCAAATTCCTGGGACACCCAGGCGTTCTGATCGCTCTGATCATACTCCAGATTCTGCCAGTCGCCGCCGTTGCTGCGGACGGCAACCTGCCAGATATCGTTGTTCGGGTCAGCGCCCTGATTGTTCGAATAATAGCGCCAGTACTTGACGACCGCGTAGGTCGCACCCGACAGATCGTACTCGGGGCTGTAGACCGACGTGCTGCCACCATCGATGTCGTTGTCGCCGATGCCGCCACCAGGAGCAGTGTTACCGGTCACCCAGCAGTCGACACCCGGATCGGCGGTGTGGTCGTCCTCCGGCTGCGCGCCGGTGCCGACCGGATCATCGAGGATCCAGTGGCCGGTGGTAGCATCATCGAGGTTCTCGAGATTGACCACCCAGCCCGGGTAGGCCTCGGTCTCAACCACCATGCCAACCTCGTAAGTATGGAACTCCGACGGCGCCAGCGGCGGATCGAACCGCTCGTTGCCCGCTATGTCGGCGGCGTACAGGTAGTACTCCACGATGGCCGGCTGATCCTGGCCCGGAATCGTGGCGGAGAACTCATCCTGGTTGCCGGTTTCCACGAGGTCGACCGTCTGGAAGGTGCCACCATCGACACGGTAGTGTACCTCGAGGGTAGACTGGTCGAGGTTCGTGACGGTCGAGTAGATCTCGGCGGTCAGCTCGCGGTCACCCTCATCGGTCGTGCTCGAGAGCGGCTGGTGTTCAATGATCACGCCGACCAGGATCTCGGGGCAGTCGAAACCATGATTGGTCGCGGCCTCGCACAGGTAGTCGTAGTGCGGGGTCCCGTTGTCGAGGTTGCCGTCATCATCGTCGGCGATGAAGGTGGCCAGCACCTGGTCGGGCTGGTAGTAGGGCTGCTCGAGCACGCGGCCGAAGTGCCAGCGCTCGGCGGTCATGATCGTGCCCATCTCTTCACCGTAGACGCCCTGCATCAGCTGCATGAAGTCCCAGGTGAAGCCGGCGATGATTTGCCCGTCGTGGTGAATCGAGCCGGTCATATCCTCGGGATACTGAAGGGTGTTGTACGAGTCCCGGATGCCGCCCGAGCAGTTGTTCAGGTAGAACCCGCGGCCGATGATCGACTCCTGCGTCATCAGGTTGGCGATGATGTCGCTGTTGCCCTCGCCGAGGCCCTCGTTGCCCTGCTGGCCCAGGATCGTGTACTGGATGCCGTGACCGAACTCATGATGCACTACGCCCTGGATCTCGCCGGTGTTGGCATACTGGCCGCCGGCTGCGCAGAAGTTGATCGTGCCGTCCCACCAGGCGTTGCCTGGGCAGTAGCCATCGTTGCGATTCACGTAGGCGCTGATTGTCTGATTGATGTAGCTGAAGGCGGGATCAAAGTTCTGGAAGAAGTCGTGAATGTCGTTGATGGCGTCGAAGACATCCCGCTCATCCTGGCGCGAGTTGGCGTCGTTCCAGGCCACCGTGAAGGGGACACCCGGGGTGGCCGTGCCCGTGAACTCAGCCTCGGAACCGTTGTAGTTGAAGACCCGGATGTTGGGTCCCCGCATCAGCGCCTCGACGGAACGGTCGTCGGAGCCGCCGTAGGGCAGCAACCAGCTGCCGTCGGGCTCGGTGGTCGTGCTGCCCACGCCCACGACGTCGACGTCCAGGTGGCCGCACGGGACGTTGTCGGTACCGTTGCAGTAGGTGGCGTCCTGCACGTCGCTGGTCGCATCACCGGTGAAATCCACGCGGCAGATCTTGTTGTAGGCCCAGACAATCTCGCCGGTGTGGGCATCCACGTGGCTCACCCACTCGCCCAGCGGATTCTCGGTGCTGACATACACTCGCCAGACCAGGTGGTACTCGACGCGCGTCTCATCGATCGACACCGGCAGGACCAGCAGGTCGCCGCCTTCGGCAATCTCGTCGGTCATGTCGCTGAAGGGCAGGCGGCTGACGGCGAAGTCCTTCGCGTCTTCGAGCGAAAGCGTAGGGACCGGGTCGAGGTCGATGTTCGGATAGTAGTCCGACCCCATCACGAAGAGGCGTCCGCCCTCGGTGAAGGTCAGGTGCACGCGGCCTTGCCAGACGTCGATGCCCTGGTAGGTCTGCTGGAAGTGGACCGCCCGCTTGCCGAGGCCCGACGGGGCGCCGGCGAAGCGCAGGTTCGCGTTGTCGGCCCCGAAGACCTCCGGATTGGCGGCGATGACTTGCCGGGCAGTCTGCTCGGCGTCGAACTCGCTGGTCAGGGCCGGGGCGATGTCCACCCCGCTGCCGTAGATCTGGCTGGGGGTCCCGGTTTGGGGATTCCAGGAGTAGACCGTCCAGTTGCCGCCGTAGCGATCGCTAAGGGCGCTGGTCGCGGCCGGAGCCTTCTGCTGCAGGACCGACTGGCCCGTCAGATACGGCGTGTATACTTTGTTGGGGACCTCGTACTGACTGAGGTCCACCGCGCCTTCCTGCACCCCCCACGCGATACCGCTATTCCCTGCGGTCAGCGCCAGGGCCACAGCCAAGACGGAAAAAAACGGGCGCAAATTGCGTCTCATGGCGGTGATCTCCTTGTGGTTGTCGTGACACCTGTCGTGGCGAACGACTCCTTGGCCTGATTGGGTTGGCTTCCTGAGCGAGGTGAGCGTGTGGGGCCATCCGGATGGTCTGTCACAGGTCATCCGCCCGGGCTCCGCTAAGCGTTCACCTGTACGCTTCATAATATTGTAGTCCATCCCAACCTCGAGAAGACAGAGATTCTCCGGTTTCTTGAAGGAATGGAGCCAACTAAGTGCTTCAATTGCAACATATTGGAGAGTGTGGCGCCGTCGAGGGCCCTCAGGGATCGTCCGCCAACTCGGTCCGCCAACTCGGT
>CAZZIF010000276.1:0-5497 GCA_964654025.1 uncultured bacterium
GCAAAATCGGCGACGAAGGCGGACAGGTTGGCAGCCATGAGATGACCCTTGGACCGACATGCCTCATCGAGCAGCATGATGGGCAGGTTGTTCCCCACCCCCACCTTCGGAAACACCGTAGCAATCACCGTCCGCTCATCCGTGCTCCTGCAGATATCCCGCCACCCCAGCAGCCAATCCCGATCCCACTTCCCCGCCAGGCGCGCGTCCACCTCCGCGGCCGGCACCCAGTACCGCGGAAGCGGCGCGTAGTCGGGGTCCTTGAGGCGCTCGACCGGCACCTGCGGCAGCTGCGTGCTCTTTGAATCCTCCCCCACGTCGCGATAGTCGGCGAAGCGGTGGTTGAAGTGGTGGATCATCTTCGCCTCATACAGCGGCAACCACCGCTCCTCCCCCCCACCCGTGCGCCGCACGAACACGTTCCCCTCGAGCTCAAACCCCTCCCCCTCGAGCTGCTCGCGGGTGCGGAAGAGGTGGGAATCGTTGCTCATGTCGAACATCCGCATGAACTTGATCCCCCACGGATTCTCCTCCGGCGGGCCCTCCTTGATCAGCACCGGCACGCGGCGGTAGATGCCCTTCGTGATCTCCGCGTCGCGCCGGGTGCGAAAGACCGGGCAGGTGCGCGTGTTGGGATTGAGGAGCGCGATGTCGCCGGGCGTCAGCACGAAGCGCCGCTCGGGGTCGCGCAGGTCGCTCGTCTGGTGGGCGAAGAAGACGAATTCCGCTGCGGCCCCGCTGGGCCGGTCGAGGCCGGCCAGGGTGAGGAGGCAGAACTTATAGCTGCGGTGCACGCCGGGGAAGATCCCATCGCGGTTCTCGAAATCAAACAGGCTCACCAGGGAACCACGGTCCATCAGGTCCTGGAAGAAGTACTTGGTCGTATCATCGGTCGCGATCCCGGAGGGCACGATGCAGCCCGTGCGGCCGTTCGAGGCGGTGGTGGTGCGCATGAGCTCGGCGAAGATCGTGTACGTATTGATCCTCCCCCGTCCGCAGAGCGGATAGCGCCCGCTGCTGCGCACGTACTGGCTGGCGCCCTCGGCCTCGCGCTTGGCCTCCTGGAAGTCCTGCCACAGCGC
Organism: uncultured bacterium; assembly: GCA_964654025.1. Classification (GTDB taxonomy): domain Bacteria; phylum Eisenbacteria; class RBG-16-71-46; order CAIMUX01; family WJJG01; genus CAYQJL01. Next base: position 1,083 of record CAZZIF010000276.1, read on the forward strand.
AGGGTGCTCCTTCTCGAGGGCGGCGATCAGCCGCTTGCGCGCGGCCGCGTTGGGCGCATTGGCGATGTCCATCCGGCCCCCCGCGGCAAACCACTCCTTCTCCTGCAGCTTGATGCGCTCCCACGGCGGATTCCCCAGCACCACATCGAACCCGCCCGTCCAGCCGGCGGGCGCGGCGTCCTGCGGCCGGCCCTCGCGCTCGAGGAAGACCTCGGGGAAGGCCAGGTGCCAGTGGAAGAAGCCGTAGCGCTCGCCCAGGCGCTCGATCTCGCGGGCCGCCTCGGCGGAGATCGCATCCGGCGACTCCTGAAGCCGGCGCAGGATCCCGGTCGTCATCCCGCGGAGCCCCCCGCGCTTCTCTCCGTCCTTCTTCCAGACGAAGGCGGCGCACCAGGCGTCGGCCACGCGCTTCGCCTGCAGGTACTCGGTGGAGGTCACCGCCTGGCCGTAGGCCTCGGCCTTGCGGTGCAGGGAGCCCAGGTCGTCGTCCCCGGCGTCGCTGATCGAGCGGAACACGCCGGCCAATTGGCCCAGGCCGCTCTCGCGGGGCCGGTCGAAGAGGGTCTGCTGGCCCTGCCGCTCGGCCTTGTTCTCCTTCTTGAGCGAGGAGCAGACCTTCTTCTCATCCCCCTGGATGGGTTTGAAGGCGTCGTCGGGGATGCCGGCCTCGATCAAGACCGGGGTCGTGCCCAGCAGGGAGTTGCCGCAGAGGATGTGGTGGTCCAGGAACGAGAGCGGCCGGCCGGGCTCGATCGCCTCGATCCACAGGTTGATCTTGCACAGCTCGACGGCCATGGGGTTGATGTCGACCCCGTAGATGCAGCGGCCGATCACATCGCGCAGGGCCCGGCGCATGGGCCCTGGGGCCGGCTCCTCCTCCCCGGTGCGCACCGCGGCCAGGCGCTTCGCCAGCCGCCGCGCGGCGGCCACCAGGAAGTGGCCCGATCCGCAGGCGGGGTCACAGACCGTGAGATCCAAGAGCGCCTGCTCGGCTGCCTCGGCCGACTTGCCCGCCGCCTTGATGCGCTCATCGATCACCGGATCCAAGGCCGTGCCCAAGAGCGACTGGATCAGGCTGGTGGGCGTGTAGTAGGAGCCGGTCGTCTTGCGGTCGCTGCCGGCGGTGACATCGAGGGTGAACCGGCTGCGCTCATCGATCGCCGGGTGCTGCTCGAGCAGCGACTCGTAGACGCTGCCCAGTTCCTCGGCGCCCAGGTTGCGGTAGTCGACCGGGCGGCGGCCGTGGGCATCCTGCATGTAGGCCAGGTGGCGGATCGCATCCAGGAGATCGTAGTTGGCGAGGCCGGCGCCGCCGATATCGGGCAGGGCCTCGGGCGCAAAGAGGTAGCCGCCCAGGGCGGGTAGGCCCAGTTCGGCACAGGAACGATTGAGGCGGCCCATGACCACCTTGAGGCCCTCGTAGAGGTCGCCGTGGGGCGTGCCCCGGCGCCCGCCCGCCAGGCGGCGGTGGCGGCGCGTCGAGTAGTAGCTCTCGTAGATCTCGCGCGTGGCCTCATCGGCCCGAGGGGAGAGCAGGAGGTTGCGGTCCTCGGCCACGAACAGGAACAGCAGCCGGTAGACCAGCCGCAGGAGCTGGTGGTAGTAGTCGCGGGGCGTGAGTTCCCCATTGCCCACGCGCGCGCGCAGGTCGGCGTTGGCCGGATGGGCCAGAAAGCCGCTCCCCAGCGCCTCGATCGCCTGCTCGACCCCATCGCGCAGGTGGTCCAAGACGCGCGTGCCTTCCTCGGCCGCCGTCTGGAACCACTTCTCCAGCCAGCAGGATTCAGGGGTGGCGTCTTCGGGCACCTCGACGCGCGACTCGTGAACCAGGAGCCACAGGAGCAGGAAGTCGGCGTAGACCTGGCCCTCCAGCATCGCCTGCAGGTCGAACTCCACGTAGGCGGCCCGGCTGAGGGAGACGTTGTCGCGCACCAGGCGCAGCTGCAGCCCGTTCGAGACGATGCCCCACAGGTGATCGTCCGAGCGGTTCAAGAACTCCTGCACCAGGCTGTGGGGGCTCACCCGCGAGGCGCCGGCCACGCCGGCGGCCTTCTTGTCCAGCTCGAGGCGGAAGGAAACCAAGTGAATGGGCGTGCGCTGCCAGAAGTGGCTGATCGGGTAGCTGCGGCCGCCCACCTCGACCGCCTTGCTGGTGGGCAGGCGCCCGTAGCCCAACTCCTGGAAGAGGATCTGGAGCCAGCGTTCGCGGGTGAGGCTCGTGCCGGCGTCGGACTCGGGCAGGTCGGCCATCGCGGCGGCGAAGGGTTCCCAGGCGCCCAGCAGACGGTTCCAGGCCCGGTTGGCCACCTCCCCCAATCGCTCGCGCTTGGCCAGGTGGTAGTCGGCCGGGGTCACCCCTTTGAGGCCGTCGCCGCCGTGGGCCACGCGGTGGAGGAGGTCGGGGGGCAGCATGGCACCCTCGACGCGGACGGTGGTGAAGTGATCGAGTCGTTTGGCCATGGGGTCTGTGTGTGCTCCTCTTCTAAGAGACGAAGGCCGCGTGGGGCTCGTGGTGATCGGTCATGGAGACTCCTCCCCTCGGATGACGCGCAGGTAGTGCTCGAAAACATCGAGCAGGGCGGTCAGCTTCTGCGGATCGGTGAACAGCTTGAGGGGCAGGCTGGGGCGTTTGCGGATTGCCTCCTCGGGCAGGTCCACGCCAGGAATCTGGTTCAGTCTCTCCAGGAGGCGCAGGCGCGCATCTTCGCGATCGAAGGGCGGCTTGTACTGATACCAGTAGAAGTACACCTCGAGCGTGCCGTAGGACCACACCGCGAAGAGCTGGTGATCGGTGCCCTCGTGGTCACAGACGGGAACAAAGGACCCGGCCGTCTTTCCCCGGCCGTACAAGATTCGGGTAGCGGTTTTCTGGGACCACTCCAGGATGCGGCGGGCGACCTGGACCTCCTCGGCGGAATGCTTCGAGGCCAGATGCTCGAAGAAACGCTCCTCGGTCCACTGCGGGCCGCCGCGCGAGCTGCCGGCCCCTTTCTTCCGTATCGCCTCCTCGGTCTGCCCCAGAACCGAGGGCACCAGCGTGCGCAGGCCGCCGGTGGCGAACTGCTTGATCTCGATCCCCAAGATCTCGGCCGGGTCCATCTGCTCGTTCAGAAACTCGATGATGCGCCGAAGCTCAGGGGGAATCTCATCGGCCACAAAGAGCAGCCTCAGCCGGCCGGCCTGGAGGTTGGTCTTCGCCTGCTGCCAGAACTCGTCGGCATCTTCCTCCTGGCCAAGGAAGTCGGCCAGGGCGGTGCCGGGATCGTCGCCACGCTTCTCGCAGGTGGACTCGAAGCTGGCCTTCAGAAACTCCAGCGACCAGAACACCGCGGCATTGGCCGCGTAGTCGAACATCTGGCCCACCACCTCGCGGCGGATGCGGGTGTCGGTGCTGCGCTTGACCTCGACCAGGGTGGGGACAGCGTCCTGATCCAGGAACAGGTGATCGGCCGACCAGCGGCCGCCGCCGCCCTCCTCGCCGGGCACGGCCACCTCGCGCTTGATCAGGAGCCAGCGTCGCGGGGACGCCCGGTTGATCATCGCGCCGGCCAGCAGGTTGGGGTGATCCTCGAGCAGGCGCTGCAACAGGTCTTCGGATTCGTACTGCTGCTCCCCCATCTCCAAGAGTTCGTCGTTTTCGCGCAGGAGGAAGATCGTTCTATCCATCTCAGGCTCCTCCGGGTTGCGGCTCAGGCCGGTTGCGTTCGAAGCAGGGGATCCTTCAACAGATCGCGCGGCGACTCGACCGTCTGACCTCGGCTGGCGAGCTTCTCTGACCGGTCGGGGACGCCTGCCGATGCCAGGCGCTCGAAGAGCAGTGAACCGATCTGCCGCTCGAGTTCTCGCACGGACCAATTGCCGGCGGCGGCTTCGATCTCGTAGAAGGCACGGGCCCGAGCATCCCGGATGCGGATGAGGAGGAGGTAGTGGCTCCAGCTCAAGTTCGCGGGAAAGCACCCAGGGCCGGCCTGCACCATCTCCCGGTTGTCGGAATCTTCCTTGTCTTGTCTATTCCCAAATTCGCCAGACACTGTCTGGCGAATTCCATAATCCACTTGAAAACAATACGTTGTCCCCATCGGATAGGTGTGGAAAAACTGCCGCATGAGCTTCAGATTCGAGACGCTGAAGCCTCTGCGATACCGTTTTGTCAACCTCTCCGAGAGTCTGCGCATCAGCCCGTCCGCATACCCACCTCGATGTTCTCCCGCCTGCTCCACCTCGACGATCCGCTGTCCGATCAGCCAATACGCCTGCAGCATGGCCGTATTGACCGTCCGGGCCACGTGGTTGCGAGCCCGCTCGATGATGTCGACGACCTGCGTGAACAATGTCTGGTCCGAAGGGGGCACGGGCGGCACCATGGGCATCCTCCCCATGTAACGGTTCATGAGATCGGGCTGTCTCCCGGAAGG
>CAZZIF010000277.1:0-5486 GCA_964654025.1 uncultured bacterium
GGGGGGACGAGGGGTGTGAGAAGGGGCGGGGGCGCATGCCCGGGGGCACCTGCCCGGGGGCTCAACAGGCATCCGGAGTCCGTCGATCTCCGGTTCCTCAACCTTCTCCGCGACGTGGCGAGCAGAATCGCGTTCTAGTCGCTCGACCCGGTCCTGACCTGCTGCGACATCAACGAGAATGAGGGCAGCTTCCGAAAGGCGGCTGGGGTCCGTCCCGACCACCGCTGGAAGGCCCGCTGGAACGCGCTCTGCTCCGAGAAACCGGTCAGGAACGTGACGTCAGCCAGCGAATGCTTGTTCGCAGACCGTTACTGTGGCGTGGAGTGGCCCGGTGCCGCCCGGCCACGGGTCTTCTACGACCCTCGTGCGCGATCGAGCGCTGGTGGCGAGTAAGGTGTCGGGCCGCACGGCGGACCATTCGATGCGCGGGTCGCCTTGCCCACCTCCGCATCCCGCCGGTCTGTTCCATAGGCGCCATCTCAAGCGCCGGGTGCGGAATCCCCTTCCATTACCCTAGCAATCTCGGTCCTGAGCACAGCCAGCTCGAAGGGCTTCACCAGTCGTCCCGAGAAACCGTAGGCCCGATAGTCCGCCAGAATGGGGTCGGATGCGTAGCCGCTCGCGGCAATCACGCAGATCCCCGGATCGCGTTGCCGCAATTCTCGAACCGCCTCCTGCCCCCCCATGCCGCCGGGAATCGTCAAGTCCATGATCACGAGATCGAAAGGGTGGCCGGCGTCCCGTGCCTCAGCATGCTTCGCGATCGCTTCGCCTCCATCGGCGGCAGTCTCGATCGCGTGTCCGAGGTGCTGAATCAGCTGCGTGCCCACCTTGCGGATCATCTCCTGATCGTCCATCAACAGGATGCGCAGGGCTCTCGCTGGCTTGCGATCATCCGCCGGGGCATCTGCGTCCACAGGCCGGGACGCATCCCCGGCCACGGCGGGAAGGTGCACGGTAAAGGTCGTCCCCTTGCCCGCCACAGAATCCACTTCAATCCTGCCCCCGTGTTGGATGACGATGCTGTGCACGATCGCAAGCCCCAGTCCGTGTCCAGCGGATTTGGTGGTAAAATACGGATCGAAGATGCGTTCCATGTTTTCGGGAGGGATCCCGGGTCCTTCGTCACGGAAGGTAAGGCGCACCAGGCGGCGCTCACCCTGACCTTCCGCGGACTGCGGCGCTTCAGCGACATTGGCCGCCTCGACATACAGCTTGCCGCCCCTGGGCATGGCCTGACGCGCGTTGATGGTCAAGTTCGCAATCATCTGTCCCACCTGCCCTTCGTCCGCCTCGAGCGAGAGTAGGTTCGGCGGCAATGTGAACTGCGCACTCACAGCGCTGCCGCGCAAATTGAAGTCCACCGTATCCCGCACCAAGGACGCCGTGGCCACCGCTTCGAGGACGGGACTCCCCCCCTTGGCAAAGGTCAACAGCTGCCCGGTCAACTGCTTGGCTTTGGCCATGGCGTTCTGGGCCTCACGAAGGTAGGCGGCGGCTTTGGTCTCGGGTGGGAGCCCAGCACCCGCCATTTCCAGGTTGCCGAAGATGCCCATCAGAAGGTTGTTGAAGTCGTGGGCGATTCCGCCCGCAATCGTGCCCAGGCTCTCGAGCTTCTGCATGCGGTGGATTTCCATCTCCGCGCGCTTGCCCTCGGTAACATCCTGAATCGTACCGAAGACACCGATGGTCCGGCCCTGTTCGTCGCACTGGCGCCGCCCGCGCCCCTGAACCCACTTCTCGGTCGCGGTCTGGTGGGTGAAGACCCTGAACTCGCAGTCAAAGAGCTGGTCATGCTCGAGCGCGTCAAGCAGAAGACCTCGCCGCACCTCTTCGACGTCATCAGGATGGACCAAGCGGAGCCAGCCGTCGGCATCCCCGCCCGCGCTGCCACCGAGTTCGAGGATGTCGTCGAGCTGCGGTGAACCCGTCCAACGACCTCCGACCGAGTCGAACGAGTAGTGCCCCAACTTCGCCACCCGCAGGGTCTCCACCAACTTCTCGCTGCTCTCGCGCAGCGCCAGCTCGGCCCGCTTGCGTCCGGTGGTTTCGACCAGGGCAAAAACCAGACCCTCCACCTCTCCACCGGCAGCTTTCACCGGCGTCAAACTCCAGTCCCAGTAGGTGACACCGCGTTCGGGCTGATCCGGAAACGTGAACGGCTTGTCCTTCACCTCAAAGGGTTGGCCGGTATCGCGAACCCGTCTGAAGATCGCCTCATTCTCCTCATGTGGATACAGCGCGAAGTGATTCTTGCCAATCATCTCGTCGGGGCTGTAGCCACAGCCCTTGGCATAGGCCTCGTTCACCCGAACGAAGTTGAAATCACTGTCTAAGTAGAGGAGGTGGATATTCCTTGCTCCATTCATGACTTCCTGAAGAACATTGCGCCCCCGTTCCAGAGATTGCTTGGCCTCCTTGAGAGCATCCTCGGCTTGCTTACGTTCGGTGATGTCATGGATGATCGAGAACAGGATCGGGGTCCCGTCGATGGAGATCGGCGAGGAATGGACCTCTACCGTGCGACACTCGCCACCGGCAAGGCGGTGGGGAAAGATGAACCGGTTTCGCTTCTCCAGCCAGGCCCGTTGGCGCTCCTTTTCCACCTCCCTGGCTGACAGAAGATTGATGTCTTGAATCCTCATCTCGGAGAGTTTCGCCATGCTGTGGCCGTAGAAGCGTTCCGCCGCCCGGTTGGCCTTGAGGATCTTCCCGCTGTGCGGATCGATCAACAGCATCACAGCGCTGTGGCCTTCGAAGATCAGTCGAAAGAGGCTATCGTCCATGGTTCTCATGTAGCAGGTCCTTGTGGGCCGCGAGTGCTCAGCCCCGCCGGCAGCGAGTATGGTTCCACCTGGCGCCCCAGTTTGCACCAGGTAAGCAGCGGTCTTGAGGCCGCACCTTGGACTCAGCCAGCCGTTCGCCTGACAGTACTGCCTGTCTCCATCACTTGACACCACAAAGACCGGCAGACGTCCGCCCCCCACCACCTCGGAAGGTTCTTGCGGTCGAAGAGCTGGAACAGGCCCAGGCAGGCGATCACCAGGATCACGATCACGCCCCAGGGCGATACGCCCAGCACACCAGGCAGCGTCCGCCGGTCCGCAGCGCGCGAGGCGCGCGGCGGCAAGCCGGATCCGCGGCGGGGTCGCGGACTCCGGCACCAGGCTCAGACCGGCCCCCCCGTGAAACCAAGATCTGATCCCGCCCGTGCACACGGCCGGCAGGGATCTCCTGCAGCCCGTCGGCGCTGGGACCGTATTCGATGCGGGGGATGTCCATGGGGTAGCCGATGTACCCGCTGTGGATCCCGAAAACGTCATCCGCTGCAATTGAGCACGATCACTCCGATGATGACCGAGCAGTCTGGGCGTGCCATGGTGGGGGATGAACCACATGTGCTCCGGAGTCACCTGAGAGTCGGGATCCGGTGGAACACGCACGTCACTCTCCAGGGTCGCGCGCATCTGGTCTCCCAGGTCTACTGCTCGGCCTTGCCGGTGGCATACGCGTCTCATCCGCCGGAGCTGTGGGAGAGCTTCGCCCGGTTGGTCCTGGAGGCCGCCTACGAAGCCACGCTCTGCGCCGCCGTCGTGAGCTACGGCCGGTCGAAGGAATGCGTGCAGCGGAGGCACTGCACTCGGCCGACTCATCTGGTCGAATGTGGTTGCCACGTTTGATCGACCTGCCTGTAGGCGGCCATCCACCCTCACTCAGGGACGAGACCGACACCGCCTCTTGACCGGCAATGGCGCCGCAGAGGCATTCACCGCTCGACCACAATGACTCGTCGCATCTCGATCCGGGACCCGCAGCGCAAGACGGCGAAGTAGAGGCCGCCGGGCAGGCGCTGCCCCTTTCGATCTCGCCCATCCCACTGGAACTCAAGCCGTTCGATGGGTGCGCCCGGTCCGCCACTGGCCGCCCGGATCGATCGGCCAGCCAGGCGCGGCTGCGAGACGGGCCGCCCGTTGATGTCACAGATCAGTGCGCGGCAGGGCTGATCCTGGCCAAGCAGGTCGGCCTGCAGGTTCAAGATTCCATTGCAGGGATTGGGGAATGCGCGCAGCGCGAGAATGGTCTGTGCTGCCGGCGGGTCGGCACGGCTCGCCGGATCGGTGGCGTCCCCGACGGGGGCTTCATAGAACCGGAAGCACGAGAGCGTATCCACGAAGGCTCGTGCGTCCAGTCGGCCGAGCCTATCGGTCGAGATCATCGTTTGATGAAACTCCCCGTGGGTCAGATCCTCGTGCTCAAAGGCATAGAGTGTGGTTGGGCGAAGGCCACGCAGCTCGATCCTCAGCGAATCGATGCGCGCTGTCCGGCTCTGAATCTCGAACTGCCAGGCATCGCCGGGGCCGGCAGCGGTTCCGGAGACGTCATAGCTCATGCCCGCCACCTCGCTCATGCCGTCACCGAGGACGATTCGATAGGGGGTCACGCTCAGATAACCCAGGACCGTTTGGTGACCCACGGGCTCGAGATCCGGCGGCGGGTAGGAACCCAACATGATGTATGGAACGAAGAGGCTGAAGGCGTAGACCAGGTGAGACCCCGGCGGATAGCCGTGTAGCCAGCGGTGGAGGGAGTCGGGCCCCGACATGTTGAGGGAGACGTTCGTGTGGCCGAGGTTCTCGGCCAGGCGCAGGTAGGTGGTGTCGTTGTAGGCGGGGCAGACGTTCTCCTCCTCATCGACATACATCTGGAAGGTGGTGTAGCGGTTGTTCTCCACCGCCAGAAGACTGTTGCGGGCCATGTAGCGGTCGGGAACCTCCTCGGGCGCCCCGCCGATTCTCTGGCGTAGAGTCGCCTGGTAGCCCGTGCCCCCGTAGGCATACCAGCCGTAGGTGGGGTCATGGCCGTAGTCGGACATGCCGAAGAAGGCCGCGGCGAAGCGGAAGGTGTCCGGGAACTTGGAAAGACAACCGAAGACATTCCCTCCTCCCCCCGAGTAGCCCAGGAGGTTGACGTTGTCCTCGTCGGTTTCCGCGGGATACAACTGCTTCACGGCTTCGATCGCATCGACGATGTCGGTCAGCTCCCAGGCGCTGTCATCGGGGACCCCGCCGCTCCCGTCGCGGCCCCGCATGGCGGGGGCTACCGTGAAGAGCCCGCGATCGGCCAGGATCTCCTGAGCGGCATAGACGTGTTCCATGGCTCCCGAGTAGCCGTGCATCACCGCGATGATCGGGCGGTTGGTTCCCCCATCGGGGTAGATCACGCGCATGTAGAGGGTGACGCCATCGTGGGAGCTCGTGTAGGCGTGGAGGTTCTCCTGCAGGCGCGACCCGGCCCTCTCGCGGGCCTGGATCGAAGGCGCGGCGGAGAAGCTCGCCGCAAGTACAGAGAGTACAACGAGGTGGATGCCAAGACGGCTTGCGTAGTGGCTTGGGTGAGCACGCATCGAATCGACCTTTCCTGATCGCCACATACGATTCTATCATGGGTTGTGCTTCTGAGTGAATCCCAGGCCGCGACCTCGCGGC
>CAZZIF010000278.1:0-5467 GCA_964654025.1 uncultured bacterium
CCGCCGGCCGCGCATCCGGCCGCCAGCGCGTGCAGTGGTCGGTCCGGCTGCGGTTGCCACAACAGAGGGTACGGCAGGCGATCGAGAGTGCGGTGGAAGAAAGCCGTGAGCAGGAGCACGAGCGGCAGGAATCCGGCGCCCACGATCAACAGCTTGACGTCTTCGTCGCTCAGCACCCCGGCCTGATCCGCGAGTTCATCGAGCAGGGCAAAGGCGGCCAGCCCGTAGATCAGATTGACGAGCAAGCTGGCCATCACAAACAGCGCCGCACTCGCCACCGGGTGAAGCCGCCCCCGCGGCCCCCAATCGAACATCGCGCCGGGAGGTGCCGTGGGTGTCATATCCTCCTCCGCGGCGGATCAAGGCAGGAAGGCGCTGCGGTTGGCCAGCTTCTGGGGCAGGTACTCGTCGATGACGTAGTTGAGGCCCCACTTCGCCAGCGCCTGTTGCTCGGCGCGAACGCCCATCTTGAGCAAGAGTTCGATGGCCTTCTTCCACGGCCGGTGCTGCTGGAAGAACGGATCGTTCTTGAGCGCATCTTTGGCACGCTTGATGTCGACATCCTTGAGCGGATGGGTGGGGAGTTCGTAGGTCTTGATGTCCTCGGGGGTCACGCCCAGGAACCGCGCGCCCGGGACACAGAAGAACTGGTTGATGTGTGCCGCGTTGCCGCTGCCGACCTTGAGCGTGCGGTAGATGTTCGAGATCCCGTACGGGTCGCAATCGACGAAGGCGTAGACGGGGATCTTGGCCGATTCGGACAGGCGCCGGATGAAGCGCCGGGTCGAGCGGGTGGGTACCCCGCTCATGCTGATCAAGATGCAGTTGGCCCTCTTCCAGAACTTGTGGCTCTGGAGCCGTTGGAACATACCACCGGTCTCGATCGCCAGGATGAACTCCGCCTTGGTTTCGAAGGAGAGGTGTTCCACGCTGCTGGGGATCGAGTAGGCGCCGGATCCGAAACGCGTGCAGTCGATCCTCTCGATCTGGCCCGACTCCATGTCGGGGTCGAAGACGACCAGCTCTCCGGCCACGGCACCGCCATGCTCGTCGGGCACGAAGCGCAGCTGCTCGCGGTTGACCGAATCCACCGAGAAGAGGGCTTCGATGTCGTCCATCACGGCATCGGATTCGGTCTGCTCCTTGAACATGGCGTCGCCCCAGTTCTTCGACTGGTAGTAGGCGTCTCGTTTCGTGGCGAAGTCGTTCGTCTCGATCAGGTCCTTCGACAGACTCATCAGCCGCAGCGTCTGGGCGAAGGTCTTCACCGTGTTGACGGTCAAGGTACGAACCTTCTTCTGCCGGCCGATCTCGAAATACCCGTTCTTCTGCGAGTAAGACACATTCGACAGCGACCGCACGGGCAGCTTCAGTTCGGGTTTGGCGCGCTTCAGAATGTGGTGGTTGACCGTACTGGCGGTTTCCTGAATCAGCTCGATCGTGCGCTTGTCGTTGGCCTGATTCTTCTTGCGCAGCTCTTGCATGCGCTTGGCGCTGACCTTGCTGCCCATCGGCGACTCCTCTCGCAGCCTGGTTCCCTATGTCCCGGCGAGCTACATCTTCCGGCTTCGTTCCAGAACGTCGGTGAGCGTCTCGACGGTCTTCTCGCGCGCCCGATCCGAAAGCCCCAGAATCTCTTGCAAAGCAATCCCGATGTGCGGGATGTACTTCTGGATGTAGGTGCGCTTCTTGTGCTCCTCGGCCATGCGGCGGTGCCGCCCGATGTGCAACGCCACCCGGCGGCCGCATTCCTGTAGCGCGAGGCGGATCTCCTTCAGGATCTCCGGGTAGTGTGCCACCGCCTCCTTGCTCTCCGAGGTGAACGGCACCCACACCGACGCAATGTGTACCACCAGGATCATCGGCGCGGCGGGCAACGCCCCCCGGCTCTGCGCAATGCGGTAGTTACGCCACGGCAGCTCGGTGACAGCCTTCGTGATGGCGCAGGCGCCGCGCTGGTACTGCAGTGGCACGCGGTTCGCATAGCGGTAGAGGTCGATCAGGTTGTCTGCCGGCAGGCCCCCGCCGTACGCCAGCCCCACCTCCACCTGGAACGGGTTTCCGCGATATACCGCGGGGGGCCGGGTCACCGTGCTGTAGAAATCGGCGTCCACCCGATGTTCGAGCGCCTTGAGCAGAAGCTCTTCGCCCACCGGGGAGAGACAATCAGTCGGGGGCGCCATGATCTTCACTTTGCCCAAGGCCTGGTGAAGGGCTTCGGCATCGCGGGTGGCCAGCGTGCGCGGACGGGTACGGGGCGTGATCGAGATCCCGTTTCGCTCCAGTTCGGCAAAGAGATCAGTGATCACCTTCTTGCCCACGCGGGAGAACTCGTTCTGCAGGAACGCCTGGATGTTCCGTGCAGGGGTATCCTGAAGCATCTTCAAGAGCACACCCAACTCCACGCCGTGCGGGTGGGGCCGGATCTCGCGTGACTCGACCGGGAGGGTCTCGGACGCCCGGTCGTACACGATCGTCTCGCTCTCGCCGTCTTTGCCGGGCGCGTCGTAGACGATCCGCGCGTGGGGATTGGTGAGGGAGACCTGCTTGAGATAGCCGTCGATGGAGTGACGGCCCTTCTTGTACGTGCCCTGCAAGACGATGGCCACGCGGGTGCCGTGAGGCTTGTCCCACTCGACCTCGGATTCGGCCAGTACGTCGGGCGCGTTCTTCTTCGTGTTGATGGCCAGCTCGTAGTGGCGGGCCGCTGTGCGCGCGCTGGTCCGCGAGGTGATGACGACCGGCTTGCCCGTCGTCAGCAGGCCGTACATGCCGGCGGCCGAGATCCCGATCCCCTGCTGGCCGCGGGACTGCTTCAAGGTGTGGAACTTCGACCCGTACAAGAGCTTGCCGAAAATCTTCGGCACCTGATTGCGCACGATGCCCGGACCATTGTCTTCGACCACGACCCGGAAACGGTCCTCGGCCAGCTGAAAGACCGTGACGCGGATCTCGGGCAGGATCTTCGCTTCCTCACAAGCGTCGAGCGCATTATCGACCGCTTCCTTGACCGTGGTCAGAAGCGCCTTGGCCGGATTGTCGAAGCCCAGCAGGTGCCGGTTCTTGGCGAAGAACTCCGAAACCGAGATCTCGCGCTGCTTTCCAGCCAGCAGGACCGCGATATCCTCCTCGCCGGCCGGCTTGCCATTGCGTCCCCGCCGACGGGCGCGTCGCTTCGTGCCGTTACGTGGGGAGGCACCTTCGCCATCCTGACCCTGCCGGCCAGCGGCAACACGGTCCACCTTGCCATCGCTCCGAGCCGGTTTATCTTTGGACACGGCGCGCTCTTCGGCCACCTCCGGCGCAGCCTTGCTTCGTGAGCGGATCTTCCCGCCTCCGGTCCGTCCCGCCATGGGCCGGGCCACCGGGGATACCGCACCAGCCGGTTCGGCCGACCCGCCCGGCCCGCCCGGCTCGGCCGGCTCGGCGGGATCGGCGGGATCGGCGGGATCGACGGGATCGGCGGGCTCAGGTGCTAAGTCCCTCGCTGCTTGGTGGATATCCGGCCCGCGTCCATCCACCGGGAATGTGCCCGAGGGAGCGTCGAAGGGGACCTGAATCTGTCCGCCGCTGGGTCGCGCTCCTGCTGTGGAGCCCCCGGGACGATGTTTGCGCATGCAGTACCTCCATGATTCCGTCCGTGCGCATTCTAGAGACCCAATCCCGCCCGTCCAGCGGAGATTTCGGCGCCGTGGGCAGCCCTGGAGCAGTCGATCCCCCCCACCCGTCTTGGGGAATTCCCCGACGCCGGTCAATCTTGCGGGTCCACAGCGAGCGACTGCGCGGCGAGCAGCGGGAGGAGTCAGGCCCCAACGATCAATGTGTTGTGTACTCTCTCAGACTACCCTGTGAATCTCACTCATGACCAACCGCGCACCTCCATGTACGGTCGGCCGGCGTCTGTGCACCCGGTCGCACTACCTACTCGAACCCAAGCAGTCATTGACAGGACACCGGCAAGAAGCTTGGACAAGCAATTCGCGCGCCAGATGCAATCGATCATCCGAAGGAAGGTGATATCGTCGTCGAAGGAATGCTTCTGCCGAATGCTTCTGCCGAATGCTTCTGCCCGAAGAGTGGTGATTCCACCATTGTAGTATGAAAGGAACGGTTGACATATACGCCGGCAGTGTCTAAGTTGGCGTTTGGAAGAACAATGCAGTCTTTCTGTCACGAGTTCGTGGGGTCTGGGAGTTCTCATCGATGACATCGCTCACCACCACCCAGAACGAGTTCATATGGATCTTGCCGGAGAGGTAGCCTTCCCTGGCCATGGGCGCCGCCCTCGGAAGATCACTTCCACGGCTCAGTCTCGAACCACAAGGAGTATCACTATGCCAGCCACGAAGAAAGCCACCCGCAAGAAACCCCTGACCCCTGCCCAGCGCCTTGCCCGGGAGAAGGCCATCATCGCGGATCTACGCGCCGGCAAAATGAGCTACCGGCAGATTGCCGCCAAGCACAGCGTCTCCCTACCCACCGTCAATTCCAAGGCTCGTAAGGCAGGTATTCGGCGTTCGCGACGCGGACCGGCAGGATTGACCCGGAAGACCACGGGACGCGGGGTTCGCAAGACCACCGCTCGTACGGCTGCGACTCGCACCACCACACGCAGCCCAGCCCGGGCCGGCGGTCGCCGGACCAACCGGGGTGGCGCCCCGTTCCAGGAGCAGTTCCGGGAACTGGTACTGGCTCACTATCCGGACATGTCGCTGCGCAACTTCGACAAGCTGAACAAGGCGATCGAGAAGGCGCTGCCGTAGCCGATCTCGAGCCGTCCCCAGGGGCGGAGGAGCGGCGCTGAACAAGCGCCAGAGATTCAGCCGGAAGCGGGGAGGCCGTGGGCTCCCCGCTTCCTTGCGTTCCCGGCTCATTCCCCACAGTTGACCGCGGCCCGAGCCGATAGGTAGGATGCAGCCCATATCGTCTCTCGGAAGATGTCCCCGATCGCGAGGAGAATCCGCATGAATGCCCCTGCCAGCCCAGAACAGGATGCCACCCCTGCGGCCTCGGCGGCCCCGGTCCAGCCCCCAGCCGAGGGAAAGAAGCACTATCTCTTCAGCGGAATCCAACCGAGCGGCGACATACACCTGGGAAACTACCTGGGTGCGATCCGCAATTGGGTAGCGCTCCTGGATCAGTACCGCTGCATCTTCTGCATCGTCGACTATCACGCCATCACGGTGGACTACGATGCCGAACTCCTGCAGGAGCGTATCCGGAGAGCTGCCGTCGTAAACATGGCTGCCGGGCTCGATCCGGAGCGGTGCCTACTCTTCGTGCAGTCCCGGATCCCCGAGCACACCGAGTTGACCTGGGTATTCAACACCCTGACACCCATGGGCCTGCTCGGCCGAATGACCCAGTTCAAGGACAAATCCCGTCGTAACGAGGAGAACGTGAACGTCGGCTTGTTCGACTACCCCGTGCTGCAGGCCGCCGACATCCTCCTCTACCGGGCATCCGC
>CAZZIF010000279.1:0-5463 GCA_964654025.1 uncultured bacterium
CTGCCGGTGGTCAATACGGTGTTGATCGGCCTGTTGCTCGGCCTGGTGCGCGTGCGCTACTCGTTGATCGCTGCGGTGGGGGTGCATGCCGGTTGGAACTTCCTGCTTTCGCTGGGACAGGTTCCGGTGAGCGGGTTCGCCCTCCCGGGGCTCGTGAAGCTCGAGCTGCGCGGCACGCCGTTTCTGAGCGGGGGCGACTACGGTATCGAGGGCAGTCTCGTCGTGACCGGCCTGATTGGGATCGCCTGTCTGGCGGCGTTGTGGTTGCCCGGCGGATACCCGCTCAACTGGAAGGCGTGGTGGTGGCCGCCAAGATAGATCCATCCTCTTGCAGCAGTCCGAGCCGGACCACGCGACAGCGGCCCAGGTCTCGATCCGACCATTTGAAGAGCTCGCGCAGGACGTGCAAGATCCCCAGCACGTGCCCCGAAGGTTCCTGAAGCCGCAAGCGCAAGGTGAGGACCGGAGGCGTCGCATCGCCGTCGGGGCTGCCGCCGCGTGGCGCGCCGGTTCCGGCGGCATGCACCGCTGTGTCGTCTTCAACGGTTTCGGTGGTTCGCACCAGTGCGTCATCTCCAGCGGCGCGGTAAGCTCGCACCGCTCCGTCATCCCACGCGGTTCCACCGGTCTCGCCTGACCCAACGGATGCCTCGGCGATCCCCGCGCTCTGGCCAGGAGAGACCGTCCAGGCGATGGCGTTCACGCATCGCCTGAGGTCCACCGTCTTCTGCCGGCCCTTCGAAGGTTTGAGGACGATGACCGATCCGGCCTGCAGGAACGCCTCCACACGCTCCTCACGTTGGGCCTGGGCAGCCAGGTCGGCCGGCATCTTCACGGCGTAGTCGGCCTGAACAGCGGCGCTGGCGAGACTGGGCAGCTTGCCCTCGATGGGCACCGATCCGATCAGTTCCAGGCCCTCGGGAGCGCGCCGGTTGAATGCATCGATGAGGTCGGCGAGTCCCCCGGCGTCACCGGCTCCGCCCCGTTCCCCCAGCAATGTTACATCCAGCGACTCCGCCTCGCCTTCCACACCCAGGGGCAGGGGCGGACCGAACGAGAAGCGCGGATGGGGATGATGCCCGCTCGAGTAGGCCAGCGGCCAACGAGTCATCCGCATCACCTTCTGGAAGAGACGCATCGTTTCCAGATGCGAGATGAATCGCAGACGGTCGCGCTTGCGGAAGGTAAGCCGGTAGCGTACCGGTTGGGGGGCCTCCGGCATATCGGGCGCATCGGGCGTATCGTGCGTATCCGGCGTATCCGGCGTATCGGGCGTATCGGGCATGCCCGGGACGGACCGTGCATGGAGCGCCTCGCGGAGTTCGCGGCGCAGGGCCTGCCAGGATTCGGCCGGCGGGCCGGCGGCGAGCTCCTCTCCAGGGGCGCATTCCATGCCGCACCCGTGGCAGCGGCCGTTCCGGCAGTCGGGCGTGATCTTGCCCGCCAGAGCATGCTCGCGTTCCCGGCGCAAGAACTCGCCGGTGACGCCGAGATCGATGTGGTCCCAGGGGAGCCCTTCGCCGACGGGAATCGCCTTCAGATAGAAGCTCGGATCGATGCCCGTGGCGAGGAAGGCCTCCGCCCAGCGATCCGGATCGAAGTGGTCGGACCATCCATCGAAACGCGCACCCCGCCGCCACACCTCGAGCAGGGTGGCCGACAATCGGCGGTCGCCGCGCGAGAGCACCGCTTCGATTTCCGAGACACGCGGGTCGTGGAAGCGCACGGTCGACCAGCGGCTGGAGATGGCCTGCTCCAGCCGGTGCGCCTTCTCCAGAAGGCGATCGGTACCCGCGAAAGCCTCCCACTGAAAGGGAGTGTGGGCCTTGGGTACGAAAGGGCCCACGCTGGCGGTAACCTTACGGGAACCACCGAACCGCCGCCCGATCGCGCGGATCCGCTCGACCAAGTCGATGATGCCCTCGATGTCCTCGTCCTGTTCGGTGGGCAGGCCGGCCATGAAGTAGAGCTTCACCCGCTGCCAGCCGCGCGCGTACGCATCCTCGATCGAGGAGAGCAGGTCCTCCTCGCGGACGTCCTTGTTGATCACATTGCGCAGCCGTTGCGTGCCGGCCTCGGGCGCGAAGGTGAAGCCGGTCTTGCGGACCCGCGAGACCAGCTCGGCGAGTTCGACGCTGAAGGTGCCCACACGCAGCGAGCTGAAGCTGAGGCCGATGCGCTCGCTCGAGAGAACCTCGACCAGGGTCTCGGCCAGCGGCCGGATGTGACTGTAATCAGCGCTCGACAGAGAGGATAGGCTGATCTCGTTCCATCCGGTGGCCGGCAAGCCGGAGGCGACGAGTCGCACGAGGGTCTCGGGCGTGCGTTCGCGCAGCGGCCGGTAGAAGATGCCCGCCTGGCAAAACCGGCAGCCGTGGGTGCATCCGCGCTGGATTTCGAGCGTGAGCCTGTCCTGTACGGCTTCGATCAGGGGCACGACCGGCTCGGCGGGGTAGGGCGCATCCGTGAGGCTGCCCAGATACGTGCGGCGGATGACCGGTGGGACGTCCTCGCGAAGGGGCCGGACGCCCACCTGGCGCGCGCCGTCGGCGCCGCCCGCGCCGCCTGTCACCGGCTCGTAGAAGCGCGGAACGTAGATGCCCGGTAACTGGGCCAGGGCCAGAAGGCGCTCTTCACGTGACCGGCCGCGGTGGGCGAGGATCGACTCGGTGATTGCTCCCACCAACGCCTCGCCATCACCAATCAGAATGAAGTCGAAGAAATCGGCCACCGGCTCCGGGTTCCCCGTGCAGGGACCACCGGCGGCGATCAAGGGGTCGTCTTCGCGGCGGTCGCGGGCCAGCGGCGCCACCTGTGCCAGATCCAGCAGGTTCAGGATGTTGGTGGCAAGCAGCTCGTACTGCAGCGAGAAGCCGATCACATCGAAGTCGCGCGCGGGCCGCCGGCTCTCGAGCGAGAAGAGCGGGATCCGCTCCTCGCGCATCGCCTCTTCCATGTCGAACCAGGGCGCGAAGGCCCGTTCGGCCAGGGCATCCTCGCGCCGGTTGAGGATGTCATAGAGGATCCGCAGCCCCTGGTGGCTCATGCCGATCTCGTAGATCTCGGGCAGGATGAGCAGCCAGACGACGCCCGCGCCCGGATCGGCGGGCCACTCCTTGCGGCGCACGCCGATCTCGCTACCCAGATAGCGGGCCGGTTTGCTCACCTGGGGCAGGAGCGCTTCGATCCGCGCGGCCAAGCCGGGGCCTGAGCGGTTCTTCATCCCGATCCTCCGCGCTACAGGATGTCCACGCTGATGCCGGCCCGCACGACAAAGGGCCGGTCGTAGTTCCGGGGATCGAGGATGCGATTGAGGTAGGTCTCCAGGTCCACCTCTTCGGGCAGCAGCTCGCTGCAGGCCGAAGAGCTCGAGCACCCGTCGTCATCCGGATCTCCGGTCGCCCGGTACACCGACAGGGCGTTTTTGATTCCCGGGATGTTGAGCGCCTCGATCGAGAAACGCACCGACCGCTCGCCCAGCGACACGCGGCGCGTGAAGCCGAGGTCGATCGTCATCGTGGGATTGGCGGCCTCATCGTTGCGCAGAACGCCCTCGACGACCTTCGCCCAGGTAACGTCATCGTCTCCCCGCGCCGACTCGGCCGCGGGGGGCAGCAGACCGGCCGGATATGCGTAGGTCTGCGTGTAGCGGAGCCCGCTCTCGATACGGACGAGCAACCCGGTGTCCCAGCCGGAGAGAATCTGCCGGTGCCAGGGGGCTTGCGGTGGGGCGGGCGTCCCTTGATGCACGAGCGCGAAACTGACCCGGTGCGGCCGGTCCAGATTCGAGGGACGGATCTCGCGCGAGGCGATCGACTGAGGGCCGCCGGCCTCCAGAATCACATCCAGAATGCCGCCGGAGGCTCCTGGATACCCTTCGGTGGCGAACTCGCCCTGCGGACGGTCGGGGTAGAGCCAGTGCTGGTTGAGCAGGGGCGGCTCGAAGTAGTCGGTCTGCGTGCTGGAGAAATCGTAGGAGATGCGCATCCACAACGGGCTCTCCGGCATGGAGCTGGTGGCCTCGACATGCATGCCCATCTGCTGGAGCTCACCGTCATTGATGTAGACCGGCATGGCGTTTTCGGGATCCGGCTCATCGCTTAGGTAGATCGTGCCGAGGCTGATGGCATCGCTCAGCCACGTGCCGTAGAGGGCGGTCTGCCACGCCCAGTGCCGGCCGCCGATCGTGGCGGCCCGCTCGATGCCCACCTCCAGGCTCATCTCGCGCTCGGGTTCGAGTTCTGGATTTCCCATGACGCCCTCACTGGAGCTGATGCGCAGATGGGCGCCCGGCGAGAAGAGTGCCTCGAGCGGCGGCTGGTGGACTTGACGGCGGGCGAGCAGCCAGGTGTCGGTCCCGCCGCCCACACGCCCGCGCAGGGCCAGGGTCGCTTCCGCATCGATCACCGCATCGGGCTCGCGCAGATCCCCTGCGCCGAGCCGTCCGTCATCGCCGCGGGGATTCTGGAACGTCACCAGCGCCGACTCCGCGCAGGCGAAGTAGTGCGCGCCCAGACCCAGCTGGAGTTGCCACCCGGATCCGATACGCCGGCGATCCCAGACGGTCACACGCCCGGAGGTTGCTTCCCCGGGGCCGTAGGGTCCGTCGTCGATCGTGTCGCCGAGCTTGTCATACCCGATGCGCAGCGCCTTGCCGATCTCGTCCTCGTCGTGGAGGCTGTAGTCGGTGAGGGGTGAGAAGTGCTCGTAGCGCCGGTAGGTGTACTGCCGGGCCGAGGCGGTCAGGCCCCACTGCGCGCGGGCGCCGCGCGCCTGGCGCAGCTCCAGCCCACCGGCGTAGGTGGCGGTGTAGTTGCGAGCGTAGTAGTTGAAGACATGCGCTCCGGTCAGACTTTCGGAATCCTGGCCCTGCCAGTAGAGACCGGTCTCGTCGGCGCCCCCGTTGGGTTCCCCGCTGGGGCGCAGGTAGCCGGCGATCTCTTCCCGGTGCGTACCGTCACCGAGCCAGGTCACGTAGCGGTTGTAGCCGAACCACAACTCGCCGAGCGTGGAACGGCCGGTCTTCATCGAGACCGCCAGGCGGCTGTCGAAGAGCGCGGTCTCTTCGTAGGGGGCGTGTTCCAGGTTGTAGAGATACTCCTGGAGGAAGTGATTGCGTTCCCAGCCCCGGGACGCGACCTGCATCGAGAGACCGTAGCGTCCCCCGGCGAGCGGTGCGTCTTCATCGCCGCGGTCGCCTGCGCCCCACAGCGTCAGCCGGCCGGGGTTCCCGAGCTCCAACGAACCGATCAGGTCGAGGACCTTCGCATCGTTGTGTGGCAGGACGTTGCCGCCCTCGGGCCGGGGGCTGGCGTCGTTGAGGTCCGAGTAGCGCAGCGCGATGTGTCCGCGGCCGGGGAGGCCCAAGAACGGCCAGCGAGCCATCCCGAGCTGGCCTTCCAGTTGCGTGCCCTCGCGGGACGTCTGCGCTACGCCCATGGCAACGCGCAGGGGCCTGACCGC
>CAZZIF010000280.1:0-5461 GCA_964654025.1 uncultured bacterium
TTCTCTTGCCTCACGCGCTGTCGTTGGCACCGCGGCCGGCTCCGATCCTACGTGCACGGGACTGGTTTGGCCGTGCGCCGGCTTCGGTCCCGCATAAGGATCGGTCGGACGCATCAGGGCGCATCCGCTCAGCAGCGGGAGTGCCAGCAGAAGTATCCATCGTCTCATGTGGATACAATCGCACATTTTGCCTCCATCCCCCTCAGGGAATCCTACCCCGCACTGCTCTCAGGCCATCGACGAGCCCTTCTACCGGCGAGCCCTTCTACCGGCGCGCTCTTCTACCGGCGCGCTCTTCTCAGGAGTTTCAAAGCCCTGCAACAGAACCCAGGCACACTCTACAGGATCCACTTACGCCGAATATTCCACAAGCTGGCAGCGAACAACCCGGCGCAGAACAGGGCCAGGACCAGCAAACTCGCCCCCAGCGGCAACGTGTGGCCCCCATGGACAGCGCCATGCAGGGCATCGGCGCCGTAGGTGAGAGGAAACAGGTAGGACAAGGGTTGGAGAAACGCCGGCAAGTTGGAGATCGGGAAGAAGAGTCCGCAAAGGAAGACCATCGGGAAGCGAAAGAAATTGGAGAAGGTCTGGGCCTCGAACACCTCGCTCACCGCTACGGCGATCGTCAGCCCCAGAAAGGTCGAGGAAACGGCGATCAGCAACACGGCCGGGAGGAAGACCAACCAGTTGATCGCGGACAGATCGGCTAGCAAGTAGGCCAACACAACCGGCACACAGGCGTTGAGCGTGCCGAAGACGATCGCGCCGCTCGTCTTGGCCAGCATCAGTAGCTCGAGCGAGATCGGCGCCAGCAACAACCGCTCGAATGAGCGGCTCTTCTTCTCGAACGTGACCGTCACCGCCAGCATCGAGGTCGTCCCGAAGAGTACCGAGACCGCCACAACCCCCGGCAGCAAGTCCGGAATACTCCCCAGGCCGGCACCCGACTTGACGAAAAACATCGCCGTCCAGGCCAGCGGAAAGATCAGGCCCCAGCTCACGTTCGGAGGCTTGAGATAATAGGTGCGCATGTCCTTGAGCAGGATGCTGCGGAAGGCGATCCACCGTTTCACCGGCCGGCCCCCTTTTCAGTGCGAAGGACGGCGGCTTCGATGCCGGTCAGTCGCACGAAGACATCCTCGAGTGAGGGTCTGAGTCGTCGCGCCTCGGTGACCTCACAGCCGGCCTCTTCCAGAACGCGGATCACGGGACCCACCGGCACCGGCCCTCGGGAGGATGCCACTCTGAGCCGTCCCGGCCCCGGCTGCTCGAGCTCGAGATCTGCGAACTTCGTCTCGAGCTCCCGGGGCAGACTCGCGGGCAACTCGGCGCAAGCGATCTCAACCCGATGCTTCTCCTGTTCCGGTTGCAGGAAACGCTCGACCGCATCGACCGCCACCAGGCGCCCCCCGACGATAAACGCCACGCGGTCGCACAAGCGCTCGGCCTCCTCGATGTAATGCGTGGTCAGAAAGATCGTCGTGCCTTGCTCATGCAAGTCGGCGATCAGCCGGCGAAGCTCGCGCGCTCCGGTCACGTCGATCCCGGTGGTGGGCTCGTCCAAGAAGAGGATGCGCGGCCGGTGGATGATCCCGGCCGCGATCGTGAGGCGCCGCTTCATGCCCTTCGAGTATCCACCGAACTTGCGACCGGCGGCGGGGGCAAGGCCGAAGGCCTCCAGCAAGTCGCGCGCCCGGCGGCGACCCTCGCGCGAATCCACGCCGTAGAGCGCTGCGCAGAAGGAGAGATTCTCGAGACCGGTCAGTTCGGGATACAGGTTGCTCTCGTCGGGCACTACCCCGATGAGGTGCTGCGCCGCGCGGGGATTGCGGGAGCAATCGATGCCCGCGATAGAAACCGTTCCGGCATCGGGCCGTGCCAGGCCGGTGAGCATGTGGATGGTCGTGGTCTTGCCGGCGCCATTGGGGCCCAGGAAGCCAAAGAGCTCACCCTGCGCTACCGAGAAGCTGAGATCAGAGACAGCCTCGACCTCCCCGAAACGCTTGGTCAACCCGTGTGCCGCACAGGCTTCCGCCATAGGACGATCTCTCTCTACACCCCAATGGACTCACGAGATTGCCCCGCGAGATCAGGCATCGTACCGGTGGGGGTGATGATCGGCACGGCGGGAGGACGGATGGGCGTCCTCCCGCGGCGATTCTGTCCTGGTCGCGCTCCGTCCCTAGTGGTGCGGACAGGCCGACGAACCCGGGCTGCCCATCCCTAGTGGTGCGGACAGGCCGACGAACCCGGACACCCCTTCTTGCCCGGAGACTCTTTCTTGCCCGGACAATCCTTCTTGCCAGGACACTCTTTCTTCCCCGAAGCGTGCTTGTCGCACTCGCCGCAGGAATCGCACTTGCCGTCGCCGTCGGCGTCCTTGAAGCTCTCGCAGTCTTTGTGGCAATCGCCCTTTTCACAGGGTTTGCCGTCTTTACAATTCTCACACGTGCACGCATCCGGCCCGCCCGGGCAATCGCCGCCCTGATGGCCTGAACCTGCGCACACGTACTCCGCCGCGGCAGCCGCCGGCGTGGCCGCCGCCGGCGTGGCCGTCGCCTGCGAGGCCGCCACCTGCGAGGCCGCCGCCGTCTGCGCCGTCGCGTCTACCGGCGAGGAGAGTAGCCATCCTCCCAATCCGATCAACACCAAACAACCCGCAACCCATGTGATGCCCTTCATAGCCTCCCCCATTTCTTGGATGAGAACGTGGACGAAAACCAATCTTTCCCTAGGGTCTCGTGTCCGAAACGGGCGCACCGACTTGCATGGCCTCAGCGGGCGAGTCGCATCCGGCTACTGTCGCTCCCATGCAACCGGGACGGCTGCGCAAGAGTTCGAAGAACGATTTCTGCTGGACCGAATCCAACACCGCCTTCTCGGCCAGGATTTGCTCGATGACCAAGGCCTGCATGCGCCCCTGTCCGTCAAGGATGGCTGCCCGCTCCGCTGCCATGGCCTGCGAGTCCGGATCCTGCGCCTCGAGCAGATCGAGGAGCCGGCTCCGGTGCGCGTCAATCTCGCAACGGATCGGCAAGGCCCGCTCACGGAATTGCGTGTTCAGATGCCCCAGCACATTCCGCTGCGCTTCGCGGGCTCCCAGATACGTGTGCAAGCCGCGGCACTCGCCCTCGGCCGGGCAGGGCCGGTTGCCGCACACACCACCACGCAGGCACCAGACCGCCAGCAGAGCCAGGTTCATTCCCAGTGAGAGCGCCAGCAACAGAGGAACGATTCTGCGCCACATGGCTAGCGTCCCTCCCACTCGCCTTGCTGGACCGCCAGATAGCACTCCGCCAGGGAGCCCTCGGGCGCGTCGAGCAGATACTCGAAGGAGTGACCGTCCAGCCAGTCGGCACCGGCCTCCGGAGATGGCGCCGGGCTGACGACCCCGGCTGTCTCGCCCGCCAGCCAATCGCCGGCCACACCGCCCACGATCGCACCCAGCATGGCCAGGCCCACCGCCGACCAACGCAAGGTGGCCGTCGCCGCCCGCCACCACTGGATGGGATTCCAGTCGGTGGCCGGTGCGGGCGTCTGCGTCTGCGCCGCCCTTCGCTGCCCGGCCGCCGCCATGTGCTGCTGCCGGGCGGTCTGAGCCTCCGCCTGCCGGGCCACCTGAGCCTCCGCCTGCCGGGCGGCATCCATCACCCGCCGGGACAGCCCCGTTGGGAGCGGCGGATCCGCCATCGGCGTCAGCATCGCGGCCAGCTCGTCGCGGGCGGCCAAGGCCTCCCGGCACGACGTACAGGCGCGCACATGAAGGCGCACAGCGGCCCAGCGTCGCGCGTCGAGTTCACCCGCGGCAAACGCCTCGGCCAGAGCACTGACGTCCCGGCAGTCCATCGGTCCAGCGGTGGGACCCTGTTTCGTGCTGTGTTCTCTCACCGAGTTTCCATCCTTCCCTTCTTCAAACGGGCGAACCGGCCCGATCCCCCTCGAAAAATCGATCTTTCTTCCCGGCTCTCGCCGGAAGTCCTCGGATTCCCGAAGACCGCAGATGCGGGCAACCTTCGTGGCGGCCCAGATACCCGCAGTTATCTCATTCGCCGGACCCAAGTTCCCGTAGCAGCCGGGTCCGCGCCCGCGCGAGCAGACGCTCGACGCCCTTGGCCGAGGTTCCCATCAGCTCGGCCATCTCTCGGCCGCTGCTGCCGGCGAAGTAGCGCAGAACGACGGCCATCCGATCCCGCGGCGGCAGCAGCGCCAAGGCCTCATGGACACGGCGCTCGCGGTCACGACTCAGGAGAATCTCATCGGGCATCGGCGACTCGTCGGCCGTCTCGGGAAGGTTCTCCACCCCCTGGGGACGTCGCCGACGGGCGTGATCCAGACACAGGTGCGTGAGAATGCGGTAGAAGTAGGTCCGGAAGGCCGCCCGCGGCTCGTAGCGCTCGGCCGCTCCGAGCAGGCGCAGGAAGGCTTCCTGCACGAGATCCTCGGCATCATCGTCCCGGCCCAGGAAGCGCCGGGCCAGACGCCAGGCCCCATCCTGATGGCGAATCACAAGCTCATCGAAGGCAGTCAGATCACCTTCGCGGACTGCCACCATCAGTTCTTCATCCGAGAGCGGCTGGTTCACGGGCTCGCCGATCCGTCGGTCCATGCGGTCAGTCCCACCGCGAACTAAGCGGATCCTGGCCCTGACCCTGGTTCCCTTGCCGTTCAATCTTGCAGCACACGCGGTGGACCTGGACGTAGAACGCCTCGTTGGTACCAAGGAGCATGATCACCCGGTTGTAGAGAATGATCTCGGTGCGCTCCCCATCGTGGGAGATCGCGAGCGAATCCACCTGCAGCGGGTTACCTACGGTGGGATCGCCATAGAACCCCGAGGCTCCCAGAAGCTCATTGTCATGGATGGCGCGCACGACCTCGTCGGTAACCTGTGGACCCTCGAGCACGATCTCCTCGAGGCCCTCCTCGGTTTCGAAGTCGTGAGTCTGCCCGTGGCGATAGACGATCCGGTCGATCCGCGGGAGATCCACGCGCACCTGCGGGATCTCTCCGTCAGGATCCAGTAAATCCCGTAGGTCGGTCATCCGCGTGTTGCCCATCGGCGTCTCCTCGTATGCGCCGCGCCGGCCACTCACCCCATCCCGCGCAGCCGCCGGTGCGCGGCGCGGGCGGAGAGCTTCGCGACCTGGTGCCAGGCGTCTAGTGAGGCCGAACGCAAGCTCAAGCGCCCCCTGCCACGCTCCCAGGTTCCCACAGTAACAGCCGAGACCCCCAGCAGACGGGCGAACTCGACCTGCGTCATCGAAAACCGGCCCCGGAGCGTCCGCACCTGCCGAGCGGTCGGCGCAACTGGGGTCCGGGTTCGGGTACGCTTGGCCGAAGGGGCTTCCTCCACGGCGCCCTCTTCCTCAATCTCCGCTTCCTCGATCTCCGTTTCCTCGATCTCCGTTTCCTCGAGCTCCACACCGAAGACATCCGCCAATCGATCCGGCGACAGGCG
>CAZZIF010000281.1:0-5449 GCA_964654025.1 uncultured bacterium
TCGACGAACTCGACGGCGGCCCGCTGCCCAAGGGCCTTTTTGTCAAGCTCGACGCCGCCGACAACAACATCGTCGGCTTCCTGACCGCGCTTGGTACCGCCAATACCGCGGCGGCGGTCCCGGTTCTCGAGGACATCCTTGACTGGCCGGGTACGCCGCTGGCCGAAGAAGTGACCTCGATGATCCGCAAGTACTACAATCCTGGCCCGCCCGTCATCGACGAAGCCTACCTCGCTTGGACGGAGCCCGGCCCGGACGATCTCGTGGATTCCTGGTTGCTCTTCACGGCTCCGACCGAAGCCCAGCTCAGCGAGACTTTGATCGCCGACTGGAAGGACGAAGCTCTGCCGGTCAGCAACTTGCGCTCGCAGATGTATGACAGCGGCGTGCAGATGGTTTCTGTCGATATCTCGGAAGGCACGAACTACACGAACACGACGCTGCCGGCCATGGCCGACGGGGACGAGGTCTGGTTCATGCTCGTCCCGACCGTCTATACCGGTTCGATCGGCCCCGAGGCGGTGGCGCTCAAATTCTCCGCGCCGATCACCGTGGGCCCGCCCTGTCCGCCGATCGATTTCTCGACGGCGATTCCCGACGACGACATGATCCACGTCCGGGCGGTTCTCGACGAGGCGCTCGAGGAGTGGACCTATACCATCTGGGGTGATCCCGGTTCGGCCCCGTGCGGTGACTCGGTCTTCGTCAGTGACGATGCCGCCCTGCACGCAGACGACAACCGCCTGGGTGCCGGCGTGATCGCCGGTAACCGCTCGTTCGGCCCGATCACCCTGACGATGCCCGATCCGGTACCGACCGAGATCTACGTGTTCTCGCGCCTGGCCGATCAGGACGTGTGGAGCGCGACGAGCGAGGACATTCTGGTCGACACGGTCGAGCCGACCGTGGAACTCTGGACCAATCCTGGCGGCCAGGACGTAATCCAGTATGCCGACCGCTTCAACCCGCTCCAGATCTACACCGAGGGTGATTACATCAATATCCTCCTGCAGGCTTACGATGGGGTCGACGGCGAGGCCGAGGCCCTGAGTGACCTGATGGAGATCCAGGCCGATTTCTCACAGGTCAACGAGGGCGCCAGCGTCACCGGCGTCGCCGACGTGACGGCGGTGCCGTTCGTCTCGCTGGGCGCCGACCAGATCGACAACGATGGCGACTGGGTAGCCGAGGATCCGGCCATCGATCGCAATGTGGACGGCGTGATGGACTTCCCCGAGCCGTACTTCGATGAGGACGGCGACGGGCTGTTCACGCCGGGTGAGACCTTCGTCGACCTGAACGCCAACGGCTGGTGCGATGCACCCCGCGGCGATGGTCTCGGGAACCCCGTGGCGGATCCGGCGGGCGTCGAGTACGACCTGAACCTCGACTCCGCGGACCCGGATGAGCACGGCTTCTACGAGATTCAGCTCACGGCGGACTTCAACGACGTTGCCAAGGGCTTCCCGCTCGAGGATGCGGTCACCGATCCCACCATGGGCTTCGGCGAACTCTTCGACCTGGAGGTCTGGGTGACGGTGGTCGACACCACGATGGACCTGACGACGGCCTACGACGGCGTCGACGAGGACCCGGCCTTCTACTGCGAGGTCGACGAGGTCGCGCCGACGGTGTCGAAGATCACCGAGCTGCAGGTCACCGGCGGACTGGGGATCGACCCCGCGACGGTCGACAACCTGATTGTGCCGACGGATCCGACCTATAATCTGGGCCGGTTCGTCAGTTTCCAGGCCGAGACGCCTTCGGACGACGACGTCCTCTTCGGCGTGACCCAGATCTACGCGGACCGCACCGGCGGATTCGCCTGGGAGACGCTGACGCTCGATCCGTCGGGCGAGAACGCCGACGAAGGCTATCCGGGTGTGGCCGACTACGACGATGACGGCGACGCCACGGGCCTGGACACCAACGGTATAGACGACGATGAGGACGGCGAGATCGATGAGCCCGGGGAGGGTATCGACCACTCCGACGTCGAGGTCGTCGATGCGGCGCAGGATTCTACGGCGAACGCCGACGCGGGCGTGGACTTGCTCTGGCGCCAGACGGATCTGCGCGACAACGACAATGACGCCTTCTTCGTCTTCGAGCCTTACTACGACGGCGGCGCGAACGTCTATCAGCGCGTTATCTTCTACAACATCGACGAGAGCACGACGAACGATGCCGACGACGATGGGGATGGCGAAGTTGATGAGGCCGACGAGGTCGAGACCTACGACGGTGATCTCGACGACAACGAGGATGGTATCATCGACGGTGAGGCTGTCGAGCTGACCGCGGACGCCACCTACATCGTCACGGCCTTCGACGATACCTACGCCGACGTCTTCTACGTGGACGCCGCCCACGTGCTGGGCGCGCATCCTGCCGACGAGGACGGCGACATCCGGGCGATGACCGAGTTCATCGAGCCCGGGTATGGCGTTGTCAACGAAGACCTCTTCCCCTGGAATCCTGGCTTCCCCGGCATGGACTGGGGTCCGGGTGCGGACGTCAACAACGAGCTGGAGTGGTATGCCTCGCATGGCAACGAGAACATCGACTTCGAGCATATCGCCAAGCTCTATGACATGACCGCCGACGGCAGCACCGAGTACCAGTTGCGGGTGCTGGCCTATGACCAGCCCGGCTTGGTCAGTGCCGCGAACTCCTATCCGGTTACCTTCACGCTGGACGTGACCTGGCCGGAAGACCTGGCCATCACGAACTGCGGGGATGGCGACCCGACGACGGGTCCGGCCGACTTCGAGGACGTGGTAACCGGGGATGAGATCCTGCAGGTCTACGACGACATGGACTACACCTTGACGGTCGAGAACGACGACGACGCCGCCGAGGTGCTCTTCCAATACCGTGTGTCCGAGGACGAGGGTGCGACCTGGGGGCCGGGCGGCGGCACCTTCGGTGCGGCCGACGGCTGGGACGACCTGGCGGGCGGTTGGGACGATTCGCGTCCGTTCACGGACGAGTACACGGCCCCGGCCCTCGATAACGATCCGCCTGACAACTCTCTGATGGTCGAGTTCCGCGCGGTGCCGAAGGACGAATTCGGCAACGCACCGGATCTGGATGCGGCCATCGATCCGGACTCGGTCTGCGTGTTCCCGGTGACGGTCATCGACGGTACGCCGCCGCTGACGGCCTTCACGCTGATCCACGAGGTCGAGAACGCTACCGGCCCGGTCCCGCCCGACCCGGCGGGTCCCTGGGATCCTTACTGGTACCGCGACACGTACGGCCCTGTGCAGGTGCCGGCCGGGCCGGTGATCGACGTCTGGGCCTGGTTCGACGACCAGGACGGCGACCCCGCCACGAACGACGTCGCCCGCATGGTCTTCGAGTACCGCGAGGTCGGTGCGGACCCGGATGCGGACTGGACGCACTTTGCCACGGTGACCGGCTCGGTGGTTGTCGATCCGGTAACCGGCGACACCCTGGCGGTCGATCTGACCTACCCGGTGGCCGTCACGCTCGATACCGAAACGCTCGGTACCGGCTCGTATGACATCCGGGTCTACGGCTGTGACATCGAGGGTAACTGCAATGTCATGACCGCGGACATCGCGACGATCGTGGTCACCGAGGAGGGGCTGCGGGCCTACATTCAGGATCCGTATGCCAGTGCGCCAGGTCTTCTCGAGCTGTATGCGTTCAATTACCTCCACGACACGGTGATCGACTACGTGACCTTCCAGTACGCCGACGCCGCCGAGGCGCCGGACTACAACTGGATCGATGTGGGAACCGATGGCTCGGCCAGCGATCGCGGCGACGTGCTCTTCCACATTGGTTCGGAAACCTCGTACTACGAACTCGAGGACCTGCCGGGTGCCGCCCAGC
This sequence comes from uncultured bacterium, assembly GCA_964654025.1. Classification (GTDB taxonomy): domain Bacteria; phylum Eisenbacteria; class RBG-16-71-46; order CAIMUX01; family WJJG01; genus CAYQJL01. The sequence goes on from CAZZIF010000281.1 coordinate 3,865, forward strand.
ACCAGACGTTCAACGCCGACGAGCTGTTCTGGGACGCTGATGAGGACGGCTACAGCGAGCGTGACCCGATCATTCAGGACGGTGGCCAGGGCTTCGCGCCGAACGGCACATTCGAGGCGGCCGAGGATCTGGTGCTCCTGGGTGGGACCGGTGGCGCGACGCTGCCCCCGGAGGGTGCGACGCTGACGGCCTTCCCGGCCACCTTCTTCCACACCGACGACATCGATCCGGGTGACGACACCTTCAGTGGCGCCGGTGAGTGGATCTTCGAGCACAACGCGGAAGAGGGCGATAACGGTCAACTCGACCTCTGGCACGTCCAGTGGGACGTGTCGGGCCTCAACGGAGACTACGTTGCGCGCGCGGTGGCAACCGACATTTACAGTGCCACCGACGAGGGCGACATCCCGATGACGGATGTGACCATCGATCCCGAGCCGCCCTACGCGACGATCTCCATGCTGACGCTGCCCGACGGCACGACGCTGGACCCCGAGTCGGTGCCCAGTCTCTATGTCGAGGGTTCGCACGACTGGTTCATGCTCGAGGCGAGCAGCGACGCAACCGACATCGACTACGTCGAGTTCCAGTACAGCACCAATGGCGGTGCGGACTGGACCGATCTTGACATCAACGATGACAACGACTTCTACGCCGACATCAACGACATGCCTGGCTTCCAGAAGATGGATGACCCGGCGGTGCCGTACGGTGATGAGGTCTTCATTGACGACGGCGACTTCGTCTTCAGCGAGGACGACATCGTTCTCTACGATGGTGGCAACGGTGTGGTCGACACGCCGCTCGGCACCGCGCTCATCCCGCTGACGACCGAAGATCCGACCGCGGACGGTACGGACGACGACGGTGACGGCCTGGACGGGGAAGACCCGGATCAGGAAGAGGATTACGACGCGCCGTACCTGGTCTACTTCTACATCGACGATCTGCCCTTCGCCTCCGACGGAGACGTCTTCTTCCGCGCGGTGGCGCATGACGAGTCGGGCAACTCGGATCCGGAGAACACCGAGGAGATCTCGGTGCTGGTCGGCGAGTCCGAGCCGCCAGTGGCGGACCTCATCTGGGCGAAGACGCCCGATGGCACCGAACTCGACGTATGGCAGACGATCTCGGACGGGACCGGTGTCGACATGATCGGGTCGAATCCTGAAGACCTGACCCTGTCGGTCTTCGTGACCGCCGAAGACAACCAGATCAGCGGCCCGCTCTCGATCGATCTGATGTGGCGGATGAATCCGGACTGCTATCCGGACCTCGAGCCGTGGGAGAACCCGTGGATGAGTATGGCCGACGGTGGGTTCACCACTATCGACGCCACGCCGCCCGAGTACACCTTCACGGTGGATATGGCCGCTCTGATCGCCGAGTACGGTGACGCAGCGATCGTCTTCTTCCCGCAGGCAGCGGACCAGGGCGGCAACCTGACGCCGGCCCCGACGAATCCGTACGCTCTGCGGCTCATGACGAACGAGGCGGAGATCACGACGGCGCTGCCGGCCACGGTGTCGCCTGGTGATGAGTTCTGGTTCGAAGCCGAGCTGACGACTCCGGTCGAGGGTGCCAC
>CAZZIF010000282.1:0-5408 GCA_964654025.1 uncultured bacterium
GGGATCGTCCGCCAACTTGATCCGCCAGCTCGGTCCGCCAACTTGATCCGCCAACTTGATCCGCCAACTCGGTCCGCCAGCTTGATCCGCCAACTTGATCCGCCAACTTGATCCGCCAACTTGGTCCGCCAGCTTGATCCGCCAGCTTGATCCGCCAGCTTGGCGGGCACAGGTGGTTGACCAACCGGTTCCGGCCGCGAGGTGAGCGACGCCCAGAAGAAGGAGGCGGGCACTGTCGGGCGGAGCGAGCGACGCCCAGCAGCGGAGGCAACGCCCTGCTGGGCTGGGGGCAACACCTGCCTGGAGAGCACCGCCTCGCAGGGGAAGGCACCGCCCTGCTAGAGGCACCGCCCGGACCGAGGGCACCCCTGCTGGAGGCACCCCCTGCTGGAGGCACCGCCCGGACCGAGGGCACCCCTGCTGGAGGCACCGCCCTGCAGACGGGGCCGCCGTCTTGCCCCGCGGCAAGCTCGGCGGCCCCGTGTATATCACAAGCCAGACCGTTGCAGGCCCGGCCGGGACACACGCCCCGGCCGGGCACAGGTCAGCTGATGACCCCGAGCCAGTCCCGCAACACGAAGATGAACCGGCCGATCGCCAGCGACACACGCGCCATCACGGTGAAGCCGAACGAGGCACCGAAGCCAACCATCACGAAGACGATGCCCGTCTGCGCGGCCCACTTCAGGGGTCCCTTGTGTTCCTTCGAGAAGTAGAAGTAGGCCAGGGTGCCCAAGACGCCAATCAGGATCACGAGGGCGAAGATCCCGTGCCACAACCCGCCGCCCTGCGTTACGTCGAACGCCTCGCGGGTCAGGAGCGTGCCGCGCATCTGCGGGAACACGCTGCCCTCGAAGTAGGCCGGCACGCTGCGGCCGGTGTAGTACCCCATGAACATCCCGATCGGGATCCTCACCATCCAGGTCACCCCGGGGATGAAGCGGGTGAAGTAGAGACACCCGATCAGGCCGGGGAGAATCACCAGAAAGTTGGCTTCGTTGTGCACCGGGTTAAAGAGCTCACCACTCAGGCCTTCGGTCGAGGCCTGCTGCCACGCCGAGGCGAAGGGCCGCCACATCACCGGAATGATGATGCGGTGGATCATGAAGCTCAGCGTGAAGGCGTTGGCCACCCCCACGAAGAGGTGTTCCCCAAACCGGTAGAGCGGATTGTCCTTGTAGAGGAAGGAGTAGATGCAGAATGTGAGCACGACTCCTATCCAGACCCAGATATCGTTGCTCAGATTCATGATTGCTTCTCCTTCTCCCGGCGCATCATGAAGTAGGCGAGGTTACCCAGGATCACGAACCCCATGATGCACAGGTGCGCGGCCGACTGCGCCACCATCCCCTCGGTCGCCTTTCGACGTCCCGCCGTGTGGTACTTCTGCTCGACCATCTCTTCGTACTCGGCCGCCCCCTTCATTCCAGCCATCATGCCGGCCATCTGACCGGTGCCGACGTAGGGGTAGAAGTCCGGGGCACAGACGGCTGTGCAGCCCGCCCCCACGGCCAGCCCGTACTTCGGCTGCGCGAACATGACATACCAAAGCGGTGCCGCCAGACCCGTGATCGCCACGACGATGCCGACGTCATCGTAGTTCTGAGTGCGCTCCATCAGTTCGAGCGAATCGATCCGATTGCCGTAGTAGTCATCCGGGTAGACGGCATGGATGCTTTCTCCCATGCCCAAGATCGGGACGATGGGCGGCGGCTGCCAACCCAGGTAGACGATCTCCCGGCCATAGATCACGCTATCGGCCGAGGACGTGGCCCGGGAGTTGAACTCCTCCATCACCTCCTCGATCCCGGTGGCCATCAGCGGCGCACCCTCGACATAGAGTGCGTTGACGATCACCGGAATCCGCGCCGCGAAGGCGTGACGCAGGAGCGCGATCGTCATCGGGTGGGTCTCGGGCATGTTCTGAGGCGTGTAGTCACCCGAGATGAATAGGCAGCGTTCGTCCGGATTGATCGCATCCACGGTATCGAACAGGCGCTGGGTCACGCGCTGTGCGCCCACCGGGAGTTCGGTCGGGAACAGCAGCGGCAGGATGATTCCCAGGCCCATCGCGAGGAAGACGATCCGGCGATCAATATTGAGTAATCTTTTCCAGATCATCGGCCACTCCCCAGCCAGCTTCTCTCGATCCCGGCGAGGATCTTCAGGAGAGTCGCCAGCATGCCCAAGGTGATTCCCAACTCGATACCCCTCTTGGCGGCCGTATTCGGCACTTCCATGATCCACTGGCTCACCTCCGGGATGGCCGGCGAGATCGCATGGCCCAGAGGAACCTGTCCCAGCATCACCACGAAGGCCGACGCCAGCAGTAGAAAGGCCAGCCAGTTCCGCGCCCGGAAGGATCGGTAAGCGGCCGATGCCATGAAGAAGGCCAGGAGCGAGAACATGCTCGCGCCCAGGGGAGTAAGCATCTGGAAGTAGATCGTCGTGATGTCGAACTGGAAGTTACCGACCTTGGTCGGGAACCACAGCTCGCCCGTGATCCCTCCGAAGACCCCGATCACTGACGCAATCGTGAAACTGAGTAGCAGCACCCACGAGTGAGCGTAGTGCTCCTGCTTATGCTTGATCTTGTTGACATGCCGCAGGATCAGATTTCCAAGCCCCAAGATGAGGGCGAAGGCGGAGATGATCCGCAGCAGCGTGTCGCGGAGGTATGCGTTGGTGGCTTCTGCGATCGGATGGGGTAAGAACCGGTCGGTCAGACCGAGGAACCCCAAGATGATCAGCAGCGCCAGAGGCAACTTATCTCTCATCTTGCTTCCTCCTATCGTCCGCCGGTCGAAAGGATCCGGCCGAAATCCCATCCGGTCAGCAACGACAAGATCGTGCCGACGATCAGGAAAACACCAAAGACGACTTTGCCGATGTCTTCACCCTTCAGCGCCCCGAGCAACAAGGGCTCGCGCGAGATGTAGGCTGAAGCGGCGTAGAGTTCCTCACCCATGAGCGTGTAGTCGCAGGCCACCACGAAGAATGGCAGCTGCGGGATCTGGTCGGTCCCGGCGATCTGGATCGCGCCGGTGGAAGCACCGGTCTCGGCCAGGATCAGCGACTCGGCGTGGAATGGACCCATCAGGAAGTTCGTGGCCGGGCGCTCGCGAACCATGATGCCGCCAATCGCGCCGGCGAAGGCGAGCGAGTTTTCGACCACGAAGAAGACGCTCGAGGGGTCGTGGGCATCTGGTCGTCCGGCCGCGGTATAGGCGCCCTTGACGATCTCGCGCGCAACCGTGTAGACCACCGGATCGCGATTGGGTACTCGGATCTGGGTGCCGAACTCGGCCGTCTTCTTGGCGATCTCGCCCAGTAGATTGAGCGAGGCGATCGTGCCCATCTCCGACATGGTGCCGGTTCCCGGAATGTAGAGCACCGGGCGGCCCATTTCGGTCGCGCGACCTACGGCTTCTTCCACGGCCTCGAGCCCGGCGATGCGGCGCACGTAGAGCTCTTCGCCCCGCCTCGCCCGGCGGATGTACCAGATGACGACCAGCGCGAAGCCCACGACGGCGATCGCCACGCCTAACATGCTGCCCGCGAACCACTGGGGCGAGCTAACGGCGCCGCGAACAACGGGTGAGGTGGCCTCGAAGCCCCCCTCGCTCACGGCTACGACGCGGTAGTCGTAGGGCACGCCATCGGTCACACCAGTGTCCTTGTAACGATTCGTCTCGGCATCGACGGTTTCTACCGGTGTGAAGTCTTCCTCCGGCCCAGCGCGCTCGATGCGAAACTCCGCCGCGCCTTCGGCGCCTTCCCACTCCACGGTGATGCTGCCGCCTCCGTCGAAGGAGGTGTCGCCGGCCGTGACATCACGAGGTGCAGGGACAGCCCCCGACGTCAGTCCTCCTCCTCCGGTGTCCTGAGCGCTTGCGGGCGCCACGAGCAGGCACGCCGTCAAGCACGCCGTTAGGCCTGTCAGCAAGCTCGTCAAATAGCCTGCTCGGAGGCCTGCTCCGAAGCTTCGCGGGAGACCTGCCCTGAGGCCTGCTCGGAGGCCTGCCATCAGGCCTGTCTGGAGGCGCTTCGCCGCGCACAACGCCTGAGCCGCCGGCCGGGACAACGCATGGCGTATCCCGAGAGCGGTTGCGAGACGGACTGGACGGCAGACCGCCAGGTGCACCGGGGCGAGGACGCCAAGAAAGCCCTGTCGCTTCATGACCTATCCTCTCTGCCTGTTGTGTGGTGGTTCGATTGAACCGCTTCTCCGTGACCTAACTGAGGGAATCGGGGAGGAATCGCTCGGGGAATCGCAGCACCTGCCGGGGCGTATGCGACCGGGCCAAGCACGGCGTATGCGACCGGGCCAAGCACGGCGTATGCCGCCGAGCCAAGCGCGGCGTATGCCGCCGAGCAGCATGCTGGGAAGACGGGACATCGGCGACCGGCTGCGAACCGGTGCGGTTCGGCATGCAATGACATACCTATGATTGCCACAAGCCGTGCCCCTCCCCCCGGGCAGCCCGGGAGCCACCCACAGCTTACGAGACTAGCCCACCCGAGGGTGTAGTCGCAAGGGAGCAGTCCCAGCAAGGTGTGAGATCCCCTCTACCACCCCGCTGGACGATTTGGGCAGACGACTCAATCCACACCCCGCTGGACGATTTGGGCAGACGAATGGGACGTCCCCAAGCTTGAGTGGAAACGTGCCACCCTGACAGATTGACTGGACGCCTCCACGCTGACCGGATGCCTCCACATTTGAAGATCGCGTACAGCCTTGCTGGCTCGAGACCATGCCGCCCCTTCTTGGTACAAAGTCCAGTCTTCTGTCAGAATCATCGATGCATCAGATGACGGATCTTGCTTGGCGAAGACCCAATGCATACTCTTCCTGATACGCCAAGTGCCTGTAACCTTATGCCAGCGCATGACGTAGGACCTGATGTTCACGCAGAGGCGTGAGAACCGGCTTACACCTCTGCGGCGGACTTCCACGGCAGAGGAATCGCGGGTCAGTCTCGCCAAGCACCCAATTCTGGGAGGAACCTGATGGTACCGAGTCGATCAGCCGCCATGATCCTCTCTGCGCCTGCAATTCGCGCGCGGCTCAGCCCCACTCGTCCGCGGCTCAGCCCCACTCGTCCGCTGCTCAGCCCCACTCGTCTGCGGCTCAGCCCCACTCGTCTGCGGCTCAGCCCCACTCGCGCACTTCTCATCGTCCTGGCCGTGGGCCTCGTCGCCGCGCCCCTACTCCATCCGGCCGCAGCACAGGACGCCTTCGCCCCCGCCACGTGGAGCGTGCTACGTGGGGAGTACCAGACAGCGCGGAGCGAGTACCTGGTATATGCGGATGCCGATCCTGAGGATCCACTCGCGGCGCTTGCCCTCCTCTCGGCTGCGCGCCTCAGCCTGGAATCCCTTGAGGACCCCGCCGAGGCAGAGCG
>CAZZIF010000283.1:0-5406 GCA_964654025.1 uncultured bacterium
GGTCTGGGCCTGGTTGCCGGTTGCCCCCGCGGCTCCGCTGGCCAAAAACTCGAGCGCGGCGGCGTTCCACTCTGGATCGGCCCACAAGAAGAGGCCACGCTTCATCTCCGATTCGACCTGCAGGACGAGTTCGGCTCGCAGCTGGTCATGGTTCGATCCGCGCAATGTCATGTGAGTGGCCTCTCTGTGCAGGCTTCTCTACGGGTCTTCGTCGGTCGTCGGCACGGGTTGCTCGAGGGTCGTCCCGGCCCGTTCCAGAATCGCTTCTGCTCGCTCCAGGATCCTGTCGGCGGCTGCCGCCTTCGTCTGCACCGGCAGCGGCTCGAACTCTCCGCCGGCGACCAGCAAAGCTACACGGGTCGTGTCGGCCCCGAACGCCGAATCGGGCCGCGTCGCGTCGTTGAGGACGATCATGTCGAGCCCCTTGGCGTCCAGCTTCTTTCGGGCTCGGGCTTCGCCCCCCGCGCCGACCTCCAGGGCGAATCCCACCGTCACCGCCGCGCGGGCCCGGCGGCGTGGTCCCACCGTGGCCAGGATGTCCGGTGTAGGTTCCAGATCCAGCACGAGTTCGTCCCGCTTCGACGGGAGCTTCCCCGATGCTTCCGTTCGCGGCCGGTAGTCGGCTACCGCGGCGGCCATGATCATGATCTCGGCGCGGGCCTCGTGGTCATCCACCGCCTTTAGCATTTCCGCGGCCGTCGTCACCGGTACGTGCCGCACCCCCGGCGGGACGGGGCAGCGCAGGGGGCCGGCGACGAGGGTCACCTGGTGCCCGCGGTTGCGGGCCGCGGCGGCCAGCGCCACGCCCATCTTGCCGCTGGAACGGTTCGAGAGCACTCGCACCGCGTCGACCGGCTCCTCGGTCGGGCCGGCCGTGATGAGCACCCGCCGTCCCCCGGTTCGCTCCAGGATCAGCGGCAAGGCGGTGTCCAGGATCTGGTGGGGAGAGGACATGCGCCCCGCACCGGCTTCGCCGCACGCCAGGTCGCCCGCTTCCGGGCCAACGAAGTGGTAGCCGGCATCGCGCAACCGGGCCACGTTGTTCTGGACGATGGGGTTCTTCCACATCAGAACGTTCATGGCCGGGGCGAAGAGTACCGGAATGCTGCTGGCCACGATGGCGGTCGTGAGGACGTCGTCAGCGACCCCAGCGGCCACCTTCGCGAGCAGGTTGGCGGTCGCCGGGGCGATCAAAAAGAGATCCGCCGTGCGCGAGAGCTGGATATGGCTGATGCTGGCCGAAGGCTCGCGGTCGGCGCGCACGAGCGCAGGGTGAAACAGGTGCGTGACAATGGGGCGTTCGGACAGCGTGGCCAGGGCATGGGGGGAGACCAGCAGGGTGGCGGCCTCGGTCATGACCACCTGGACGCCCAGGCCCATGCGCCGCATCTCGCGCACGAGTTCGGTCGTCTTGTAGGCTGCGATTCCGCCGCTGACTCCCAGGGTGACCGTGCAGTCGGCGAGAGCCCGGCCCCTCGGTGCCCCGCGGCTGTCGACTGATGCGGGTGATCCGGGTGTGCCGGGCGTCGCAGGCCTCCGGGGCGTGGTCATGCCGGAACTACTCCTCCTTCGGCTCTTCCTCCTCGACATCCTCTTCGAGGTCCGCCGCCTCGTCGTCCTCGCTGTCGTCCTCGTCTTCGTCCTCGTCCTCGTCGTCGTCCTCGTCGTCCTCGGCCTCGGCCTCGCTCTCCTCCTCGTCCTCGTCCTCTTCCTCTTCCTCGCTCTCGTCCTCGGGTTCCTCGGCGGCGGCATCCTCGTCCGCGGCTTCCGGCTTCGCGGCACCGCGCCCGTTCTCGCCCTCCCCGCCAACGGGTGCGGAGGGGTTGGTCTCACCGAAGAGAGGGCTGGCAGGCATCTCGGGGATCGGAGCGGAAGTTTCCTCCTCGAGATCGTAGTCGCGGACAGTTCCTCGGACCTTCCCCTCGTCCACGCGCAACACCGCTTCGATGGTCACCTTGTGATCGAGCTTGATGCCCTTGCGGCGCATCTCCTCGTTGAGGCGCCCGGCTTCCGCGGCGGCCAGCATGATCCGTTCGTACTTGCTACGCGGCGCGAAGGTCTCTTCGGCCCCGGCGCCTTCGGCCTGCTCGTTCTTGTTCCGTTCGAGTTCGTCGTTCATGATGACCCCATGCCTCCCCATGATCCAGGCGAGTCTGAGACTCGAAATCAAGCAACCATACCAGGAAACCGTATACGGAATCCAGGCTGTGCACACGTTCGGTTCCGGGAATCCGGCGCCGGTAGAAGCCCGGCGCCGAGGTGAATCGCGCTACTTCGGCATTGTCAGACCGCGGCCCGTCCGACTGTTCTCGGCCCACAGGATGGCCAGCAGCCGCTTGGTGCAGTCCTTGATCTCGTCGTTGACGACCACGTAGTCGTACTCGGCCGCCACGGCCATCTCTTCGCAAGCCCGGACCAGCCGGCGGTTGATCTCCTCATCGCTGTCCGTACCCCGGCCGCGCAGGCGTTGCTCCAAAGCCTCCATCGACGGGGGCAGCACGAAGACGAGCACGGATTCGGGGTAGGACTCCCTGATCGTGAGCCCGCCCTGCACATCGACGTTCAGGACCACCCACTTGCCCTTCTTGAGCAGCTCGTTGATGCTGCTGCGAGGCACGCCATACCAGTGGCCGTGGACCTGGGCAGACTCGGCGAACTGCTTGGCGCGGCGCCTCTTCTCGAACTCCTCCTCCTTCAGGAAGAGGTAGTCCTCGCCGTCGATCTCCCCGTGCCGGGGCGGCCGGGTGGTGGCGGTGATCCCGCGGACGATCCGGCCGTCGGAGGCCAGGAGCTTGTCGACCACCGAGGTCTTCCCCGTGCCGGAGGCTCCGGAGATCACGATCGGAAATGGCCGCTCGATCAAGCGCGGGCACTCCGGCGTAGCCGAGCCCATTCTCGAAGTTTCCTCGTTATTCCACATTGAGCACCTGCTCTCGGATTTTCTCGACCTCGCCCTTCATGAAGATCACATCCCGGGTGATGTCGGTATCTTGTCCCTTCGAGCCGATGGTATTGATCTCCCGGTGCATTTCCTCGAGCAAGAACTTGAGCTCGCGGCCCGCGGAGCCGTCTTGGTTCAGGTAGTGTTCGAACTGATCGCAGTGGGAGCGCAGGCGAACACACTCCTCGGTCACGTCAGCTCGATCCGCGAAGATGGACATCTCCATCTCGAGACGGTTTCGGTTGTAGTCCACGTCGCCCGAGATCTCAGCGAAACGTTCCGCCAAGCGTTTCCGGGTTGCATCCACGACCTCGGGCACCCTTTGCTCTACCCGGCTCACGCATTCGCGGATACCCGCCACCCGGACCAGCAAATCTTCGGCCAGCTTCGCCCCCTCAGCCGCCCGCATGCCCTGAAAGGCCTGCAGGGCCGTGGTCAAGGGGTCCTGGATCAGCTCCCAAGCGGCGTCTTCCGAAAGGTCGCTCTCTTCGCGCGTAATGACTCCCGGCAAACCGATCAGCGTGGTTGCGTCGATCTTTCCCGGGAGGCCGTGCTGCGCTTCGAGATTCGTGAGGATGTCCAGGTAGCGCGCCACGACCGCCTCGTCGGCCTTCAGCGAGACCACGGTGTCCAGGTCGCCGTTGAGGGTGACGCTGAGACTGACCTTGCCGCGTACGACGTACTGCTTGAGAAGTTCCTGGATTCGTGGCTCGAGCGCGGAGAGAACCCGCGGGAGACGCATGCTCGCCTCGAGATACCGATGGTTGACCGATCGGATCTCCACACCGATGCGCCGGTTGGCCGCGACTTGTTCCGCCCGGCCGAAACCGGTCATGGAGCGAACCATGAATTCTCCCTCCAGGTTCAAGGCACCCCAGGGTACGCCAGCGGGTGGACAGGTGTCAATTACCACAGCGGCGTCCTGGTGCTCTCGGCGAGCCGCACCGGCGGCCTTCCCGGGGGATCTTTTATCTACTATATTTGTGGACTAGGGGGCGGCGAGCGGGGGCTTGAGCCCGTGGGTCTGTGACCGAAAGGTCCTGGCGCTGCCGGCCCTTCCAGACCTAGGCTATGCAGGGTCCCTTCGAGATGCTCTTTCGGAACCACGGATTGGAGCGCCTGCCCGCATGCGGGGAGTCATCGCGTGATGTCAGAGATACACAACTGCAACTGCGACAAAGGATTGCCAGACCGGCTCGCACACGGGTCGCCGGGGGTCGCCCCGCCCCGGCCGTGGCCACGCCGCCGGCGGGGAGGCCGGCTGCTGGGCGCGGCGACGCTGATCCACCTGGTTCTTGCCGGTATCCACTGTTCCGATGACAGTACCCAGCCGCCGGTCCTACGGGTGGATCCCGCCCAGATCGAGATCGCACCGGGGGATACGGCGGGCGCGTTCACGGTGAGCAACGCGGGCCAGGGCGATTTGTCCTGGTCGGTGGAGAGCGAGGCAGACTGGCTCACATTCGATCCAAGCTCGGGCACCACGACCTCGAGTGAGCCTGTCTCAGTCGAGGTCGATCGCGCCGCCGTCACCGGCGGGACCTATGAGGCGACGGCCCAGGTGTCCTCGAACGGCGGCAGTGCCGCGATCACGGTACGTCTCGTGTCGGCGCTGGTCGCTTCGCCCGACCGGCTGGTGGCGGCGGAAGACGACACGACGCTGGTCGTCGAGCTGGTCAACATCGGCGTTGCGAGCGGGATCGACACCCTGCGGTGGACCGCCGGCGCTGCCGAGATGTGGATCGAGCTGGTGACCTCCTCCGGCACCCTCACGCAGGTGCCGATGCAGGTGACCCTGAACCTGGAACGCGCCGGGCTGGGCGCCGGAGAGCACGAGGGACAGGTCTGGTTCGATGCCGGCCCGGATGGACGGGATACGGTGACCGTCGTCATGGCCGTCGCCTCGGTCAACACCGTATCGGGACACGTCTACTATCCCGGCACGCGCATTCCCGTGCCACAGGCCACCGTCTCGCTCGGCGACCGCCTGGCGACCTCCGACGATGAGGGCTACTACGAACTGACGGGCGTGACGCTGGGGCCGCTGACCCTGCGGGCCGAGCGTGAGGGGTTCGATCCCTACGAGGCCACGCTCCAGCTTCCCGAAGATGGGCTCGAGCAAGACATCTTCCTCGCCACCGACGAGCACGCCCACGCGGTCATCGGGATGGTGGAGAACAGTCTGGAGGAGCCGCTGCGTCAGGCGCAGGCCGTATTGCTCAATCCCGACGGCACGGATTCGGCGATCAGCGCGGTGACCGATGCCACGGGGAGCTTTGAACTCACGGAGGTCCCCGACGGTATTCGTGAGGTGCGCGTCAGCCACCCGGTCTACCAGGCGCGGGTGCTGGAGATCGAGGTTGGACTGGGGGGGCCGCCTTTGGACGTTGTGTTGATGGCCGAGACACTTCCGCCTCCGCTGCCCGAGAGCGGGCCGGTGCTGCGGCGCATCGACTGCTCCACGG
>CAZZIF010000284.1:0-1423 GCA_964654025.1 uncultured bacterium
TAGAGCACCTTGGCCCCGTGGCGGATCACCCCAGCATGCTCCTGGTCGACGCCGGGCAGGTGGCCGGGCGTGTCGACGAAGGTAAGGAGCGGGATGTTGAACGCATCGCAGAAGCGGATGAAGCGGGCGGCCTTGTCGGCGGCGTCAACATCGAGTACGCCAGCCAGAACCATGGGCTGGTTGCCGATCACACCCACCGTATCGCCCGTCACGCGCGCGAAGCCGACCACGATATTGCCGGCCCAATGCTCCTGGATCTCGAAGAAATCGGAATCATCACACACCGCCCGGATGACATCGCGCACATCGAAGGGCTGGTGCGGCTCGCTGGGCACGACCTCTTCGACCTTGTGGCCCGGCGCCGGCTCCTTGGGCGGGAAGGAGTCGGCCGTCTTGCGGCAGTTCCACGGAATGAAGGACACCAGCTTCTTGATCTGGTTCAGGCACTCCTGCTCGCTCTCGGCGTAGAAGTGGGCGTTGCCCGAGATCTGGGCCTGCACCCGCGCGCCGCCGAGGTCCTCCATCGAGATCTCCTCGCCCAGCACGGTCTTGATCACCTCGGGACCGGTGATGAACATCTTCGAGATCTTGTCGACCACGAAGACGAAATCGGTCAGGGCCGGCGAGTACACCGCGCCGCCCGCGCAGGGCCCCAGGATGACCGAGATCTGCGGAATGACGCCCGAGGCGATCGTGTTGCGATAGAAGATCTCGCCGTAGCCGGCCAGGGAGTTGACCCCTTCCTGGATCCGCGCGCCGCCGCTGTCGTTGATCCCGATCAAGGGCACGCCGAGCTTCATCGCGTGATCCATGATCTTCGTGATCTTGCGCGCATGCGCCAGGCCCAGGGAACCGCCGGCGACGGTGAAGTCCTGCGCGAACACACATACCGGAAATCCGCCCACCATGCCGGTGCCGGTGATCACCCCATCGCCGGGTAACGTCTTGTTGTCCATCCCGAAGTCGCGGCACTGGTGCTCGACGAAGAGGTCGTATTCGTGGAAGGTGCCCTCATCGAGCAGGAAGCGGATGCGGTCGCGCGCGGTCATCTTGCCGCTGGCGACCTGCTTCTTCATGGCCTTCTCGCCGCCACCGGCCGAGAGACGCGATACCTTGCTGAGCAGATCCTGAATCTTCTGGGTCAGGGACATCTAAGGTTTCTCCTACCGCGGCCTCCATGGCCGTCATCCGCCTACTGCCGTCACGCACCCGCTGCTGCAGCCGGCCTAGAATCGCCACCAACACATCGCCAGACTCTCCTCGCCCGATAGGCACCGCTGCCAGAAGCGAAGCGTGTCGGTCCACATCTGCTCCTGCGATGGTCCGGCCGGGGATTCGCCGCGGGCCAGGTCGGCGAGCGCCATCAGTTCGCCCTCGGCCAGCCGCTGCCAGATGTCCTTCTGACGGGGCAGGTGCACGTAGG
>CAZZIF010000284.1:1433-5404 GCA_964654025.1 uncultured bacterium
ACGTAGGTCACCGGCGCATCGGCCTCCAAGCCCACCTGTTCGCGCAGCATCGCCAGCGCCTGATCGAATCCGCCGGTGGCATCGATCAGGCCGTTGCCGACCGCCTGCTCACCGGTGTAGATGCGTCCGCGCGCGAGACGGTCGACCTCATCGAGCGTCATGCCGCGATGCTCGGCGATTCCGGCCACCCAGTCGTTGTAGTGGCGCCAGTGGATCATCTCGAAGCGTGAGAACTCTTCCTTGCTCATCGGTTCGAACGCCGATAAGAGAGTGGCGTGCGGTCCGACCGTGGCGCGATCGATCGTGATCCCGAACTTGTTCGCCAGACCGGTCATGTCGCCCATCATGCTGATCGACCCGATGCTGCCCACGATCGCACCCGCGTTGGCGACCAGTGGCTTGACGCGGTAGGAGACCATGTAGCCGCCCGAGGCGGTCATATCCACCATCGAGACGACGACGGGCTTCTCGGCCGCCACCCGCCTGACCATCTCACCAATGCGGTCGCTCGCCGTGCTCAGGCCTCCGCCGGTGTCGAGGCGCAGCAACACGCCCTTGACCCGGTCGTTGTCGAGTGCGGCCTGGAGCGCAGCGACCATCGTCTCATCGCCCATGGTGACACCCATCGGGAAGACCCAGCCGCTCTCGCCGGCGGTGATGTTGCCGGCCCCGTGCACCACGGCGATGTGGTCGCCCTTCAGATCCAGACTGGCACGCTTGACCGCCGCGTAGTCCTCGCCGCTCACCAGTCCTTCGTCGAGATCACCTCCCCCGAGACGTGCGGCCAGATCCTCCCAGAAGAGGGCCCCATCGGCCAGGCCGTGCTCGATAGCCGCCGGCGGGTCGAACTGCGCGATCTCGGTCCACAGGTCGACCTGGGTGCGGGTGACGCCGCGGTCGGCGGCCAGGGTGTTCAGGAAGCCGTCGTAGAGTTCCGCCAGAACACCGGTCACGTTCTCGCGAACCTCCGGCGACATGTCCTCGCGCAGGACCATCTCGGCCATCGACTTGTACTCTTTGATCTGGCTGACCTGCGGTTCGACCCCGAGTTCATCGAGCATGTTCTTGACGTAGTAGCGTTCGCTGCTGAAGCCGCTCAGGTAGAGGTACCCGCCCGGGTGCACATAGAACGAGTCGCAGGCGGCACCCAGGGCCAGCGCCTTGTTGGCGGCGAAGGTGGAGAAGGCGAAGACCGGCTTGCCGGCCTTGCGCAGTTCCCCGATCCGGTCGCGGATCTCGGCGAGCTTACCCCAGCCGATCGCCGGCATCTCGATCTTGAGCACGACCCCGGCGATGCGCTCATCGACCCGCGCCTTCTCGAGGTTCTCGAGGACGGTCGTGTGACTCATCGGTTGGCGCGGGATCGGCAGGCTGCCCTCGGGAACGAACTCGGGAATCTCTCCGCTCAGGCTCTGCACCAGGTAGCTCCCGGTCTCGATCGGGGGTTCCTTGCCGGCTCCGCCGACCATGGCCATGCCCACGAACATGAGCAACACCAGGAAGCCCAGGAAAACGAGAAACACCTGCGCGCTGATGACCGCGGCGAATGTGACGAAGAACCGCTTCATGAATCGTTCCCTTCGATCGAGTCGTGACATCGGGCACGGACACGCCGGGCCCGGGCGCGAGGCCGGGTCCGCCGGGTCTAGCCCGATCCTAACAGTGTGCGGGTCAGAATATCGGATGGAAGGCCCCTGGTGCCACCTCGACTTGACGGCGATGGACCGATGTCAGGACCGAGGAACCGAGGGAGAAACCGAGGGAGAACCGATGGAGGGCCGAGGGAGGAACCGAGGCAAGAACCAGGGGAGAGCCGAGGGAAAAAACGAAACGAGTGTGCCAGGATGCACGCGCGGGAAGAAGACAACGCAAGGTGGCGCCGGCAGGAACCACGGAAGCAGTGATCTGGAGGCGGCCCCCCAAAACGTGGCATACAAGGTGGCACATACGGAAGGGCGCCAGGAGCAGGCGCGGGCATCGCGCACGCGGGTACCATCAGGCGCGGGCATCGCGCACGCGGGTACCATCAGGCGCGGGCCGCCGCGGGGCACATCGGGCAGCCGAGGGACACATCGGGCCGCCGAGCGGCACACCGGTCCGCCACGGGGTACGGCGGACCACAACGGGTCACGGCGGGACACGCCACCGCAGCCCCCGCGCAGGGGCCCATACCAGCGTCCACGAGCAGCCTGGGGCGGATCTCTATCTGTGGACCAAGACGCGCATGTCGGGCATAGCCATCTCGATGGCCTCCTCGACCAAGTCGTCATGTCCCAAGCCGCCGACGCCTTTCGAGCGCACGGCAATGAAGGAGCCGGCGCCCAACAGGATATAGACGGTTCTCAGGGCCGAGCGAACGACATCCATGTCCTTCGGGAAGACGCCCATCTGGATGCCACGCTTGTAGAGCGCCACCCAGCGGTCGAACCCCTGATCACCCAGGTTCTCGGCCTCGAACTGCTCGGGTTCGGGCCGATGCGAGATCATGTACCAATACAGGTTGGGATGATCGCTACAGAACTTGAGGAAAGCACGACATCGACATCGCAGTCTGTCCCGGGGCGTGCCGCTCTTCTCGCAGGCTTGGTCCTGCTCCTGGAACATCATGCGGAAACACTCGTTCCACATGAGAGCGTGCAAGTGCTCCATGGACTTGAAATGACGGTAGAGCGCCATGGCCGAGTGTCCGGTGGTCTCGGCAATGCGACGTGCCGTCACACTGTGATGACCAGTCTCATCACAGACTTGGACTGCTGCCTCGAGGAACTCCTCCCGATGGCATCTGCGCCTCGGTTTGGCCTTGGAGTTCAACACCGAAACACTCGAGGGCGCGGTCGGAAGTGCTCTCAATGAGTTCGTTGAGCTCAACGTTCACCACCTTCGGTACCTGTCCTGAGATCGCCAACGTGGTAAGTCCGTGGTGGAGAAACCATAAATGCAGCGCAATAGCCGCCAAATCGTCTCCCCCCGCGACGTACCCTTCCCTCTTCAAATCGGTCAGCCGGCCGTGGAGCTTCTGCAAGGCAACAAGCCCGTGGTTCGGCAAACCGAAAACTTCGGGACGCGGTCCCGGTGCAAAAAGAAAACGATAGAGCCAGGGGTGCTCGACTCCGAAACGCGCGTACGCTTTCAGAGAAGCGCGAAACCCCTTGAGCCCTCGGCCAGCCGCTTCGTCCATCTCGTCGACGTACTCGCCGAGTTGGGCGAAGCCTCGATTCCAGACCACAGCCATCAGGTGGTCCATGGTCTCAAAGTGCCTGTAGAGCGCCATCTGAGAGAGCTTCATTTCCTTCGCCAAACGGCGGGCAGTCACGCTGTGGCTGCCATGCTGCTCCAGAAGCGCCATGGCTTTGTCGACGAAGTCATCTGCGGTGCGACGCCTCCTCGCCGCTCTTCGTCTGCGGGTTGGGGTGGGCCTCCTACGTAGCTTCGGTTCATCGTGGAACATTAGCTGGGTCTCCTTCGTAGGCTGGCGGAGGCGCAATGATCCCATCCACGACCACCGCTACCTGCCAGCACACAGTCACTGCATCTCCGGTCAACAGGTAGACCTATATAATAGTATCCATTTTCTGGCCGATTCCGGTCAAGTTAGATTGTGCACTCATGTAAACTATACGCATCGGACGCCCGAATTCTTGCCCCTGAAACACGTTAATGACTGCCTACTCATTATCAGAATGGAGCTTCCACGCACAATCCGCCTAGTTCCTTCACCCACAGGGGTTTAGGCCTAGGATCGACCCAGAGGTGACCACCCCCTTTCCGTGTTGCGCCTGCTGCTGCACGCGGCGCCGTGTTCGCCGCTGCGCTCGGTGCTGTGCTCGGTACTATGCTCGGTACTGCCCTCGGTGCTGTGCTCCGCGCCGGGCTCGCCCGGCCGCCCTCCACCTTGGGCAGGTTCCGCTGCCGGTACCCGGATCCCGACCGGGATCGGACCGATCCTCTCCCCAGACCCCGCCGGCAGATAC
>CAZZIF010000285.1:0-5389 GCA_964654025.1 uncultured bacterium
TTAGCCGCAAAGAGCCTGTCCGTTCCAGGCCACTTGGAGGCCAGCTGGCCATCTGGTCGTCTGGCTATCTGGCCATCTGACCATCTGGCCACCAAGCCACCTGGCCACCTGGTGGATCCGGGCTCCTGGGAGCCCACACGCCTAGCGGCCGATCCGGGCCCCGTGACCGCGCGCGTTGCCTCCGGTACCCCGGGAAGGCAGGCGGAGACCGGCCATTGCGGGCGATCTGCGTGTGTTTGCGCAAGTTGTGAAATCAGAACCCTGGGCCGCCCAGAGCCCTTGCCTTGTTGGTACCCGCGGAAAAACGCTATAATTATGCGGGTCGTGGGTTGCGCCCTCAATTCGAGAAGCAGCTAGAGAAGCAACTAGAGAAGCAGCTGAAGAGGCAGCTGGAGGAGCAGCTCGGGAAGCGACCGCCGATTTGGAACACGGATACCGCACCAGCGCCGCCCGAGGTCGGGCCGGCCGGATCTCGCGCGCCTGGTGCATTTCCCTGGAAGGAATCGAGGTATTGCCATGCGTAGAATGTCCACCCTCCTCGTGGCGCTCTTTGTCTGTTTCGCCCTGCCGGGCAACGCGGAGCGCGCCACTGTGAGCGAAATGGAACAGGTCTGTGTGAACTGGCTCGACTATATGGTGGGCGACCAGGGCGACTGGGGCGGTTCCACGACGCCGACGATCGCCGAGACCACGCCCATCGTGGTCGATGGCCGTCTGCTGGGCCAGCTCTACCACATCGCCCCGCAGGGCCACATCATCGTGCCGGTCATGAAAGAGATGCCGCCGGTGAAGGCCTATTCGGATCGCTACGACCTCGACATGGCCGACGAGGACGGCCCGGCGCTGCTCATCCGCGAAATGCTGGCGAGCCGCGCGGACATGTTCGTCGATGCCTATGGCAGCCTCGACGCGGTGATGCCGGATCGGGCCGACGCGCTGTTCGGGACGGCCCACCGCCAGCTGTGGGACGCCTATACGCAGCCGACCGCGCAGTTCCGCTCCGAACTCAGCCGGTCGGGTCTGGATGAGCGGACCCAGGTCGGCCCCTTGCTGACCTCGGTCTGGCACCAGGGGGCCCCCTACAATCTGTACGCCCCCGAGGGCGACGGCGGGCAGTGCGTGGTCGGATGCGTGGCCACAGCGATCGCGCAGGTCACCGCCTTCTGGAACTGGCCGCCGATCGGCGAGGGCTCCTCGAGCTACGTCTGGAACGGCGACCAGTCCTGCGGCGGCAATACCAGCGGCGGTACTCTCAGCGCTTCCTACCACGATGCCTACGACTGGGAGAATATCCCCGACCAGGCCTATCCCGGCAGCCCCGAAGAGGTTCGCCACGCGGTCGCCGAACTGTGCTACGAGGTCGGCATCATGGTCGAGATGGATTACGGCGTCTGTGGATCGGGCGCCTACACGAGCGATGTCGTCAACATCCTGCCGGCCTACATGCACTACAAGGACCAGATCTTGGCCGAGAACCGCATCCATCACTCACCTGAGACCTGGTTCCAGGAGGTGGTCGACGAGATCAATCTGGGCCGGCCGATGGTCTATCGCATCACCGGACACGCGATCGTCTGCGACGGCTGGCGCGACAACGGTGGCATCAACCAGTACCACATGAACTACGGCTGGGGCGGATCCTACAACACCTGGTTTGCCATCGACGATTTGTACATATCCGAAGATCCCATGCAGGAGGTCATGTACAAGCGCATCGAGCCCGACTACAGCGTCCACGTGCTCCGCGACGACGGCACGGGTGATTTCCCGACCATCCAGGCCGCTATCGATGCGGCCGAGTCGGGCCATGTGATCGTGCTGGAGGACGGTGTGTATTCAGGCGAGGGCAACCGCGACCTCGACTTCGGCAGCAAGGAGCTCGAGCTGGTCAGCCTGAATCTCGACCCGGCCCTCTGCACCATCGACTGCGGCGGCAGTGCCGCCGCGCCGCACCGGGCCGTCTACATGGCCGGCGGCCAGTCCAGTGAGAGCCTGCTGCAGGGCCTGACGATCGTGGGTGGGTATGCCGACCCGACCTTGCCCGGCGGCGATGCCGGGGGCGCGCTGTTGCTCGACGGGGCCTCCCCCATGATCATCGACTGCATCTTCCAGAACAACCTGGCCGGCAGCGGCGGCGCGATTGCGGCCTACGGCAGTACCTTCCAGACCGAAGAAGTCGCATTCTACGACAACACGGCGGCCGGCGACGGCGGCGCGATTCTGCTTGCCAGTGGTTCCGACGCCACGCTGGAGGAGCTCACCTGCGCCTTCAACACCGCCGGTGACGGCGGCGCCATCGCGTGCGATCAGTCCAGCCCCAGCCTGTTCAAGGTCACGATCGCGGGGAATGAAGCCGCGACGGCCGGATCGGGCCTCTACCTCGTCAACGCCTCTTCACCTGCGATCGACCGCACGATCCTGGCCTTCGGCACCGGCGGTGGCGCGATCCATTGCGAAGGCGACGGCAACAGCCCGCTGCTGGGGTGCACCAACATCTATGGCAACCTGGGAGGCGACTGGACCGGATGCATCGCCGACCAGGCCGAGACCGGTTTCAATCTGTCGGTGGACCCGCTCTTCTGCGACCTGGACAACTACGACTTCACGCTCTGGAGCATTTCCGAGTGCGCCTGGCAGAACAATCCCGACTGCCCTGGCATCGGCGCCCATCTGATCGGCTGTGAGCCCAGCGGAGAAGCCGCCTGCTGCGCCAACTTCAGCTGCTACATCGTCACCTACGATGAATGCGAGGCGATGGACGGCACCTTCCTGCCGACCGAAGACACCTGCGACCCGAATCCCTGCTACCCGCCGGGCACCGATCTGTCGGCGGGCGTCTTGATCGCTCATTCGCCCTCCACTGCCCAGTACTCCCCGGGTATGGACTGGTGCCAGGAGTACGCGGACCAGTACGCGATCACGAGCACGGAGGAGCAGTACCCGCGGATCGACTCCTATGGCGATGTCAAGATCTGGTACGTGCTGGGTGCGTGGGAAGAAGAACGCAGTGTGTGTGGATACGAGTTCGGGTTGGGCGACTTTGATCCCGCGACGTTTTATTTCACCGAGTGGGGCAACTGCAGCTTAGGCGGCAGTGAGTTCAGCACGCCTAACTGGCCGGGGCCGAACGAGGGCACCTCGCTGGGCTACTCCGACACGATGACCGGCTCGATCGTGCCGATCTACTGGTTCGCCGGCTACGCCTACTACAGCGGCCAGGTGCCGCTGACCGTGAACAGCGACACCGGCTTCGGCGGCTTCAAGAACTGTCTGGATCCGGTCCACAGCTTCGATGCCACCTGCTTCGGCGCGCTGGGGGTCAACACCGACGGCGTGGAGTGTCATGTCGGCGGCGGCGCGGAAGAGAGCGCCTGCTGCATCGGGACCGAATGCTACATCTACACCGAGGAAGACTGCTCACTGGCCGGCGGCGTGTGGCAGGGGGCGGACATCGCCTGCGACCCGAACCCCTGTGAGGATCCTTCGGGAATCGAGCAGAATCCGGCCGCGGTCACGCGCCTTAGCCTGAGCGGCAACCTGCCAAATCCCTTCGCCGCCAGCACGCAGATCGCCTTTGCCGTGCCGACCAGCCGTTCGTCGGCCACCCTCAAGGTCTACGATGCCACCGGCGCCCTGGTGCGCACGCTCTGGTCGGGGCCGGTGACAACCGGCCGCCAGGTCGTCAGCTGGGACGGCAAGAACGAAGCGGGCCAGCAGGCCGGCACCGGGATCTACTTCTACCGGCTCGAGGCCGGCGACCAGCAACGTACCGAGCGGATGATCTTGGTGAAGTAGGCCGACTTCTAGGCCGACTCTGAGACTTCGCTGACCACAAAGCCCCCGGCAGGCCCGTTCACCCGCCTGCCGGGGGCTTCCTTGTGCGTGTCCGAAGGCAGCCCCGGGACCTGCTTCCATCGGGCCGAGGACCGGCCCTTGCGAATCGGGTTGCCCACCTTGATCCGGTCTCCTAGGATCCGCGTGGCTCACGTCATCGGGTGCGCCTTCCGGTGCGAAGGGGCATCTCTGCGGCCCGGCCGATCGGAGGACCCATGAACAGCCACCTCCCTCCCGACGAGCTTGCGCGGGAGGTCGAATGCCTCACTCGCGAGCGGGACACCCTGCGCGCGGATGCCGACGGATTCGAGGCCCTCTTCCGGGCCAGCCTCGACGCCATCTTGATCGGGTCCCCCTCCGGAGAGGTGCTGCATGCCAATCTCGCGGCATGCACCCTGTTCCGCATGACCGCCGAGGAGCTGACCGCCTCGGATCGGACGGCGCTCTACGGGGGCGACCAGGCCACGCTGGAGCAATACTTACGGAGGCGGAGCGAAGAAGGGCAGATCCGGGACGAGATCATCCTGCGAAGGGGGGACGGAACCACCTTTCTCGGAGACGTATCCTCGGTCGTCTTCACGATCGCCACCGGGGAGACACGCTCGTGCACGATCATCCGGGACGTCACGGCCGATCGCGCGACGCAGCGCGACCTCGAGACGGCGGCGCAGAAATACCGGGCCCTTTTCGAGTCGTTTCCCGAGGGCATCACGGTCTCCGACACCACGGGGAAGATCATCGAAACGAACGCGGCGGCCGAAGCGCTTCTGGGGATCTCCAGGGGCGAGCATGAAGCGCGAACCATCGATGGGCCGCAATGGAGAATCGTCCGCCCGGACGGAAGCCCCATGCCTCCGGAAGAGTGGGCCAGCGTGGTCGCCCTCCGGGAGAATCGCACCGTGGCCGGTTGCGAGATGGGGATTGTCGACGAGCGAGATCACGTTCGCTGGATCACGGTGACTGCCACCCCGCTGCCGATCCAGGACTATGGGGTCATCGTCACCTACCACGACATCACCGAGCGCCGCACCGCCCAGGAAGCCTTGCTGGCGCACAAAGAAATCGTCTCTTCCACGGACGACTTCATCTCCCTGGTCGACCGGAACTACGTCTACCGCTTCGTCAACCAGGCCTACTCGCGGCTATCGGGCAAGTCCATGGCGGAACTCGAAGGACACACGGTCGCGGAGAATGTCGGCCACGACGTCTTCGTCGAGATCGTGAAACCCCGCCTCGATCGATGCCTGCGCGGTGAGTCGATTCGGTATCAGGAGTGGTTCGACTTCGCGGCGGAGGGCCGCCGCTGCATGGATGTCACCTACACCCCCTATCGTCAGGACGGCGTCATCACCGGCGTCACGGTGAACGGCCGCGACATCACCGACATCCGCAATGCGCAGGAAGCGCTCGCGCGCAACGAGCGGCAGCTTCACGAGCGCAACCAGATCCTCTCGGCAATTCTCGATCACACGCACTTCATGGCCGTGCTTCTCGACGCGCAGTTCAACTTCGTCTGGGTGAACCAGGCGTATGCGGACACCGGCCGCATGGCGCC
>CAZZIF010000286.1:0-3565 GCA_964654025.1 uncultured bacterium
CTACGACGGCTACGACGGCCGCGGCGGCTACGACGGCCGCGACGGCTACGACGGCCGCGACGGCCGCGACGTGGACGATGAGATTCCCGCCGGCTGTGCGATGGCAACGCAGGCTCGGCCTGCGATCGGTCGGGCGGCATCACGAATGGTGGAAGGGCAAGGAGTGGGCACATGGCGATCGTCGCATGGATCATGTCGATTCTTACCAGCATCTTTAACGTGATCATGGCTCCCTTCAAGAGCATGCATCCGGTCGTCGGCTTGTTGGTCATCTCGGTTCTGACCGGCATCGTCATGCTGCTCATATTCGGCAAGACCTCGAACCAGAAGGCGATTCACAAGGCGAAAGGCCTGCTGAAAGCCTACATCGCCGAGATCTGGCTCTTTCGGGATGATTTGCTGCAGATGCTGCGGGCCATCATCCGCGTCTTGGGGAATACCGGCCGCTACTTCCTGCACAGCTTGCGGCCGCTGATCTTCATCTTGATTCCGGTTTTGATCATCATGATCAACTTGGGCATTCGCTACGAGAAGCGCCCCTTCCAACCGGGTGAAGAGGCCACCGTCACCGTAACCCTCAGCGATCTGGCCTGGACCGAGAGCGACGCCATCGTGCTTTCGGGATCCGAAGGCGTGGATGTGATCACTCCCCCGCTGCGAATCCCTCAATTGGGCGAGATCGAGTGGCGCATTCGTGTCACCTCCCCTGGGGAGCACGAGCTCAAGATTCAGACACCGGCAGGTACCGAGACGAAACGCATCACCGTCGATGAGAGTGGGGATAGGCTCACCCCCATGGCGCCGGCCCGCGGGCATGCGTTTTCGGAAGCCTACATGCTGTACCCGGTGGAGCCGCCCCTTCCTGGTCAGAGCGGCATTCGTAAGATTCAGGTCAAGGGATGGCCGTCCCGGGATTTGGCTGTCTTTGGCTTCGGGATCCACTGGCTCGTCTTCTTCTTCGTGATCTCTCTCATCGCCGGCTTCGCGGTCAAAGGCGCCTTTGGCGTTGAGGTCTAGAAGGACCGGAGTCTCGGGTACCACGGGCTGGGTGTGCCATGGGCTGGATGTGCACTGCGCTGGGTGTGCCATCGGCCGGGTGTGCCATGGGCCGGGCGTGCCATCGGCCGGGCGTGCCATGGGCCGGGCGTGCCATGGGCTCGGTGTGCTAAGGGCTGGGATGCGCACTGCGCTGGGTGTGCAGAAGTTTGTGCGCGGAGGAGCCTAGAGACGCCGCGGGCACGAGCTGCCAACATCGAGCAGCAACGATGCCAAGGTATCTCGTAGTGCTGTGGTAGAGAGAGGCATCCCGAACTGCTTTGGTAGAGAGAGCTTGAAAGGGGTTTCACGGATCATGCACGTTCCCGAACCTTCAATCCCCTGGGACGCTCCGGATCCCATGGGTCTCGTGGATCTCCACCTTCACACCACCGCATCGGACGGGAGCGAGACACCGCGTCGCCTCTTTGAAATCGCGGCCGAGAAGGGACTGAAGGCGATCGGCTTCTGCGATCACGACACGGTCGGAGCCGCCAAGGAAGGGCTGCGATTGGCCGAGGAGTTCGGTATCGAGTTCGTTCCGGGGAGCGAGATCGGCATTGCTCACGACCCTGAACGTGGTCTCGTCGAGATCGACCTGGTGGCCTACTACTGTGACCCGGACCACGACGAACTCAATGACATCCTGGCTCGCTTGAGGAAGGCCAAGAACGCGAAGCTCGACGATCAACTGGTCGTCCTCGCGCGAGCGGGAATCTCGCTTCCGAAGGATGAGATTCTCGCAGAGTCCAAAGGCGAGACAATTCGCCGACCACACATCTTTGCGGTGCTCAAGCGGTACTACCCTGAAATCCACCCGCAGGAATTCTACCCCAACACTGACTTCGGTGGTCCCTGGTACGTGCCGAAGTCCTTCAACCTTAGTCTGGAAGAGTGTGTTGCGCTGGTGCGTCGCGCAGGCGGGGTGGCCGTGCTTTCCAGTCCAGGGTCCTATAACACACTCTACAAGAAAGACGGCACACTGACCGATCCCCAGGTCGACAAGATGGTTCGCCTGTGCGCCGAGGTGGGCGTCGAGTGCTTGGAAACCATCTACAGCTATGACTGCAACAAGCCCTACTTCCGCTCTTCTAGCGACACCATCGATACCCACCAGCTTGCCGCTCTCATCCAACACTACGAAGACCTTGCGGATGAGCTTGGCATGACGAAGACGGGAGGATCGGATTTTCACGGCGCCTCGAAACCCCAGATCCAGGTGGGCGCCGTGCCCGTCGGCTATCGGTATCTCGAGGGCCTCAAGCGGGCTGCCGGACGGTAGCCCTGGACGGTAGCCCCGGACGGTAGCCCTGAACGGTAGCCCTGGACGGTAGCCCGGACGGTAGCCCCGGACGGTAGCCCCGGACGGTAGCCCCGACAATAGCCCCGACAATAGCCCCGGACGGTAGCGGCAGAATGAGCTTACGGCAGACCACGTGACATGGTACAACAGGTTGCAGGACACAACCTTGGCGAGTACGCAAGGCGGATTCCCCACGCGGTGGCCCACATTCCGGACCACTGACCCGGCTGCAGCACGCCGCCAGCCGCCCGGATCCTCCACCCGGATCCTGCACGCGGCCGAAGCGCGTTGCGGCCCATGGAAGACCACAGACACGACGGAACCGGACCACCGTTCGCGAGGCGCGGCAAGTCAGGTCCGGAAAGACAGAGAGGCACAAGATGCCCGCACGACGAGGTCGACATTCCAGCGAATCCCCCCTGCTCAGCGAACAAGTCTACGAGACCCTATTGCGCCGGATCGAGAGTGGCGAACTCAAGCCTGGCGAGCAAGTCAAGGATGACGATCTCGCTGCCGCCATGGGGGTGAGCCGCACCCCGGTGCGCGAAGCCATGAACCGCCTGCAGGACGACGGTCTGCTCGAGACGGCTGCGGGACGGTGGACCCGGATCGCCGAGATCTCGGCCGATGACGTGCGGCATCTCTTCCCCATCCGTGAGGTCCTCGAGGTGCTGGCGCTTTCGCTGGCATTCCCCTTTCTGGATTCCGAGAATGTCGCCACCATGGAGCAAGAGAACCAGCGGATCGAAGAGGCGCTGCTCGGAGGAGATGTGGCCAAGGCGTCGGCTGCTGATCGCGCTCTCCATGATCACTTCATCGAGAAGTGCGGCAATCCCGACTTGATCCGTTTGATTCGCCGCCTGGAGCCGAGAATCCGACGCTTGTACTGGTTCTACTTCGGCGAACCCAAAGGTGTGCCTCGCTTCGCGGTGCAGGAACATGCGGATATCATCGCCGCCATTGCCGCAGGAGATCACGATGAAGCTTGCGTTTGCCTCAGGCGCCATATGCGGAATCTTGGTGAGCGGATGCGGGGAGTAGCCGGCCTGGCCTGACCCCTCTCCAGCAGGCGCGATATCACCACCCCGCTGGGTCCCCCCCGCAGGCGCGACGCCACCATCCCGCTGGATTCCTCGGCATCGCCTCGCCAGGCAACCGTCCTCAGGGTCGGCGTCGGACGGTGGATCAACGCAGTGGATCAACGCAGTGGATCAACGCAGTGGATCA
>CAZZIF010000286.1:3665-5380 GCA_964654025.1 uncultured bacterium
GTGGATCAACGCAGTGGATCAACGCAGTGGATCAACGCAGTGGATCAGCGCAAGTGTTTTCCGAAGTGGCGGTTATTCTGGATTACCGGGGTATTCACATTCCCAGGAGCGTGCTACTATAGCAATAGAGTTGCGCCGGCACCAGAAGGAGCAGTGATCTCATAAAGGCAACCGCGTAAATGGCTTACAGGCCCGTGACGCTGGGAGGTTGGTCATGCGCCCAAATCACAACCAGGACAAACAGACGCATAATCCGGAACGCGCACTGGTGACAGCACGTCGAGAATTCGGCGAGCATGGAGGTGTGGCCCCCTCGATCTGTCGGGCGTCGACGTTCACCGTGCTCGAGTCAGGCACGATGCCCGAGATCTTCAGCGGGACGCAGGGCCCCGACCAGGGCGGCTGCTTTCTATACAGCCGTCACTTCAATCCCACGGTGAATGTTCTGGCGCGCTATCTGGCCGCCATGGAGGGCACCGAGTTCGCGGCCTGCACGGCAAGCGGCATGGCCGCCATATCCGCGACGCTTCTTCAGATTTGCAGGCAGGGTGACCACATCGTCTCGAGCAACACCGTCTACGGCGGAACCCATGCGCTGCTGGCGGATCTGATTCCGGACATGGGCATCGAGACAACGTTCGTGGACCCCTCAGATACGGAGGCGTTTGCCAAGGCTATTCGTCCCAATACCAAGGTCTTCTACACCGAGCTCCTGGGAAACCCCACGCTGAAGGTCGCCGACATTCCTGCTCTGGCAGAGCTGGCGCACAAGCACGACATCAAGCTCGTTATCGACAACACATTCACCCCTCTGCTCTTCTCCCCGAAGCAGCTCGGCGCCGATATCGTGATCTACTCGATGACCAAGTTCATCAACGGCGCCAGTGACGTGATCGCGGGCGCGGTCTGCGCCGACACGGACTTCGTGGGCCGTCTCATGGATTTGCACACGGGTCGGCTCATGCTGCTCGGAGCCACCATGGATCCACGGGTAGCGTTCGATCTCATCCAGCGCTTGCCGCATTTGGCCATTCGTATGCGGGAGCATTCGCGCCGGGCAAGCGCCATCGCGCGGCACCTTGCGGACATGGGGCTTCCGGTGGGCTACCCGGGTCTCTCTTCCCATCCACAGCACGAGCGATTCAAGTCCATGATGAATGAGGGATACGGATACGGCGGCATGTTGACACTGGATTGCGGCACGAATGATGTGGCCAACCAGCTCATGAACGAACTCCAGAACACGGAGCACTTCGGTTTGATCGCGGTCTCACTGGGGTATTTCGATACGTTGATGTCCTGTTCCGGCTCCTCGACCTCTTCGGAGATCCCTGTCAATGAACAAAGAGCCATGGGACTCTCCTCCGGTTTGCTTCGTCTCGCGATCGGCTACACGGGGGTGTTGGAGGATCACATCGAGAAGATCACCCGCGCAGTGAACAAGGTGGGGCTGACAACCCAGAAACAGGCCTAGAGGGAAGGACGAACCCATGGAGGATTCCGAACGGACGGTTCCAACGCAAGAGGAGACGCAAGGAGAGACCCGACCGGTGGACGAAACTCGCGAGCCAGATCAGCCTACGCGGTCATCTGCTCGGAGGGTGTCCGCTCGCCAGCGACCGACCTGCCGGGCATCGGCCCGCCAGGGAGCGACCTGCCAGGGATCGATCCGCCAAGGACCGGTCCGCCAGGGATCGACCCGCCAAGGATCGGCC
>CAZZIF010000287.1:0-5335 GCA_964654025.1 uncultured bacterium
TTAACTCCCCTCGCAACCAATCTGCCGGTGGGGCGAAGTATCATACGGTAAATGTCGTTGAACCGGCAAGAGGAGCAGTCCGAGCCCCTGACGCTTGGATCCGAGGTGTCGGGCTCGGTTCGGGGCGCGGCGGTTCTGACCGGGGCCTGGCGGTTCTATCTGGCTCCGGGCGGTTCTATCTAGCCCCGGGCGGTTCC
Organism: uncultured bacterium; assembly: GCA_964654025.1. Lineage (GTDB taxonomy): Bacteria > Eisenbacteria > RBG-16-71-46 > CAIMUX01 > WJJG01 > CAYQJL01. The sequence goes on from CAZZIF010000287.1 coordinate 198, forward strand.
GGCTGGGGCGTCGGCGGTCGAATCGGCTTGATCCGCCGCCGTGATCCCCAGTCTAATCAAGGTGGGCGTGGAGCCCGGCACGGATACGGACGAGAGGGAGGATCAATCGGATTGACAATCGAGACGGGGCGAGTGCCCGAACGAGCAATTCTGGTGGGGCTGTCACATCCACCTAACGCGCCGCACCCAGGCGGGCCGGGAGCGACCCAGGCGCGGCAGGGAAACCCAGCCCACTCCACCGGCCGGCGGGCGCAGGCACCGGCCGAGGCGAACTGGAGGCCAGGCCGTCGCACCGACCTTCCCACCGACACCAGCTTGAGCGAGCTGGGGCTGCTGGCCGAGACGGCCGGATCGGAGGTCGTCGAACGACTCTACCAGCGGCGCGACGCCATCCGGCCGGCGACGTTCCTGAGCCAGGGCAAGCTTCATACCCTCAAGGAGTTGTGCGAGGAGCGCGCCGCGGATCTGGTGATATTCGATGAAGATTTGTCGCCCGCGCAAGGACGGAACCTAGAGCGCCATTTGGAGCGCAAGGTCATCGACCGCACGGAACTCATCCTGGACATCTTCGCCTCGCGCGCACGAACCCGGGAGGCGATGATCCAGGTGGAGCTGGCCCAGCTTCAGTACATGCTGCCCCGCTTGACCGGCCTGTGGCAGCACCTTTCGCGCCAAGTCGGCGGGATCGGCACCCGGGGGCCCGGCGAGACCCAGCTCGAGGTCGACCGTCGGCGGGTGCGCCAGCGCATTGGCATGCTCAAGCGGCGCCTCGAGGCGGTCGAGCGGGAGCGCGATACGCAGCGGCGGCGGCGCCAGCGACTCTACCGCGCCAGCCTGGTTGGCTACACCAACGCCGGTAAGTCGACGCTTTTCAATACGCTGACCCGGGCCGGGGTTCTGGAGGAGGACCGCCTCTTCGCCACACTGGATACCACCACGCGACGGCTGACCTTGCGTCTGCCACCCGAGGGGGGGCCGCCCGAGGCGCTGCTTCTGTCGGACACGGTAGGCTTCATCCGCAAGCTGCCCCACCACCTGGTAGCCTCCTTCCGGGCCACCCTGGGCGAGGTACGCGAGTCCGAGTGCCTCATCCATGTCGTGGATGCATCCCATGACGATTTTCGCGCACACATGACGGCGGTCGAAGAGGTGATCCGGGATCTGATGGACCAGCCGCCAGCGACAACGCTGCTGGTGTTCAACAAGGCCGACCTGCTCTCTCCTGAAGATCTGGCCGGCCGACGGGCGGAATTCCCAGAAGCCCTGCTGATCTCCTCCCGCGATCGCGTCCAGGCCGAGCAAGTGCGAACTCGACTGGACCAGTTGCACCAGGAGGCGATGCCCGGTGTCTGACTGGCCCCGCGGTTCCCCCAGCCCGGAGGAGATCCGCGATTGGTGTCAGTCGCTTCGGCTGATCCCTAGCCGGGAGGCGCTCGAAGAGTCGCCGTTCTGGCGCCAGTGGGGGGCAGCCGTCACGAAGCTGCTCCGTATGCCGCATGCGGGCCCAGCGGCGGCCCCAGCGGCGGCCCCAGCGGCGGGCTCAGGGGCGGATCCACCCCCGAGCCGGTCTGTAGGTCGGCCCGTGCGCATCGTTCACTGGAACATCCTGAAGGGAATTGCCTTCGAGGGGGTTCTCGAGGCGCTGGCCTCGCATCCGCATCTCGCTGGCGCGGATGTGATCCTACTCAACGAGGTCGACGTCGGCATGGCGCGTTCACGAAATCGCCATGTGGCGGCCGAACTCGCCCGGCGTCTGGGCCTGTACTGGGTGTTCCAGCCCAACTACCTCGAACTCACCAAGGGACCGGGAGCCGACGGCGACGCGCCGGGTGAGAACGAGACCGGTCTGCACGGCGTGGCCGTCCTCACTCGGGTGCGGCCCCTGGCCTGGAGCGGCATCCCCCTGCCCGAGAGCTTCGACATGTTCCCCTTCGGCGAGAAGCGGCTGGGACAACGGATCGGGCTAGTCCTCGCGTTGCCTGGGGGGCTGGTGACGGGGACCGCCCACCACGAGGTCCGGGGAAGTGCCTTGGGGCGGGCCGTCCAGATGCAGGCCTTCCTGGGCGGCGCCGATGCGTTCTGCCGGCGTGTGCGCGCGCAGGGGAAGGTGGCCGAGCAGGTTCTTCTCTCGGGAGACCTCAACACGCACACCTTCTCGCGGGGCTCCCTGTGCCGAACCGCTGCCGGGGCGCTGCGGCTGCTGCTCACCCCGCGCGGCCGTCTCCGGGAGCAGTTTGATGAGCCCTGGCGCGCCGGACGCGAACCGCTCTTCGCGGTCATGGAAGAAGCCGGGTACCAGTGGGCGCATCTGAATGCCTCCGGGGCCACCGCCCACGCGCCACTGGCTCTCATCGAGGAGGGGGATGGGCTGGCCGCGCCGCTGCGACGGCTCCTGCAGCGGTGCCTGCCGTTCCGGGAACGCGGGATTCCCCTGCATCTGGATTGGTTCTTCGGAAGGGGCCTTCCCGGCGAGCCGGTGGCGACGTGGATCGTCTCGGACCTCGCGGGGGATGATGGGCCTTCCGACCATGCCCCGATCGTCGTGGAATTCGCCTAGCGTGCCGCACCGCTCGCGGTGGGACTCACCGTGCGCCAACGTGAGGCCGACCGCGTGCCAGCGTCAGGCCGGCCGTGCGCCAACGTGAGGCCCAGCGTGCGCCAACATCACGCCGACCTTTCGGCGGCGGTCTCGAGCATGATGCGGTTGTCGCGCAGGAAGGGGATCATCCCGGCGAGGACGTCGACCACGTCGCTGTCGAGCTGCACGCCGCTCACCCGACGGATCTCGGCGAATGCGATCTCCTCGTTGCCTGCCTGGCGGTACGGCCGGTTCGAGGTCAGGGCGTCGAAGGTGTCGGCGACCGCAATGATGCGCGCTGCCAGGGGGATGGCCGAGCGGGTGATGCCCATCGGATAGCCGCCGCCGTCGATGCGTTCATGATGGAAGAGCACCGCCTGGCTGGCACCCTTGAGCTGCCCGATGTGGCTCAGGACTTCATGCCCGCGCCAGGTGTGCTGCTTGACGATCTCGAACTCTTCCGGACTCAGCGGACCCCGCTTGTTGAGAATCGCCTCCGGCATCCCGATCTTGCCGACATCGTGCAGGATGCTGGCCCAGCGCAGTTCCTCGAGCGCGTCCGGGACCAGGCCCATCTGCTTGCCCAGCAGCATCGAGATCAGGTTGACCCGCGCCGAATGACCGGAGGTATAGGGATCCTTTGCCTCGATCGTGCTCACCAGGGCCTTGACGGTGGACATCAAGAACTGGCCGACGTTTTCCTGTAGGCCCACGTTACGCAGCGCCACGCAGGCCTGCTCGGCCAGGGCGTTCAGAAGCTGCAGGTCGTGCGGACTGTAGGGGGTTGCCCCGGCGCGGAGCACGGCGAGGAATCCGGACTTGGGTTGCTCGGGCTGCACGGGGCATAGAGCGGCCTGTACCGGGCGGGCAAAGGGTGCCGACGGGCCAAGAAGCTGGTCCAGGGGGCCGTGGACCCGTTCTCCGGGCCAGCGCCCCAGGCAATACCATAGCCGGCCGGCCAGCTGGCGTGCGGCCGGCTCGCTCAGTTCCAGCCGCGGCGGATCCAGATACGGGTTCGCGCAGAGCAGGGGCTGGCGGACGGTGGGAATCTGCAGGATCGCCAGGTCGGCCTGCAGTGGAGCGCAGCCCTGCTGCAGAATGAACTCGACCGTCTGCAGGCTGGTCTCGGGCGTGTTGAGCCGGGTCGAGATGCGCCGCAGCATACCGAGTTCGTCGCGCAGCGTCGTCAGCTCCTCTTGCTGTCCCGAGGTGTGGTGTGCCAGGGACAGATGGGAGCCAATGGCCACCGCCAGGGTGCGCAGCGCCTGCTTGAATGGACCGGTGGTTGCTTCCGGTGCTCGCCGCGAGACCGCCGTCAGGATGCCCAGGGCCGGACCGGTGTCGGCATGGAGCGGCAGGGCGAAGACCGCCCGGCCATCGGGCAGGAGATCCTGCTGGGCCGATCCTTCCACCACCGCCAGCTCGGCCAGGGCCTGGATGCGACGGACGACCTCGTCGGTGGGTGAGCTGGCCGTGGCGTAGAGCACCATCATCTCCAGCGACCAGACTTGTAGGTGCAGGCCTTTCTCCTCGGCCTGCTGATGCAGGAGGCCGGCAAACCCCGAACGGATCAGTTCGGCGGCCCGTGTGGGTTGATATGCTTTGAGCATCGGCCTGACCCTCTGCTCCTTTCTTGACGATCGCGTGTGTGGACCCGTGGGCCGACCCGCGTGTTGCATAGCATGGAGTTGCCATTTCCCTAGGTCGGTTCGTTCTCCCCCTTTCTGTGACGCCGAAACGTGTCCGGCTGGCTGATCTGGGCAGCTACCGCGCGCCGGGCTTAGGGGTTGGATGGATTCAGCCAGTCCAGTATTCTGCCCGGCGGGGCGGACGGGCGGGGGGCAGGGCGTGCGGACGAAGGCAAGAGGATGCTCAAGAGGATGCTCATGAAGACGATAGACCGATTCCAGCATGCAGACGACCGGGGCCGTGTCCTCGGGAAGAACCATCATGGCCACCACGGGGCCGGAGGATATGGCATGAACGACCTTGTGTGCGCCCGGGCCGGAGCCGGTCGCGTCAATGACCCTGCGTCCGGCCGGGCGCGCTCGTCGGCGTCTGGTCGGCGGAGGGTCGTGGCACTGCTCGCCGTGGCATTGCTCTCGGTGCTTCTGCTGGCCCCGCTCGGCCCGTTCTGGGGGTTCTCTTCCGAAGCGATGGCGCAGGGGCCCGTCGAGAGCGTCGTGGCGGTGGTCGATGAGGAGCCGGTCCTGCGCAGTGAGATACAGGCGCAGCTCGAGTTGGCCATCCAGACGATGGGGATCAATCGCAACGATGAGGCACAGGTCGCTGAGCTACGAGAGCAGATCCTGGACCAGCAAATCGATCAGCTCGTGCTGTACCGGGAGGCCCTGGCCCAGGAGATTCCCGTGGACGAGGGCGAGGTCATCCAGGCGGTCGATGAAGCCATCGCCCGCAACAAACAGGAAATCGGCTCCGAGGAGGCGTTTCAGCGCCAGCTGAAGCTCGAAGGGCTCACCGAGGATGAGCTGCGCGAGCGCTACATCCGGCAGGCACGCATGGAGATGATGATCGGGCGGCTGATGCAACGGGACTTGGG
>CAZZIF010000288.1:0-5318 GCA_964654025.1 uncultured bacterium
ACGATTATCATGGCGGCACGAGTTTCTCGCTGTTCATCGACGAGGGCGGCGACGAGGACCTCTACGAGTCGAGCCGCGCGGCCAACGACCGTGCCTACCGCCACCCCGAGCACGGGTTCTTCCTCGACCACCGGGAAACGCTCCAGCGAGCCCGGCCCGCTCAGTTCCAACCGACGCCCGATTGATAGGCTGAAGCCGGTCATCACGCCCAGTGGCGTGGCGCCGGCCAAGACTATCCCTTGACGGCCGATTCAAAGCGGCGCTACCATCCGGACCAGATAGTTCGTGGGATTACTGATCGTGAAGCCCCGTCCAGAGAGGAGGCACCGGATGTCCCGCCCGCGTGGTCCCGCACGATCCGTCGGCACCCGTGCATGTGGCAAACCAGGCCGTGCTCTTGTTTCGTTCGTCGTTCTATCAGCTCTGGCCGGTCTGATCGGTTTGGGCAGTCTGACGGAAACCGCCGCCGCGAATGCCGGGCCGGCAGGTCCTATATCCAGGCCGGCAGGTCCCATATCCAGGCCGGCAGGTCCCGCGCGTCCCGGCGTGCCGGGCGCGTTCGACCGCGAGGTGCGGTTCGACCGCGAGGTGCGCCAAATCTACCTCGCACCCGAGGAGGCGTTCCTCTCGGGCAGCGCCGGGTTCGACAGCGCCCGGGTCGAGATCTTGCTCGACGACAATCAGACAACCGAGGCCGGCATCCGAGGATTCCACCTCGAGATCACCTATCCGGCCGACCTCGTTGAGGTCACCGCGGTTCTGCCCGGCTCCCTTCTGGCGGTTCAGGAGCACTATCTGAACCACCTCCTCGAGCCCACCGGTGTGCTCCAGATCGATGGGGCCGTGCTCGGCGCCACCGGCGGCATCACGGGCCAGGGCGCCCTGGTCCTGATCGACTTGACCGCTGTCACCCCCGAGCCGCCCGATGGTTGTGCCCCGATCGACTTCCTGGCTGAGGGCTGCGTCCTGCGCGATCCCGAGAACCTGCCTCTGACCTCGGAGTATGCCGGCAGCCTGGTCTCCTATGACATCACGCCGCCGGAGACTCCGGTTGCCAGCAGTCCGACCCACCCGGCCGGTGTACCGGTCTCGGCCGACGATCTCGAGGTCACCTGGTCGGCGGTACTCGACGCGGGTACGTGTCCATCCGGTGTGAGCGGATATTATCTCCTGCTCGACGCCAGCCCCACCAGCGACCCGGGACCGGCCGGCGCGTACGACCACTTCGTGCCTTTCGAGGCCGACTCCTCCGAACATGCGCGCTGGTACCCCGACCTTCCCGACGGCACCTACTATGCGCACGTGGCCGCCTATGACTCGGTGGGCAACGCCGGCACGACCGAACACCTGGGGCCGCTCGAGATCGACACCACCGCGCCCGAGAACATCACGGGCCTGCTCGCGTTCCCCACGGCCAACAGCGATCTCAGCGTGGATCTGGCGTGGACCAATCCGGCCTCCGACTTCGCGGGGCTGAAGCTCTTCCGCCGCGGCTTCGGGAACTACCCCGAATACGATGATCCCCCCGATCCGGGCGGCGAGCCGCCCTGGCCGGCTTCGCCGGCCGAAGCCCTCGCCGAGGGCTGGGATCTCATCTATGACGGAAGCGACAACAGCTACGCGGATGCACCCGACGTCCGTGACTACTACTACTACACGGCCTTCGCATACGATGCGGCGCTCAACTTCGCCGCCCCGTCCTCCGAGGCTCGTGACAGATCCCTGGCCTACTGGCTGGGAGATTTTGCGACCGGCGGAGCCCAGGTGGTCGACATCTACGATGTGCTCGTGTTGAGTCTTGCCTACAACACCGCCGAAGGGGACACAGCCTACAACCCGATCTGCGATATCGGCCCCACGGACACCTACGGGCGCTTCGGCCGGCCCCTCACGGACAACCAGGTCGAATTCGATGACCTGATTCTCCTGGCCAACAACTACGAGAACACGGTACCGCCGGTCCTGGACGGACCCGGGTCATGGACAGCGGGAGCCGGCGGGGCGATCGCCCGCGCGGCGGGAACCGGTACGGGGACCTCTGCCGCCGCGGCGGCCGGCGTGGTTCCCCCCGCAATCCCGACCAGCGGCAACGATGCGCAGATGACGGCCCGCCTGGAGCTACGACCGCGAGCGGACGGCCGGATCGAGGTCCGTGTACAGCTCGCCGGCAATCCGGGTCGCTTGAAGGGGGCCAGCCTGAAGCTGGCCTGTGATCCGGACTGGGTGCTGACCAGCGCAGTCGGTGGAGATTTGTGGCAGGAGTCCGGATCGCACTTCTTCTTCGCAGGCCCAGGCGCCGACGGCCTGCTCTGGCTCGACGCCGCCGTGTGGAACGGGGTGGTCGAACAGAACGGCTGTCACGCGATCCTCCTGTTCGAGACGCCGCACGCGGCGCCCCATGCGGCGCCGGCAAGGGAAGCGGACACCGGACTGCCATTGAGCGCAGTCGACCTGCACGATGCGGTGCGCATCGCCGGCTTCCGCGCACGAGATGATCACAACCGCGAGCTTGCCTCGAAGCCCATCCCAACGACAGCGATGGAGGTGGCGCTGCCCGAACCGGAGATTGCCATCCCCGCCGAAGATGCGCTGCGACTGCCGGCGGTCTTCACGCACGAGGCGACGATTCACTTCCGCCTGACGCAGGGTCAGGAGATCCAGCTCTCGGTTCACGATCTGAACGGACGCTCCCTGGCCCTGCTGGCAGCGGGCGAGCGAGCCGCGGGAACCCACCAGATCACCTGGAATGGACGCGACCGCGCAGGACACGCCGTGCCGCCGGGCGTCTACTTCGTCCGGTTGCATACCGCCGCTGACGCGTGGATCCAGAAGACGATCCGGCTACGTTAGTTCCGCAGAACACCGAGGCGTGGCCGCTCTGCGCGGCCCGTCTCCAGGAGGTACCGATGACAGTGCAAGCGATGCGGATGCTCACCGTTCTCCTCGGCATCTGGACCTTGCCCGGTCTGGCGTCGGCGGTGGAATTGCACTTCCACCCCGAAACCGTCTATGCCGATTCATCCGAGGTCTTCACCGCCAGCGTGGTTGCGACCGAGGTCGACAGTCTGGGCGGTTTCACGATCCAGATCACCTATGATCCCGAGCTGCTGGCATTCGTCGACGCCGAACCCGGCGCGCTCTTCGCCGACTACTCACCGCCTTACGGCCTCTACTGGTCACTGGACGAGGAACCGGGCGTGGTGGAGGTCGAAGCCTACATCATCCCGGTCGACGAGTGTGTGGCCGGACCGGGCGAGATTCTAGACCTGTGGTTCGAGGCCATCGCCAACCGGCAGGAGACCACCCTCCATATTGCCGATGCATCGGTGCGCGATTGCGAAGGATTGCCCATCGAACCCCTCACCACCTACGATGCCCACGTCATCGTGGGGCCGGAAGCAGAACTCTTCTTCGATCCCGACCCGAAGTTCATCTACGGCGCCGGTCACGCGGGATCGGTCTCCCTGAACGTGGACGATGTGCCTTTCCTGCGTGGATTTCAGGTGCGTCTTTCCTACGATCCCACTGTCGTCGTCTTCGACTCCGCCTTGGTCGGTGGTTTGCTCGATGATCCCCAGTTCGCCCTGTGGTGGCTCGTCGAACAAGAAGGCGAGGCCCTGATCCGCATCGAGGGCGTCATTCTGGGCCCGGGCCTCTACGTGAACGGGCCCGGCGCGCTGGCCGACCTCTTCTTCACCGGCCTGCTGGACGAGGGCGAAACACCCCTGGTCTTCGAGGAGTGGCACGTGTGGGACGTCGAGACCACCGAGTTCTATCCGGTGGTCGCCGACACGGGCCTCATCATCCTCGACGGGAGTTTGGCCGATGCCGGTGATCCCCGCGGTGGAATCGATGGGAGCGGTTCGGGAACAGACGGCGGGGGCGGGCACGGTCCCGGGACCGACCCCGGTACCGGATCCGGGAGCGGATCCGGGAGCGACACGGATCCGGCTTCAGACTTCGATCTGCCCCACGGCATCATCTGTGAGGGCGCGGACCTCCGCGAAATCCGGCTCCTCGATCCCAATCCGGGCAACGAATTTCGGTTGAGCTTCCAAGCCCTGGCCGACGGCGAGCCGATCCGGGCCTGGGTCTGTGATGTCAACGGCCGCCTGATCACCGGACTCGAACCCGCCCCCGCGGGCCTCGTCCACTGGGTGCTGCGGTGGCCGGCGCGGGATCGCAAGCAGCAACCGGTTTCGGCGGGCGTCTACTTCCTGAGGATCGCGCACGGTTCGTCACGGGCTGCCTGCCGGGTGGTCGTGGCCGACTAGTCGTATCGTCGGCTGGCATGACGATGCACGAACTGGGCGCCCATGCAAAACCCCCGTGACAGACTCTCTGTCACGGGGGCATGCGAGCTAGCAGTGAATAAGACAGTGCGATCACAAGGATCATCGGGAGTTCACCCAAGGTACCCTCTACCCAGAACTACCTCCCTTTCTGCCCGTACCCCCTCACCGCTCGCTCAGCACAAAATGGAATTCTCGCCTGGAGGGCTCGATCTCCCTGGAGACGACGAAGGGGACATCGCACCGCATCCAGGCTGCGAATACATCGCATGCCACGGCTTTCCAACCGAAGTTAGAAACCCGCTCGCTACATATTATGAGGGAATTTGGGGCCAGTGTCAACGGGACCCCAGACAGGGTCCAATCCCGCAAGATCCATAGGGTTGCAGCGCATGCGCCGGGCCGGTGCGAGCCTTGGATAAGGGGCTCGGGAAGGAGCGACTCAGAACGCCTGCCCGCCGGCGATCGTGAGGACCCAGCCATCCTCATCTTCCTCACCGACAACAGGATAGCCCAGATCGACCCGGGTGACGAACAACCCCCGCGTCCGGCTGCCGAGCAGGCGGAGCCCCACCCCCGCGCCCACCCGCGGCTTGGCGTCGCGGTGGGTACCCTCGGACCAGGCCAGGCCGCCGTCCACGAAGCCCACCGCCCCGATCGAGATCAAACCCAGTAGATCCTCGCGAAGGATCCAGCGATCTTCGAGATTCCAGAGGAGCACCTGTTCACCGTAGAAGCGATGGGCCTCAAACCCGCGCAGACCGCTGTCGGCGCCCATCGTGAAGATGTGCTGAGGATAGAGGCCGCGCGACAGGTCCATCCGCAGCCGAGTCGCGAGGGTGTGCCGTCGGTTGAGGTTGTGATAGAGCCCGGTGGAGGATTTCCACCATGCATCGCGCAGCTCGCCATCGACCAGTTGCCCCGTGGCCTCGAAGACCGACAGCGCGAAGGTCGCCTTCCCCAACGCCTTGCCCTGGGTCCCCTCGGCCATGAGGAACCAGGCGTTGTCCCGCTCGCTCCAGCGCC
>CAZZIF010000289.1:0-3129 GCA_964654025.1 uncultured bacterium
CGGTTCGCTCGGTCAGCTGGGGTGAGATGCGGTCGCTCTTCCGGCCGTCGGCCGCTGAAACGATGCGCTGAGCGCCGGCCGAGAAGGCGATGCGGTGATCGCCGGCCGAGAAGGCGGTACGCGCATCGGGGGGATGCAGTAGGCCGTTCATCGCAGGCCGCAAACGCCGCATCGAGGCACTCTGCAAGAGGCCTATCAGGGGACGAGGACCCGAGGACGACCGGACTCTTGGTACAGGTGCTCGAGGTAGACCCGCCACTCGACCTCGATCGCGCCGATGTCCCCGAAGGCGCGTTCGAAGGCAGCTCGCTGCTTCTCGTCGGTCGGCGGGATCCAGGCGTTCAGGCTCAGTTCCTCAAGGTAGGCGCGAAGGGCTTGCGGATGTTCGTGGAGCAGGAATCGGAAAAGACTCCATGCCTGATCGTAAAGATCCGAGGTCTTTGCATACAACGACGGCGGAACTTGCGTCAGCAAGAGAAAGCGATCAATCGGCAAGAGCGAGCCGGAGGCAAGCTGCCGGAGAATGCTAGCTCGTCGAGCTGGATTCGGTGGCAGGCTCTGAGGCGCCTCGGGGCCGGTGTACTCGAAGCTGGTTGCCAGTCCTTCGGATACCCAGAATGGGTAAACCACGCCCCTCCGCAGGATCCCACAGTTGAAAGCGATCTGGTGGGCGGCCTCGTGACTGATGAGCCGGCGTTCCCGCTCTGAATGCGCTGTATCCGGATCCGCCGATTCATGGGCCAACCAGACGACGACATTGGTCGATGCGGAGTAGAAGCTGTCGAATGAGTGGAGTTCCAGTCCCTCGGCTGTCCGGCAGTGGCGCCGGTAAGCAGTCTCCGTTTCGAACCGGTGCCAGATCAAAGGTCGCTCGGGTTCTCGCCAATCGAAGCCCGCGGCGCACAAGACGCTCCGAATCAGCGAGTAGCTCTCTCCGAGACGACGCTTCAGCAAACCCAGCTCTGTCTCGGATGCATCGCCGGCGTGAATCACGAATCGGTCTTCCCGCTCCGGCGGCTCAAGCGCCGTCCACGCAATCGAGGGCATGGAGACACCGCCAGCGACAGAGGCCATCGCAAGAACGACTCTGCACAACATCCTTCGCATGGCTTCGCTCCAGGTTCGGGAGTATAGAACACGGTGCGTTGCCTGGCCGCGAAATGCCCCTGACGAGGCAAACCGTTCTGTGCTGGATGCATCTGGCGGGCATCGGACCATGGACTTCGACGCGGGGTCCGTAGCGGCCGGCGCTACCTGTCTCCATACACCCCAGCGCATGGGAGATTCCCCGGAAGTGAGACCGGTAGCACCGGGTGCGACGGGTCTGCCATGCCAGAGAACCCCGGGGCGCCGATGGGTAAGGATCCCCCCTGGCCGAGGGGCAGACGGACGGGAATGCATGGGGCGGTTGGGGCGGGAATCGGTGGGTGGCGGGGTGGCTCAGGCCGGTGGGTCTGGCCGATGGGTCTGGCCGATGGCTCAGACCCGTGGTTCAGGGAGGATGTAGGGCAGCTGGGCAAAGGTAGATAGACTGGCGCCGCCACCAGAAAGCAGAATGGTGGCGGCGCGGGGAGACCGGTGATCGCAGAAACGTCTGGGCACTCTGTGATCACTCTGGCCGGCAGCATTGCGTGTCTATGATCAATACTCCTCTTCCATGGAGCGGTGCTTCTTCTTCGATTCCTTCTTCGACTCCTTCTCGTGCTCCTTCTTCGACTCCTTCTTGTATTCCTCCTGCGTGGCCTTCCTCGATTTCTTCTCGTGCTCCTGCGCGCCTTCTCCGGCCGAGCCGGGCTCGGCGAATCCGTAGATCATCCATACGGGTTCCACGTCGTAGACCCGGTAGACGCGCATGGTATAGTCTCGTTCTCCCAACCGGGGCGCATCGGTATCACGGAACGCGAGCTGATCGAACTGCTCGCGCGTTGCGTCCACCTGAACGACTCGCTCGTCGCGCTCCAGGTCCATAGCGCCCCAGGGAACGATCGTCTCCGAATCGCCGATCCCCAGGAACCCTCCATATTCAACGGTTGCGAAGACGGGCCAGCCATGATGCATGTCGATGGCAATGTCTTCCACCTGACCCATCTCCTCGCCTCGGATGCCGGCTACATCCGCACCCAAGATGCGGCTCATTCGCCGATAGGTGGGGGTCATCTCGGTTTTTTCGCGGGAGGTCATTTCGGCGCGTTTCTTCCCGCCCCGGGTGGCCTCTCCTTCTTGTTCCATGCCGCGTTCGCCATACGGACGGCCGGCCACCTCGTAGTAGGGGCACGCGCGTGCGTAGAAGTCATGTACATCTTGGCGCCACTGCGCATCGCTCGGGTCGATCCGTTCTCCTTCTCCATACCGCGGTGCCTTTTCGAACTCCTCGCGCGTGATATCCAGAAAGGCAACCCCCTGCGCGGGCCTGATCTGGAAAGCGTGGAACGGCACCACATAGTCCTCGTCTCCGATCCCGAGAACGCCTCCCTCCTGAACGATCGCATAGGTGACATGTCGTCCCGAGGCATCCAGGATGAGTTCGTCGATCTCGCCCATGTCTTCCCCGGCTCGGTTCTGCACATTCATGCCCATCACCTGCTCCGCCCACTCATAGTCGGGCGCGTAGGTCGCTTGGGTTCGGCCCATCGCCTCCTGGCCCGTCTTCTCGCCATACCGACCGGCTGCTTCCAGCGAGACAGGCGTTAGTGAGAGCACGGCCAACGAGATCAGGAAGACCCATGGCAGTGCAGGCAATCCGGCGTGGGTGGTTCGTTGATTCATCTTTCTTCTCCCTTCTAGCATGAAGCGTTTGCGGCGTTTACCTCGGCATCTTCGTCGGCATCTTCTCCGACGTGCGGAGTAGCCTCGCACCGTCGCCCCACCGTATCCTCGAAGGAGGGGAATCACATTGGAGGATGATCCGATTCGTCCCCGGGAGAACCGTGACGGCCGGCCCCGGGGACGGCTCCACGCACGAGTGTTTCACGCCACCACTAGCGCCCAGGTCCCCCCCCGCGGTAGGCTTGCCCCCATGGACAGTTCGCACACGACCTCGGGAGAACGGCCTGCGGGCAGGCTTTCCCGCCTCAGGTGGACAGTCGGCCTCTTCTGCAGCACGCTGATGCTCACGACTGGGGCAATCTG
>CAZZIF010000289.1:3229-5303 GCA_964654025.1 uncultured bacterium
CAGCCCAAGCGGCTGGCCCTGGCTCTGAGCGGCGGCGGCGCCCGGGGCATCGCTCACATCGGTGTGCTGCAGGCCCTCGAGAAGGCCGGCATTCCCATCGGTCCGGTCGCCGGGACGAGCATGGGCAGCATCGTCGGTGGTCTCTACGCGGCCGGCCACTCGGGTGATCAGATCGCCAAGCTGGCGCGGGCGGTCGACTGGGAGACGATCTTCTCCGAGGAACCGTCTCCTAACGCAGACCTGGTGAGCCGGTTCTATGGCAGTCGCAGCTCGCTCATCCCGCTCCACTTCACGCCCTGGGAGTTCCACCTGCCCTACGGGCTCATCAACGCGCAGCGCATCAGCGAGATCCTCTTCCGCTACACCGCGGCCGCCAGCTACGCGGCGGGGGGTGACTTCGACAGCCTTCGGGTTCCGTTTCGCGCATCGGCGGTGGACATCACAACCGGCGAGGTCATCTTCTTCTCCGAGGGGGACCTGGCCCAGGCCCTGCGGGCCAGCATGGCCATCCCCTTCGTCTTCCATCCGGCCAGCATCGGCGATCGTCTGCTGGTCGATGGCGGCGTTCTAGAGCTGATCCCCACGCCCGCGCTGCTGCCACTCGACCCGGATGCCGTGCTCGCCGTCGATGCCGAGGGGTCCGAAGCGCTGACCGAGAAGCCGCGCGACGTCGCCGAAATCGTGACCCAAACAGTCAATCTCTTCATGCGGGTCCAGAAGCCTGAGCAACTCCGCCTTGCCGACCTGGTCGTGACCCCGCGGCTCGGCCGCCACGCCGTCATGGATTTCGAGAGGATCGACTGGCTCATCGCCCGCGGCGCCCAGGCGACCCGCGCGAAGTTGGACTCGATCCGCGCCTTGGTCCCGCCCCAGCCCGCCGCTCCGCCGATGCACACCTTGGATCAGGGCGCCCTCGGCCGGGCGTACGTCAGCGCCATCGAGGTGAAGGACACCCTGGTCGCCGACGCCGATCTCATCCGAAGCCGGTTCGGCGTAAGGCCCACAGACCGATTCGATCTCGAGGCCGCCATCCGCGGGGTGCAGGACGTCTACGCTCTGGGGCTGTTCCACAATGTCTGGTTGAATCTCTCCCGACCCGCTCCCGACAGCGTCGCCATCGAGGTCCATGCCCTCGAGAAACCGCCCCGCCAGGTAGGCTTGAGCGGGGCCTACCACACGGATCGTGGCACCACGGGGCTGATTCGGTTCACGTTCCACAATCGATTGGGCCTCAACGAACGTGTGCATCTGCTTCTGAAGGCCGGACGCCCTGAGTCCCGAATCACCCTGGCTCTGGTTCCGGAACTGACCTGTTTGCACGCCGTCCTCAATTTCGCGGCCCACTATGGCGAAGAGCGTCCCTATCTCTACAACGCCGCCGGCAAGCGGGCTCGGACCTATGAGATCGAGACCCTGGGCGCCGTGGCCGAGGGGCGGATCCGTATCGGCCGCCACCTGCTCGCCGGGCTTGGGCTGGAGGCCCGCCGCGTGTGGCTCGACCCGGGCGGCCCAGACGGCCAGCAGACCGTGGGAAGCGACGGCGCTCGACAAGACTACCTTGAAGCCCAGCTTCAGCTGATCGCCGATACCCGGCCCCGCAGCGATTTCCCCGACCGCGGCCTTCATTGGCAGACCCGGGCGCGGGGATCGCTGGCCACAGGTCGTGCGCGTGGCGATGAAACCTTACTCGGATCCGACTATCGCAAGCTCGACTCACATCTGGACCTTCGCTTGCCGCTGGGTCGGCGCCACAGCATCGGCATCCACGCGGGGCTCGGACTGAGCCGCAAGGATCCTCCGCCACACGAGCTGTTCCGTCTCGGCGGTCCCCTGGACCTCCCCGGGCTTCATCGCCAGGAACTATGGGGGCAACAGATGATGAGCTTTGGCATCAGCGGCCGGATCCACCTGGGCCAGATCTGGCACGCCGAGATGCGCGTTCACGCCGGGGACGCGTTCGCCGAATGGAGACCCCGCCGGTGGGAAGACCTGCGCGCCGGCGCGGCCGCCGGCCTGCTTCTCGATACGTTCCTGGGTCCGGTCACACTCCACTACGGCCGCGCGGACACCGGGC
>CAZZIF010000290.1:0-3492 GCA_964654025.1 uncultured bacterium
AGAGGTCGGGGGAAGCCGAGAGGGGGCCGGGGAGAAGCGAGGGTTGTTTACCGATGATTCCGCCGTTGTCCATCCTCGACGATCACGCCGTGACTGTGCGGGTGCAGATCGCGGTGGTCAAGAGGCCGGGTGGCTCCAGCTGGGTACAGCGGCGCCACCGCCGTGCTGCCGTCGCTGTGCCGCCGCTGGCGTGTCGCCACCGCCGTGTCGCCGCCGTGCCGCCACCGGCGTGTCGCCATCGCCGTGCGCTACCGTCGTGTGCCATCGCCGTGCCGCTACTACAGTGATGACAGGCTGGAACTCCTCAGCATGCTCCTCAGCATGCTCCTCAGCGCGCTCCTCAGCATGCTCCTCAGCGCGCTCCCCAGCATGCTCCCCAGAAGGGTCCTCAGCGTGCTCCTCAGCATGCTCGTGTTGGCGAACACTCAGTATGCTGACCGGGGGCTCGTGTACCTCAGCTTCCGCGATCTGTGTTTGACTGCATCGCCTTCGATCAAGCTTCTGTACACTCCTTCAATGCGTTCAGCGATAGCCGCCCAGCTGTAGCCCTGGGCATGACGACGTCCGGCCCGGCCCATTGCCTCACGCAGTGCAGGATCTGTCGCCAGGCGAACTACCGCTTGCGTGCAGGCATGCTCAGAGCCCGCTTCCACGAGCAGTCCGGCCCCCGATCCGGCGACCGTCTCGCGGTACCCATCGATGTTTGAGACGATCACCGGCCTGCCGCTTGCCATTGCCTCCAGAATGTTGACCCCGAAGCTCTCTCCGTGTTCGGAAAGCGCGAAGCACAAATCGCTACGCCTGTAGTGGGCGGTGAGTTCCTCCCTCGACACGCGTCCCCAGAAATTCACGGCCAGTCGTCGCCGACGGGCGAACCACCTCAGGCGTCCCGCAAGCGGGCCGTCGCCGACGATGTCGAGGGTCACCGGCGGCAAGCGACTGCCGGCGCTCTCCGCTCGGTAACGATCCAGTGCCTCCAGTAGTATGGGAAGACCCTTTCGGGGATCAAGGCGGCCAACGTAGAGCGCCCGTAGGGCGCCGTCCCGCGTGGCCCGGGAACGTGTGGCCTCATCGCGGGCAATGGGGCCGCGGATGCTGATCTTGGATGTGCCCGGAAAGCTTGATGCCGATGCGTCCGCGGCCGCGTCGAATCGGCTGAGTTCGATACCGTTCGGGACGACGACGTAGTCGCCGGGCAGATGAACTCGTACGAACCGTGCTGCCTCGCTCGAGACCGCGATTCGGGCGTCGAGGCGCCCGGCGTAGGCTCGCAGCCAGCGCGCCCCCCAACGATAGCCCCAATGCGGTCGGGCGCCACCGGTGTGGAAGGTGCCGACCTTCAATCCGGGCAGATGTTGAAGGGCCCACAGTGGCAAGAAAGGCTCGAGAGGAGACTGTAGGTGTACGATGTCGGGAAGGCCATCCGGGCCTGCCAATGGACCGGAGGTGAGCGGCGACCCGAATCGCAGATTGGGGACGGTGATACAGGCGCGGCTTCCGTGCGAGGGCACACGCACGGTGAGGCCTGTGCGCAGGATCCGCACTCCCGGCGGATCGGGGTCTTCACCCCGCTGCATGTCGAGAGGGCGACCGGTTACGACCGTCACATGATGGCCCCGGGCTGCGAGGGCTGCCGACAAATGCCAGACATGCTCGGTGATGCCACCCTGATAGGGCAGGTAGGACTGCGATATCATCCAGATCCGTAGCGGCACAGGACCTCCACATGTGGGCTTCCCGCTTCCAATGGGACAGCCCGAGGCTCGGTAGCCCGCCGCGTTCTTGCTCGGCCGGTCTGTCCACGCCAGGGACCCGCTTGCGGCTGACTTGCCTGAGGAGGACCGAAGGAGGGACTTGCGCGCCCTGCGTCAGTCTCCTACCTTCTCGGGGTGTCCCTATGGGAAGCCATCATTGATCTTGGCCTGAGTCAAGAGCTTAGCCCGTTTGGAAGGGTCGGAGAGGAGGCTTGCGCCACGTGACGGGAGAATCCGCGCCCAACCCACGGTCTGCACCCAAGACCCACGGAGAGCGAGAAATCGCTGCGATCGCGCTGGGCAGCAATCTGGGCCGGCGGGAAGAGTGGCTTGCGGAAGCGCGCCGCCGGATCGACGACCGAATGGGCGAGGTGGTGAATCAATCCGGGGTGTACGAGACCGATCCAATTGGCCCACCCGGCCAGGCGCCCTATCTGAACCAGGTGGTAGTGATCGAGACCACACAACCGCCCGAGGTGCTGCTAGAGATCGCTCTTGCGATCGAGGCGGAACTAGGCCGCGAGCGTCGGGAGCGGTGGGGACCACGGACGATCGACCTCGACCTCTTGCTCCACGGCAACGTGGCGCTTGATGGCTGTGGTCTCACGCTGCCGCATCCAAGGCTGCATGAGCGGCCGTTCGTTCTGGTCCCACTGGCCGATGTGTTGCCCGAATGGGTCCATCCGCGACGCGGGACTTCCGTGCGCGAAATGCGCGACGCGGTCGGGAATGCCGGCGTGAGGCGCCTGGCGAATCCATCAGCAGGGGTGGAAGGATAGGCGCAGTGTCGGTTGCACAGGCGGAGTTCGCAGCCCAGGCCGAATCGGTCACCTATGCCAGGGGGGCGGCCTAGACGCATTCCGCTGCAACGACTCAATCGGCGGCATCGGGCGTTGGTGTGCTGGCCGGGATCGTATGGATCTGCGGCGTGGGCAAGTTCCGGACATCGAGCGGGATCAGTGAGCTTGGTAGGACTTGGTAGGACTGGCAGGACTGGTGGAGCTGGTGGGGTCGGGGAGTCCCAGAGGCGGACAGATGCAGTATATCGCAGTGGAGGGTGTCATCGGGGTCGGGAAGACCACGTTGACGAAGCGCTTGGCGGATTTCGTCGGCGGGTATCGCGTGCTCGAAGTCGTGGAGGAGAACCCGTTTCTGCCGGACTTCTACCGCGACCGACGCGCTTACGGCTTCCAGACGCAGATCTTCTTCCTGTTGAGCCGCTACCGGCAGCAGAAGAAGATGCTGCAGCGAGACCTCTTCCACGGACCGGTGATCAGCGATTACATGTTCGAGAAGGACCGCATCTTTGCCAACATCAATCTCGACGACGCCGAGCTGGACATGTACAACCAGGTCTTCTCTTTGATGGAGCGGGATCTGCCGAAGCCAGATCGGATCATCTACCTCATGGCCACGGTGGACCAGCTCCTGGAGCGCATCGCCAAGCGGGGGCGTGAGTTCGAACGCAACATGGATCCCGCCTATCTAGAGACGCTGGCCGAAGCCTACAACTACTTCTTCGGACACTACAGCGGCGCACCGGTCATGGTCGTCAACACGGGGGAGGTCGATTTCTCCCGGGACCTCTCGCTGGTCTCAGATCTCTGGCGTGCCCT
The DNA here is from genome assembly GCA_964654025.1 of uncultured bacterium. Classification (GTDB taxonomy): domain Bacteria; phylum Eisenbacteria; class RBG-16-71-46; order CAIMUX01; family WJJG01; genus CAYQJL01. Next base: position 3,371 of record CAZZIF010000290.1, read on the forward strand.
GGCCGGCCAGCGCACTGGCCGGGCCATGTTCGTGCCGGGGGAGACGTTGGCTTGATGGCTAAGGTTCGGTGTCGACGGATTGGCGCTGAAGGGTTGGGGGATAGGTTGGTGCCGGAGGCTCG
>CAZZIF010000290.1:3592-5302 GCA_964654025.1 uncultured bacterium
AGGCCGGAGGAGCAATGAAGCGCAATCAGAAGGTGACCGCACCCGGACTTCAGATCTGGAAACGCAAAGGGCGGAGGATTCCGGTCCTGACCTGCTACGATGTCACCTTCGCCCGCTTGCTGGACGCAGCCGGCATTCCAGTACTACTCGTTGGCGATAGTCTGGGTCAGGTGGTGCTCGGTTACGAGAGCACGCTGCCGGTGACCCTCGAGGAGATGATCCATCATACTCGTGCGGTGAAGCGGGGTGCGGTGCGCGCCCTGGTTGTTGCCGATCTGCCGTTCTTGAGCTACCAGGTTTCGCGCGAGGAGGCGCTGGCTTCAGCAGGCCGGCTCGTGAAAGAGGCTGGTGCCGACGCGATCAAGCTTGAAGGAGGGGAGCGGAGCACTGACGCGATCCGCGCCATCACAGACTGCGGCATTCCCGTTATGGGGCACTTGGGTCTCACGCCGCAGTCCATTCTCGCTTTCGGCGGCTACAAGCTGCGCGGCCGCGCCCGGGCCGAGGCCGAGACCTTGAAGGCTGACGCCTACCGGTTGGCCGAGGCCGGGTGCTTCTCGATCGTGCTCGAGATGGTCCCTGCCCCGCTGGCGGCGGAGATTACCGCAGAGCTGTCGATCCCGACGATCGGTATCGGTGCCGGGGTTGGATGCGACGGGCAGGTTCTGGTTCTCCACGATATGCTCGGGCTCTTCACCGAGTTTCAGCCGCGGTTTGTTCGCCGGTTCATGGATGGTGCCGGATTGATTACCGGTGCGGTGCAAGCCTATGCCGAGGCGGTAGAGGCCGGCGAGTATCCCGGCCCCGAACACAGCTATGGTCTCGAGGAGAAGGAGACGGACTGATGCGTGAACGCCAAGTGACGATGACGGCCCGGAACAGCGCGCCGGATGGGAGGGCGGCAGGGAAGATGACCGCGAAGAAGAAGAAGACGACGACGGCGAAGAAGACGGATGGGAAGAAACGGGCGGCGAAGAAGACGGTCGGGAAGAAGAAGACCGGGAAGAAGCGGGTGGCGGAGAAGACGCCGGCAAAGAAGACGCCGGCAAGGAAGGCGTCGGCGAAGAAGACGCCGGCGAAGAAGGCGCCGGCGAAGAAGGCGCCGGTGAGGAAGAAGCCAACGGGCAAGAGAACCGGAATCGAGAAGCCCCCGGATTGGCAGATCCTAGCGGTGAAGGCGGAAGCCGAAGAGCCTGCTGCCGAGACGGCGTTCGAGCCAGGAGGCGCATTGGCGTCCGAGCCGGGGGCCGAGACGGCGTCCGAGCCAGGGGCCGAGACGGCGTCCGAGCCAGGAGGCGCGATGGCGTCCGAGCCAGAGGCCGAGACGGCGTCCGAGACTACGTCCGAGACCGCTGCCGAGGCGGCAGCTACCGAGGAGCCTAAGGCTGCGGCTGGAGGAGCCGGAATGAAGCGACTGCAATCGGCCGAATCCCAACGGCGCTTCTCGCGTCAGATGCGTGAGGAAGGGAAGCGGATCGGATTCGTGCCTACGATGGGGGCGTTTCACGAGGGTCACTTGACGTTGATGCGCAAGGCTCGCGGGCAAAACGATGTTGTCGTGGTGAGCATCTTTGTCAACCCACTGCAATTCGGTCCAGGGGAGGATTACGAGAAGTACCCCCGCGACCTGGCACGGGATCTCGACAAGGCTCGGGCCGAGGGTGTCGATGCCGTCTTCATCCCAGAGCCAGCCGAGATGTACCCCCCGGG
>CAZZIF010000291.1:0-1796 GCA_964654025.1 uncultured bacterium
TCGATCGAGGGCTTCGAACCGTCGGATCAGTCACCCTGATCGCGAGGCCGCTCGATATCTGTGCGTAGCCGGGCGATGGTTGCCCCGTAGTGGCCCCGGTCGGCCGCCGCCAGCTGGTAGGAGATGACGACCGGGTGTTTCTCCAGCACGCTGGCCACCCGGCGGCGCTGCACGCCGATTCCCTTTCCATGAATGATGCGGACTTCCGCGAAGCCCGCCGCGGACGCCTCCCAGAGGTACTCCTCCACCACGACCGGCACATCTCGCGGTGCGATGAAATGGAGATCGAGGGCATCCTCGATCGGGATGGCCACAGAGCCGGGCTCCGTCTCGTTCTCTCGTCCCGGGACAATCTCCCCGCCGGCACTGTCGTTTTGCCCCGGGGCAAATTCTCCGCCGGCACCGCCTTTTTGCCCCGGGGCAAATTCTCCGCCGGCACCGTCCTTTTGCCCCGGGGCAAATTCTCCGCTGGCACCGCCCTTTTGCCCCGGGGCAAAACGACCGGACGGCGGTCCGACATCGGGCGCCATCTTGATCGTGCTAGTGCTGATCCTCTTCATGCATCACACCTTCGGCGATTTCGCCGCCATGATGGACGGCGTAGGTCAGCTTGACCTTGCCGGCGAGCATGGCCGAGACCGAGCAGTACTTGTTGGCCGATAGACGGACGGCCCGTACCACCTTGCGCAGGTCGGGCGTCTCGCTTTCGACGTAGTAGTCGACATGGATGTGCTCGTAGATCTTCGGTGGTGTCGCCGCCTGGCGAAAGGTCATGCTTATGCGGAAGTCGGTGAGCTTGACGCGCATCTTCTCCAGCATCGAGACCACGTCGACACCGGTGCATCCGGCCAGGGCCCCGAGCAGCATCTCCATCGGCTTGGGCCCTTCCAAATCCGCCATCGTCTTCCCATCCATGGGCGCATCGCTCTTGTAGGAAACCGATCCCTCCATCCGATGCTCGAACATCCCGCCTCCGAGCCAGCGGCTCGTTGCTTGGGGCTTGGTGATCACCGTGGCCATCGACTCGAATCTCCTCGTTTAACCAATTGAAGGCCCGCTAGTGGCGCAGGCCCTCAACTATATCAAATTGTAAGCCTCTTTCCCTCCGTGCCCTCTTGGCATCCGTGCCCAGCTGTGGCGCTGTGACCGGCATCGAGGGCTCGCTCAGGGAACTCGGCCCAATGCACGACAATTTGTTCTTGCAACCCGTTGGCCCAAAGAGGATTAGGCCGCTACCGGGAATTCCGCCCCAGGTATATGTGCATACTCTCCATAGGGGCGGTAGGTTCCAGGCCCAAACATCTGCCCATGCGGCGTTCCGTACTCAGGACCCCAGCCGTAGTGGCTGGACCGGCCGTACCCGAGGCCGAAGGGCCACCCATGGTTGCTCTCCCCGAAATAGCCGCTGGGATAGCTGTTCCAGGTCTGACCCCAGTGAGACGGGCGGTACCCCCACGGACTCTGATACCGTGACGGCATTGGACCATAGCCCCACTGCCCCGCTCCATGGGGATACCAGGGAGATCCATACTCAGGACTCTGCTGATTGGTGCTGTAGGGGAATCCCTGCCAGCCAGGATAGGCACGAGCGTGCCATGGCCGCGGCCGCCACGCGCTCCAGGGGAAGTACTGACCGTAGCCGTACGACCCATGGTGTCCGTACTGGCCATACTGGCCGTACTGCGGCCAACCCCACTGGCTCGGCTGACCGTAGCCGTAGCCACCATACTGACCCGGCTGACCGTACTGCGGCCAACCCCACTGGCTCGGCTGACCGTAGCCGTAGCCACCATACT
>CAZZIF010000291.1:1896-5251 GCA_964654025.1 uncultured bacterium
CCGTACTGCGGCCAACCCCACTGGCTCGGCTGACCGTAGCCGTAGCCACCATACTGACCCGGCTGACCATACTGCGGCCAACCCCACGGTCCCGGCTGGCCCTGGTAGTGATGCTGCCAGCTGGGTTGCTGCTGATTGTTCGTCTGGGTCTGATCCTTGTCTTCCTCGTTCTCCACGGTGTCCTCCGTTGCCTCGTGCTTCTGTCCGCTTGCGCTGGTTGGGGGATGCCAGCCCGATGACTGATTTCCCCAGGTGGGACCCTGGGGCCAGGCACCCTGGGGCCAGGCACCCTGGGGCCACGTACCTTGTGGCCAGGCGCCCTGGGGCCAAGCGCTCTGGGGCCAAGCGCCCTGGGGCCAGGCGCCCTGGGGGCCGTTGCCCGGCTGGGGCTGCGGCTGTCCGTACTGCGGGGGCGGTCCATACTGACCCTGCGGGTAGGGCGCCCCTTGCGGATAGGGATGACCCTGCTGGGGCTGCGGTCCGGCCGACCCAGTCCATGCGGGGTTACCTTGTTGAAACTGCGGTTGGTTCTCCAAGATCGTCCTCCTTGTGCTCCGATGCCTTGCCTGTCTTGCCTGTCATGAAGCAGTCCCGCGGGCGGCGCTCACCTGCCAGCGGGCATGAGGAACCGAGTGCCGAGGCCGGAGGGCCTGTTGCAGGGCATGCGAAGGCAGACTGCCGTCCGGCCCAGAAGGATTGGCTTCTCGCTTCCATGAACGAGAATCGGAAGGCCGGGACGGTTTCTTTGGCAATCGCTGGGTGGATGGGATACGGAAGAACGGTGAGAAGGCCCATCAGCGCCATCGGGCCGATGGACCTTCCCCTTCAGCAGTCGGGGCTCCAGGCCTAGTAGCTCATCATCTCCATCCAGGTGGCGGTCCACCCCAGGGCCAGCGTGATGATGAATGCGAAGACCGAAAGGACGATGCTCACCGCCGTGGTCACGCCGGCGATCACGGCGACGGTCTTGATCTTCTGGAGGTACTGCTCGAGCATCACCGGCTCGCGCAGTTGCACCGCTTGATTGGCCCGCTCACCCGCCTGCCACAGGAGCACACCAAGCCAGATATAGAGCCAGGCGACGATGATGCCCACCAACGTGAGGGCCGTCAGGATACCCGAGGCGATGAGCACGACCCCCATGAACTTCAGCCACCCCTTGCTCTCCTGCACGGGGATGACCAAGCGTCCGAACCAACCGTCCCAGGCATCGGACCCGAGCCCCATGGCGCCGGCGCCAAAACCGGGTCGCTGGCCGGTCATGGGCGGTAGGCCGGTCGCCCCGGTATCCCCGCGGGGCGGCTCCTCCGGGACCTGCGGTGTCCTATCCGGTTCTCGACCTTCGGGCGGACGCAGGTTGTCAGTCATGGTAGCCTCCCCTTCGAACGCTGGCGGCGGATCCTGATTGAACGGCCGCATTGAACCCCCGGGCGGGAGGCGGGTCAAGCGGATCGCGCCGTAGTGGATATCTGGCAGAACCTTACGCGAAAGCCACGGAGTTGGTTGTCATTGGGTTCTATGGCGAGCGGAATGGCTTGAGCACCGCAACTGACTCAGCTGAAAGCAGTTCGAGCGCCAGGGTTGCGGGAGGCGGGATCGGCGGCCGGCAGGCCAGCTACCCGAGGTCCTCTCGGCGAGCGAATTCCGCTCCCCAGAGCACAACCGGCTTACCAAAGCGCACCTGGCGCCGATGATGAGTGTGAAGAGGTGTACCTGTATCCTCGCCCCATGGCAGGTTGGAGGAAGACAGATGGTTCCCAGCAGCCCGATTCGTCCTCCGCGCCGAGGTCTCAGCCCGACCTCATCCCTCGCGCGGATACGTGCATTGCGAGTTTGGATTCTCCCAGCAGTGCTCGGTCTCGTGTGGATGCTCAGTGTTCCGATTGAGGCATTCGCCGAAGACATCTCCGTCGAAGGGCGTCTGGGTTGGCGCCCCCTGCCGCCCGAGGTGGCCGTGCAGTTCGCCCAGCCCAGGGAGAGTCCGCCCCAGGTGCTGCGCGGCAGTCTCGACTGGCGAGATTACGGCATCATCACCCCCATCAGGAATCAGACGATCTGCGGTGGCTGCTGGTCGTTCGCCGCGATCGCTCTGGTCGAAGCCCGGGCGATCCAGGCCGGCGCATCCTCATCGATCGACCTCTCCGAGCAGTATCAACTCTCGTGCGATACAGCCGAGTTCTGGGGTGTGGAGAACGATGGATGCTGTGGGGGCACTGCCACCGTCTTCGAGTTTCTATCGATGAATGACGCTGTCGCCGAAGCCGACTTCAACTGGCAGGTCGGTGACTTCGATGGCACGGGAGTGCGCAGCTGCACCGCGAGCCCGCCGTGGAGCACCGTGCCCTGCCCGAGTCCGCACCCGGGCGGCACGGGGATCTATGTGGACTCCTGGAGCCTTCTGTCGGGTGGTGTGGCGTCCGAAGCCCAGCTCAAGTCGGCCCTGCAGACCGGGCCGGTATGGCTCGGCTACTATGTCTATTCTGATTTCGAGACGTTCTGGAATGCGGGCAGCCCCGGCGACGTCTACTCACACAGCTCAGGCGCCCTCTTGGGCGGGCACGCGGTGCTCCTGATCGGCTACGACGACGCCAAGAGCGCCTGGCTCATCAAGAACAGCTGGGGTCTGACCGGTCCCGAAGGAGACGGCACCTGCTGGGTCTCCTACACGGCCAACTGCGATTTCGGCACCAATGCCACCTCGATCACCGTGACCGGGGTGAGCACCACACTGGCCGTCTGCTGCCATGCGGATGACTCCTGCGAGATCCTCGCGGAGGCAGACTGCGTGGCCGCCGGCGGCACCTGGGATGAATCCGAAGATAGCTGCGACCCCAATCCGTGTGAGGATCCGCCGCCTTTGGCCGCCTGCTGCTTCGATGACGGCGGCTGCTTGGTCAGGAGCGAGGCCGAATGCCTGGCCGCGAGCGGAACCTGGCACGAGGGCGACGCGAGTTGCGACCCCAACCCCTGTCCGCAGCCGGAGCCCACGGCCGTCTGCTGTCTGCCGAACAACACCTGCCAGGTGATCGCCGAGGACGAGTGCAGCGGACTGGGTGGCACCTGGCACGAGTCTATGGATTCCTGCGCGGGCGTGTTGTGCGCGAACCGGCGCGTGTGCTGCTTCGATACGAATTGTCAGATCCTCTTCCAAGATGAATGTACCGCGGCGGGAGGCGACTTCTGGGCCGAGCGGACGAGCTGCGATCCGAACCCATGCCCGACCGAAACCGAAAAACCCTCCTGGGGCCGCATGCGTTCGCTCTTCCGCCCGGGCAACGGCACGGGGCAGGAGCAGAGCCAGGGAGAAGAGCAGAGCCAGGGAGAAGAGCAGAGCCAGCAGGCACGTCCAGACCCA
>CAZZIF010000292.1:0-1525 GCA_964654025.1 uncultured bacterium
TGCCGATGTCCTTCAGGAAGGCCGGGTCGGCGCCGCGTTCGCGGATGAACTTCGCCTTCAGGTAGGCGATGCCCTGGCCCATCTCCTTGCCGAAGCCCTCGCCACGCGCCATCTGATGGAGGCACTCGAGCGCATCCTCGGTGCTGCCGAAGCGCAGCTCCAGACCGCCGGTGTACTCCTGGTCGATGATTCCGTTCTCGAAGCACTCCATGACGAAGGCCATGCAGGTGCCGTAGGAGATCGTGTCGATCCCGTAGGTGTCGCAGTAGAAATTCCATTCGAGGATGAAGGGAAGGTCGAAGCAGCCCATGTTCGCGCCGGCGGCGGCCGTTTCATACTCCGGACCGTCGACCAGAACCGCGTCACCCTTGTAGGGGCCGGTTTTCAGCACGAAGTGCTCGGCCGCTTTGGCGCAGCCCATCGAGCAGCCGAACCAGCATCCGTCGGCCTCGCCCTGGGTGAGGAAGTGCTTCTCCATCTCACCGCAGTAGATCTTGGGCGCATCCTCATGGGATCCATACTGGTAGTTGTGTACCGGCAAGAGATCGTACTGGTCCATGACATCGACGATGTTGGCCGTTCCCACGTGCCGCATGCGGCACTGCTGGTCGTCGAGCCGGGCCATCTCCGCGTTCTGCTTCATCCCGTGGTCGCGAATGAGACGCGCATCGACCGGATGGTTCAGATCATCGACGATCTGGATCGCCCCGGTCGGGCAGACGTAGGCACAGCTCGTGCACCCCACGCAGTGCGGGTCCATCTCGCCGAAGGGCATCGTCAGGTGGCGCTTGATACCGCGGCTGGCGAAATCGATGATGTCCTCCTGCATGAACTCGTGGCAGCCGCGGACGCAGTGCGTGCAGAGGATGCAGGCATTCTCTTTCGCGTCGGTCAGGTCGCTGGCGAAACGCGACCCGTCGGTGACCCCGCAGCGTTTGGCCAGGTCGCGCACGATCGGCACGTTGGGCCAGCGGCCCAGGTACATCTCGGCCAGCACCCGGCGATGCTTCCGGACGCGCTCCGAGTCGGTCTCGACGGCGATCTCCTCGCGCACCGGGTAGTTGCACGAAGTCACCAGCTTCTTCTTGCCGCGCACCTCGATCTCGACGACGCACAGCCGGCAGGTGCCGTTCGGCGCCAAATCCTTGTGATGGCAGAGGGTGGGCACCTGGATGCCCGCTTCCTGGACGGCGCCCAAGAGGTAGCTGTCGCGAACGACGGTGGCCGGCTTGCCGTTGATCGTGATTTGGATCTTCTGAGACACAGCGAATGTCCTCCTATGCTCGCTCTACGGGCCTGGCCGGATCCCCAGCGGGTCCTGGCCGGATGCCTACCGGGCTCCTATCGGGCTCTTGCCTGGCTCCTACTGGGCTCTGGCCTGGCTCCTACCGGGTTCTGGCCTGGCTCCTACTGAGCCCTTGCCTGGCTCCTACCGGGCTCTTGCCTGGCTCCTACCGGGCCCTTACCTGGCTCCTACTGGGCTCTTGGCTGGTTCCTACTGGGCCCTTACCGGATCGTGACGGCG
>CAZZIF010000292.1:1535-5227 GCA_964654025.1 uncultured bacterium
TGCCCAGCGGGTCCTGGCCGGATGCCCAGCGGGTCCTGGCCGGATGCCTACCGGGTTCCTACTGGTCCCTGTCAGGTCGCTACCGGATCGTGACAGCGTCAAACTTACAGACCTCGTAGCACACGCCGCAGCGGATGCACTTGCTCTCATCGATCACATGGACTCCCTTCGGATCCCCCGTGATCGCGCTCGTGGGGCAGGGCTTGACGCAGGCGTGACAGCCGGTGCAGGCCTCTGCATCGATCGAGTAGGTGATGAGCGCCTTGCAGATGCCGGCGCGGCACTTCTTCTCGCGAATGTGCTCCTCGTACTCCTCACGGAAGTAACGCAGCGTGCTCAGAACCGGATTGGGCGCCGAGCCGCCGAGCTGGCACAGGCTCGTGTCGCGCACCGTCTCGCACACCTCCTCGAGGAACTCGATGTCGCCTTCGCGGCCCTCGCCCCGGCAGATGCGCTCGAGCACCCGCGAGAGCGCGTAGAGACCCTCTCGGCAGGGGGTGCACTTGCCGCAGGATTCGTCGACCAGGAAGTCGATGAAGTACCTCGCCACATCGACCATGCAGGTGTGGTCGTCCATCACGATCATGCCGCCCGAGCCCATCATCGAACCGACCTCGGCCAGCGAGTCGAAATCGACCGGCATGTCGAGCTTCTCGGCCGGAATGCAGCCGCCCGAGGGCCCGCCGGTCTGGATCGCCTTGAAGGTGCGGCCGTGGGGGATGCCGCCGCCGACATCCTCGATGATCTCACGCAGCGTGATGCCCATCGGCACTTCCACCAGACCGGTGTTGTTGATGTCGCCCACCAGGGCAAAGACCTTTGTGCCCGAGGACCCGCCCCAGGGATTCTCGGTGACGTCACCGGTGCCGATCGAGGCGAACCACTCGGCGCCTTTCTCGATGATGGCCGGGACGTTGGCCCAGGTCTCGACGTTGTTCAGGATCGTCGGCTTCTCACGATAACCATACTCGACGTTGTGAACGTACTTCGCACGCGGCTCGCCGGCCCGGCCGGCCATCGAGGCCATCAAGGCGGTCGACTCGCCGCAGACGAACGCGCCGGCGCCGCGGTGGATCTGAATGTCGAAGGCGAAGTCGGTACCCAGGATCTTCTCGCCCAGCAACCCGTAGGCGCGGGCTTGCTCCAGAGCCTTCTGCAGGCGCTCGACGGCTAGCGGGTACTCGAGCCGGATGTAGACGAACCCCTCACGTGCACCAACGGCGTAGGCGCCCAGGAGCATGCCCTCGATCACGGCGTGGGGGTCGGTTTCCACGATGCTGCGGTCCATGAAAGCGCCGGGATCACCCTCGTCTCCATTGCAGACGATGTAGATTGGCTCGCCGCGCTTCTGTGCCGCCTGGTAGCCGGACTCCCATTTGACGCCGGCCGGGAACCCGCCGCCGCCCCGGCCGCGGAGCCCCGAGCGCAGAACCTCCGTGCGCACTTGCTCGGGCGGCATGCCGGCGAGCGCCTTGCGCAGCGCCGCATAGCCCCCGCGGGCGATGTAGTGGTCGATCTGTTCCGGATCGATCAACCCCTTGTTGCGCAGGGCGATCAGCTGCTGCTTGGTGAAGAAGCGGATCTCCTCCATCGTCGCGTTGACGGCGCCGCTCACCGGATCGGTGTGCAGCAGACGCTCGACCACCTTGCCGCCCTTGAGGTGTTGCTCGATGATCTCGTCGAGGTCGGCGTCACCGACCTTCTGATAGAAGATGCCCTCGGGCTGGACCACGATGATCGGGCCCATGGCACAGAAGCCGTTGCAGCCGGTGCCGACGACCAAGAAGTCTTTCTCGAGACCGGCGGCGGTGAGCTTCGCTTGCAGCGCGTCCCGGACCTTGAAGCCGCCGGCCGAGACGCATCCGGTTCCGGTGCACACCATGAGCATCGATTTGTACTGCCCCTGCGCCGCGGATACCTCCTTCGTGATCTGATCGAGATCCGCCGGCAGTAGAGCTTTCGCGCCGCCCTTGTCGCCGTTGCCGCCGGCGACGCCGGGTTCCCCTGCGGCGGCAGCGCCCGGGCCGGTGCCGCTTTCGGTGCCCGGTGCTCCTCCAGCCTGGCGTTCCGCCGCGGCTTCGGCCGCGCCTTCGGCAGCGCGTCCGGCCGCGCCTTCGGCCGCGTGTTCCGCCGCGCCTTCGGCAGCGCGTTCGGCCGCGTGTTCGGCAGCGCGTTCGGCAGCGCGTTCGGCCGCCGGACCAGTATCGACCCGGTACTGCTTGACCAGCTTGGGCACGTCCTTCGCCTGCACGTTGCCGTAGACTTCATCGCCCATCTTGACGACCGGTGCGATGCTGCAGGCGCCCAGGCACCGGACCGCCTCGAGCGTGAACTTCATATCGGCGGTCGTCTTGCCGGGGGCGATACCCAGCTCGCGCTCGAAGGCGTCCAAGACCTTGGCGGCGCCCTTGACGTGGCAGGCGGTCCCCATGCAGACCTGCACCATGGTCTCGCCCTGCGGCTCAAGGCTGAAGGCCTTGTAGAAGGTGGCGATGTGATAGAGGTGGGCGCGGGGTGTGCGCGTTGCGTAGCAGATCTCATCGATCGCCGTCTTCGGGATGTGGCGGAACCGGGCCTGGATGTCTTGCATCATCTCGATGACGTACTCGGGATCGGCGTTCCACTTCTCGATGATGCCGCGCAGCTCGGCGAGCTCCTCGGGGTTGTCGATGACCGAGAGCTTCTTCGGGGTCGTGAGCGACGCGACCTTGCTTTCTTCCACGCGCCAGGCGGGGGAGATGTCGCGGTTCTTGACCACCAGGGCCTTGAGGCCTTTGTGCCGGAACACGGTGCCGATGCCGCCGCGACCGGCCTGCTTGATGCGCGCGGTCTTCTTGCGCCAGTCGTAGAAGGAGAAGTTGAGGACACCCATGCGTGAATGAAGGGCGGCTTCGCCGGCGGAGACGACCGAGACATTGCGCTTGTCGATCTCGTCATCGGCGTACATCTCGGTCAGCTCCTCGCTGAGGATGTGCGCGTTGATGCTCTCCTTCGGTGCCCGCTCGATCGTGATCTTGCCTGCGACCGCATCGATGACGAGGATTGTGTCCTCGGGCGCCTTGCCCACGATGACGAGCGCGTCGAAGCCGGAAAACTTGAAGTACGGCCCGAAGTACCCGCCCACGTTGCAATCCATGATCGAACCCGTGGAGGGCGAGATCGCCGTCACGATTGTCTTCCCCGAGCCCGGGAACGAGGTCGTGCCACCCAAAGGGCCCGACGAGAAGCAAATCGGATTGCCGGGGTCGGTCCACTTCGTCTCCTTCGAGATCTCCTGGAACATGAGCCAGAGATCGAAGCCTTTGCCGCCCACCCACAGATCCTTCATCTGCTGGGTGACCTCCCCCGTGGCGATCTCGTTCTTGTCGAGGTCCACCCTTAGGTAGCGATTGGCGTAGCCGTTCTCGATCGGGACGACTTCGAACGGCAGCTCGGTGACGACCGTGTGGGCGGCCCGCAATTCGGCGATATCGCCCATGCGGTGCGCCGCGGGCTTCCCGTGACTCTTCTCACGCGTGGCCATGTGCTTGTGAACCCCCGTTTGGGCTGTGGCAGCCAGCGGACCGGCACGCTTGGCGCTAGCGGCTGCGCAGGTGGCTGCGCAGGTCGCTGCGCAGGTCGGTGCACAGCTGGTTGCGCTAGCGGCTGCGCGGGTGGTTGCCCGCGCGCTTGCGCAGGTGGCTGCGCGCCCG
>CAZZIF010000293.1:0-5213 GCA_964654025.1 uncultured bacterium
ATTAGCCGCCCCAGCTGTCGACCCAGCTGTCGACCCAGCTGTCGCCCCAGCTGTCGGCCCGCTGTCGACCCAGCTGTCGCCCCGGCTGTCGCCCCCCAAGTCCGCTAAGCAGCCGATGCGGAGCCAGCGCGATTTCGGGGTGCAGAGCTACCAGGCCAGGGGGCGGGTGTCCACGATTAGCGGGGGGATGAAGTGTAACGCATTGCGAACGCGCTGGTTCTGTCAAGGCAGACCGCAAGCCACGTACGACGCGCAGGTCGCTGAAGCTTTCATGCATCGGTTTGCATGCCGCTATCCGCGGCGGCGGCGCATCATCCGCGGGACCAGGCCCCTCCATGCCGCTATCCGCAGCGGCGGCGCATCATCCGCGGGATGGGCTGCACGTCGTTCTCGGAGTGAGTCGACGCATTGGGTCAACGCGAATGCCCCATGCGAACCTCTCAGGACATCTCAGGTCGGAGAATCGGTTACGCGCCGGGCGTCCGATGTCTCTAACGACGAGGGGCCGAGCTGGAACTCGCGGTTTGATAAGGGCTTTTGCCGCCAGATGTAACGGCCCCCGTGTTCGTTTCCCGCCCGGCGTCCCCGCTCGCACGTCTTCCAACGTCGCCGGCGCCGCCCTGGGACGATGCTCCAGAAGCCGAACCGTGTACCTTGCTGCCGACACTTGAATCTGCGAACTCGCGGGCCGATGTCCGAGCATGCCCTTCTGCCTTGGGCGATTTCGAGCGCCCTTGACCAGCGCCCCCAGGCCCATCCTGGGACTCTCCCATGTGAGAGCGCCCCTCGAAGATTACGCCTTCCTCGATCACGAGGGATTTGCAGTACAGATCGCCCCGGACACGGGCGCCCTCCGCAAGCCGGATCTGTTCGTCCGCGCGGAGAGTACCGGAGACACGACCATGAATGACAATGTTCTGTCCTAGGAGCTGACCTTCCACCTCGGCCGGCCCCCCAATCAGCAGAGTCCCGCGTACATTCAGGTCGGCGTCAATCCTGCCCTCGACCCTCAGGTCGCCATCTACTTGCATTTCTCCTTTCAGGCTGACCCCTGTTTGAAGCAAGGATTGCTCCTTGCGACGATCGGGTCGCGGGGGGGGAACGGGAGGTGTAACCTGTTTCGAGGCTTGCTTGCCAGAGGATTTCCCAAACATCTCAACCTCCATGTCAAGGAGAGGCTACCCCGGAAGCCCGGACCGGTTAGTAAGATACACATTCTGAGCAGCGATGGATGTCCTGAGCTACTCCGGGCCTGCGATCCCATTCTGCCCTTCACAGGATGGAGCCGTCCTGAGCATAGCCCTCCCTGCTTTCCTTTTCCAGCATTGTGTGTCGAGCGCATGGGGCGCATCAAGCGTGTAGAGCGCATCAGGCATGTGGAGCGCTGCGACTCAGGCGATGCCGATGGGTACTGGCTACGGATACGCTGGATAGCGGGCCCAGGAATCGCCCCGGAAGGAGTGTCGGCCGAGAAGGCAACAAGAGGGGGCGGGCCTGCCTGCCGCCACGGTGGAGTTATCCTGGCCCGCGATGATCCTCCTGGGAGGAACCCGGCATCCCTGGTTTGCATCCAAGCTTCGAAAGCGGCGAACCCTGAGGGCACATCGGGTCCCGGTCCCAGGGCGATGGCCCCCGAGGACAAAGGGCCCTGAGGCAACTGGCCCCACGATGGCGATGAACCCTAAGGGGACTGGCCCCGGGACAGCCGATGTCATGACGGCAATGACGCACTAGAGAAGAGACGGGTAGGCCCAGGCAATCACGTATGGCCCGCAAGTGACCATATTTCAATGCTATATGACCTAAGTCGCGGAATGGAAGTGCTTTGTGGCGGCGACAGTTGGTCGCGATCTACTTGGACGACAGATTGGCTCGAGAAGGAGATTGTCTCACCCTGCCACCACAGGTGGGAACAGCGCACAATGCTCCACAATGCTCCATTCAGTCAGACGGGCCTACATCCGCAGACTGGTCCGGATTGGCGTTCGCGTGTTGCCATCTGGAGAACAGCAGTGCGGGATCGGCGGCCCTTCGCTGCCAGTGCACCTCGAAATGGAGATGTGGCGCCGAACTCTGTCCTGTGTTTCCAACCTCCGCAACCTTCATTCCAGCAGTAACATAGTCGCCGATAGCATGGAGGATTTTCGAGTTGTGCCCATACATTGTTGACACATCCGGTTCGTGAGCAATAACCAGGACCTGGCCGAAAATCTCATCGTAGGCGATCTGGGTCACGATTCCGTTCCCTGCGGCTACCACATCCGTGCCGGTCTCGCCCGCCACGTCGATCCCTGTGTGGAAGACACCACCCTCGGTGAGTGGTCCGTACGTTCTGGTGACCGGCCCTTCGAGAGGGGGTGTGGTGATGAGCCGGCCGAGATGATCGAGGTCTTGCTCAGAAAGACCGCTCCCGGGTTCGACCGGGGTGTAGGTGGATGCCGACTGCTGTTCGCTCGCAGCGCGCCCCGCAGCCAGGTGAGGGTCTTCTTCGGGTTCTTCGATACCGACGATCCGCAAGAGATCCCGGCGCGTCTCATCAAGATACATGACCTTCGACTCGAGCTCTGCCATACGTCCCACCTGTCGGCGAAGAAGGACATTCTCGGCTCGCACGTTGTCCAGCTCCTGAAGACCACTCAGGAACTTACCCACCATGGCGATTGCTGCAATCACCACTAGCAGGAAGACGCCCAGGCCTGTCAAGATCGCGTAGACAGTCCGTTTGGACACCTGGAACTGAAGAACCCGGGCGCCTGCGTCTCCCGAGATGGTGATGGCGTATTCACCGGTGGGACCGTTCTTCTTCTTGGATGCCATATTCCTTCCTGTCACGGATGGGATAGACCGAGTGGAATTGACTAGGCCACCGGCGGCAGGTTCCGGGAAACCGTGCTCCGTGCATCTGCCCGACTAGCGTCTGCCCGACTAGCGTCTGCCCGACTAGCATCTGCCCGACTAGACCAGGATTCCACAACTGGCCACCTCGGTGCGCACACCACTGGGAACACTAGCGGCCACGAGAAGTCAGAGTCACGTGTTTGGTCATGGCAGCATCAACGACTACGACGGCGACTTCGGCCACCCTAGCCGCGACGGCTACGATGACGGCCTTGGCCACGACCACAATACTCTCGCAGTAGGTCCGCACGCCGGCCTCTCAGGGCTACCTCAGGGCTACCTCAGGGACACCTCAGGGCTACCTCGGGACACCTCAGGGCTACCTCGGGACACCTCAGGGCTACCTCGGGACACCTCAAAGCTCTCTCAGACCGAATCTCCGTCGATGGATGTCATCGATGCGTGTCACAGCTGCCCCGGTCATCGATTCGCCTGGAGCACCACGAGTCGCTGACGACACCACAAACTGCTCACCATTATGCGTTTGCGACGCCACAACTCGCTGACCGAAGATTGTTTACAGATCGAACATCCCTATCGCCGCAGCTCGTTTACGACACCACGATTCCGAGGCGTTCGATCAGTCTGGACAGGTCTTCGTCATCATGATAGCGAATCTCGAGCTTTCCTCCTTGTCGCGAGGGCCGAAGCTGAACCTCTGCAGAAAGCTGACGAGCGAGTTCCTCTTCCAACCGCAAAATCTCATCTGTCTTGCGCTTGTTGCGGGATTGTCGGCGGCGGGTACCAGTCCCTTGGTTTCCCGAGTTTGCCTTGACCCAGGCCTCCGCGTCTCGCACAGACCACGACTCTTCAACGATCCGTTCGGCCATGGCCTCACGTTCCTCCTCGGGCAGGGCAAGAAGGACGCGCGCGTGTCCCAAACTCAATGTTTCACGTGAAACATAGTCGAGAATACGATCGGAAAGGCCGAGCAATCGAAGAAGATTGGTGATCGTAGACCGATCCTTGCCCACACGGCGAGCAATCTGTTCATGCGTGAGTGCAAACTCGTTGGAAAGCCGCTCGTAGGCCCTAGCTTCATCCACTGGATTGAGATCTGACCTTTGGATATTCTCGATCAGGGCCGATTCGAGGCTCTGCTGATCCTCCAAGTCACGAACGATCGCGGGGACTTCCGTCAATCCGGCCAGCTTGCAGCTACGCCAGCGCCGTTCACCTGCGATGATCTCGAACTTCTCCCCCCGTGGGCGAACCAGAATCGGCTCGAGGAGACCGTTCTCTTCGATGCTCTTGGCTAGGCCTTTCAAAGAATCCACATCCCATTGACTTCTCGGTTGGCGCGAATTCGGAATTAGATTCCCAATTGGCACAGAAACGAGCCGTCCAAACAAGGGGTCTATGCCAGAATCTAGTTCAAAATTGGAATCTAAATCCGTGTTTGCATCTTGAAACGAATTCTGACCGATTCGATGCTCCTGAGTTCGCTCATGCCGACTATCGACAATCTCATTGCCTGGAGGAGCATCAGGAATGAGCGCCCTCAAACCGCGCCCCAACGCTTTCCGTGCCATGGTTCGTGATTTCCTTTGCTAAGTTCATGTAACTTACAGCCCCTGAGCATTTTGCATCGTAAATGGCTACAGGAACGCCGAAACTGGGAGCCTCGCCCAGCCTGACGTTTCTCGGGATCATAGTCCGGAATACCCTATCTCCAAAGAACTTACGGGCTTCTTCCGCAACCTGCTGCGAGAGACCAAGGCGACCATCATACATTGTTAGCAGCACGCCCTCGATCCGAAGGGGGGGATTGAGATTCTCCTGGATCAGGCGAATCGTTTGCAGAAGCTGACTCAATCCTTCCAGCGCATAGTATTCGCATTGCATGGGGATCAGGACCGAATGGGCCATGACCACTCCGTTGATCGTCAGCAATCCCAGAGAGGGAGGACAATCAAGCAAGACGAAGTTGTACTGGGAGACCAGCGCGCTGAGCTTGCGCTGCAATAGAAACTCCCGTCTGGTCTCTCCAACCAGTTCTATCTCCGCTCCGAAGAGCCGAGGAGCCGACGGAAGCAAATCGAGATTCTGTATCGACAGGGATCGTATCGCGGCTTCCGCCGGCGATTCTCCAAGCAGAACCTCGTAGAGCGAGCGCTCCGGTTCTTCGGCACTCACGCCCAGACCCGAGGTCGTATTCGCCTGGGGATCCATGTCGACCAAGAGCACTCGATGACCGAGAAGAGCGAGGGACGTACTCAGATTCACGGCTGTCGTGGTCTTGCCGACTCCGCCCTTCTGATTGGCAATAGCTATGACTTTTCCCACGATACACCTGGAGGTTGGTGACTATGGAC
>CAZZIF010000294.1:0-5211 GCA_964654025.1 uncultured bacterium
ACAACGCAACGTTCTCCGGCTCCTCGACGAAGCCGGCGATAAGGAGGGACCTTGACCGCGGCGGTGGGGTGAAGGTAGCCTACTGCGAATTCGCATAGGTTGAACTCCAATAGTGTCCGCCCCGTGCCTGGGGCATGCACATGGGACGGGTATTCTAGATAAGGAGCCGATATCATGGACAAGCAGTCGATCGAGAAGGTCATCGACGATCAGATTCGGCCGGGACTGCAGTCCCACGGCGGTGGGATCGATTTGATCGAGATCAAGGACGCCAAGGTCTACGTGCGTCTCACCGGGGCATGCGGTGGCTGTCCGATGGCCACGATGACGATGAAGCAAGGTGTCGAGCGCGCCCTGAAGGCGTCGTTTCCTGAGATCGAAGAGGTCGTCAATATCTAGCTCCACCCGGAACCGCTAGCTCCACCCGCCCCCCCCAGGAGGGGCCCGTGGGCCGCCGGACCATTCGCGCGCGGAGGGGAGGCGCCTCCATGAGCCACAACGAGACCAGAGTCGGGGAAGGCAAGCTCGCGTCGACCCCCAAGCCGTCGTCGAGCCGGTCGCAGGCGCATGAGCCGGCGCAGGCGTTCGAGCCAGCGCAAGGGCAAGAGCCGGCGCAGGCGTTCGAGCCAGCGAACCAGGCGAAGCGGACTCCGGTGCGCGAAGCCGCTCGACGGTCCAAGACCGACCGCCGGGTGCTGGGGGACGCGTGGAAGAATTGGATGCCCGGCGAGGCCCCAAAGCCCATCGAGGCGGGCCCCGGCCATTACGTGGTCTTCCTTACCTTCTTCGCACTGGCGCTCTGCGCTGCTTGGATCTTTCTCGTGTGGCTGGCCCAGCCGCGTCTGGCCTCGCTTGGCGTCGCGGGCGCCGGCCGTTACTTGGCCGTGGGGGGCAGCATCTTCTGGCTTTCGGTCCCGTTGATGCTGGGCTTGCACCTGACCCCGCTACGTTTCCCGGTCGGCATCACCCGTAGCCTCGAGTGGTGGCTGGTCGCCACCTGGCCGGCTTGTGAGATCATCTCCCGCTTGACGGGTTTTTCGCGCGACCGAC
The DNA here is from genome assembly GCA_964654025.1 of uncultured bacterium. Taxonomy (GTDB): domain Bacteria; phylum Eisenbacteria; class RBG-16-71-46; order CAIMUX01; family WJJG01; genus CAYQJL01. Next base: position 1,051 of record CAZZIF010000294.1, read on the forward strand.
TGGGGCACGCCTTCGTCCTGATGGCGAATCGGATGAGCCTGCGGGCCCGCCGCGGCTCGGGCAAAGACGGGATCCTCATGCTGGCGCCGCGGTGCCTCCGCCCGGAGATCATGCGTGAGCTGCGCGCCCTCGCCAACGAGCGGGGCGCCAGTTTCGTCGTGGCCACCGGCGGCGAGGAGGCCCGGGAGGCTGTTCGGTCTCAACGGCCCGGCGCCGTGCTGGCAGTGGCCTGCGAGCGAGACCTGGTCGAAGGGCTGCGCGACGTGCTGCCGCGCTTCCTGGTTCAGGGGCTGTCGAACCGCCGGCCGGAGGGGCCCTGCCGGAACTCAGAGGTCGATCTGGCGGTCGCCAAGGATCTGATCGACGCCCTCACCCGCAGCTGACGCCCGCGCTGCCGCGCACCTGATCGACGCCCTCACCCGCAGCTGACGCCCGCGCTGCCAAGCGACTGGACCTAGCGTTCACTGTTGGCGGGTGTTGCCGCGTCCGTAGCGGATCTCGGTGCTCATCCGGGCTGGGTCTGACCGAAGGGGCAATGACGGTGCAGAAGGCAAGCACCGCAATCTGGCTTGCGAGCCGTGCAGACCGCGCGCCCGTGCGCGATCATCCGGTGGGAGAAACTCGTCCACTCCTTCCGCGGGATCAGTTCCATCAGATCGAACTCCACCTTGACCGGGTCCTGCTGCGCAGTGAGTCCCATGCGACGCGACAAGCGTCCGACATGCGTATCGACCGTGATACCCGGCGTGTCGAAGCAATTGCCCAGGATCACGTTAGCCGTCTTGCGGCCCACACCGGGCAATGTGGTGAGTTCCTCGAGTGTAGCTGGCAGGTGGCTCTGGAACGCTTCGGTGATCTGGCGCGAGGCCTCCTGAATGCTCTTGGCCTTGTTGCGGTAGAAGCCGGTCGACCGGATGAGCTCCTCGATCGCCTGACGGGGCGCGGCGGCAACCGCCGCCGGGTCGGGGAAGCGCTCGAAGAAGGCCGGCGTGACCTTGTTCACACGCTCGTCGGTGCACTGGGCCGACAGCACTGTGGCTACGTAGAGTTCGAAGGGATTGCGAAAGTCCAGACTGCACCGCGCGTCCGGATACGCGCGCTTCAATCCGCGCAGGATTGCGCGGACGCGTTTTTTCTTTTCGGCGGCCGGTTCGGCGCCCGCGCCTGCGCTCGTCTTGCCGCTCGTCTCGGCGCTCGTCTTGCCGCTCGTCTCGGCGCTCGTCTTGCCGCTCGTCTCGGCACCCGGCTTGCCGCTCGTCTCGGCGCCCGGCTTGCCGCTCGTCTCGGCACCCGGCTTGCCGCTTGCCCTGGTGCTCGCCCTGGTGCCCGTCTTAGCGCCTGCCTTGGCGCCGGATGTGGGCCGTGGCTTGGATGATGAAGCGGCCATGATCTCGAGCGCTCCTTATCCGGTCGCCGCGCGGGCCCGGTCGCCCCGGGCCTTCAGGTAGGCGACCATCTCTCCGGCCGATTTGGTGTTGAGAACCTGCTCACGCGTGAGCCAGCCCTTCTGGGCCGTCGGCACGGCCGGGAACACGTTGGCCATTGCCTCCGGGCTGTGCGCGTCAGGATTGATGCAGATCGGAATCCCACGCGATGTCGCCGCGCGGATCAGGCGCCAGTCCAAATCGAGCCTTTCCGGGGGCGCATTGAACTCGATCGCGACGCCGTGGCGGCTCGCCGTATCGAAGATGCGATCCCAGTCGACGCCATAGGCCTCGCGCTCGAGCAGCATGCGGCCCGACGGATGGGCCAGCAGCGTGGCGGCCGGGTGTTCCAAGGCCGCGACGATCCGATTGGTCATCTCATCGGGTCCCATACGCATCATGCTGTGTACCGAGACGATGACGAAATCGAGTTCGGCGAGCACATCATCGGGCAAGTCCAGGCGTCCGCTCGGCAGGATATCGCACTCGACCCCATGAAGAATCGTGAGGCCGGGAAAGTCGGGTCTCAGCTCTTCGACCTTGCCGGCCTGTCTGCGAAGCCGCTCTGGGGTCAGACCGCCGGCATAGAAGGCGGCTTGCGAGTGATCGGCTACCCCCACGTACTCCCATCCGAGGTCTGCGGCCGCCTGGATCATGTGGCGCAACGAGCCGCGGCCGTCGCTCCAGCTCGTGTGCATGTGCAGAATGCCGCGCAAGTCCTCTGGCTGGACCAAACGCGGCAACCGCCCGGCCTCGGCCGCCTCGATCTCGCCGCGGCCCTCGCGCAGGACCGGGTCGATGTAGGGTAGGCCGGCCAGCCGGTAGATCTCCTCTTCAGAGCTTGGCAGGTCGGTTGGATCGACCCCGCGGTCCGCGAGACGGGCGAGGACGGCGCGGATGTGTTCCTCGTTGCCGGTTTCCAGGAACAGACGAGCCGCGAAGTGTTCGGGCGGCACGACGACGAGCCGCTGGTCAGGGGTCTCCGGGGTACGGAAGACGACCGCGTCGCTCTCGTCGCCTGCATCACCGCCCACGCCGGCGCCCCCGCTGCCGCCCCCGCTGCCGCCTACGCCGGCGCCCACGCTGCCGCCTACGCCGGCGCCCACGCCGGCGCCTACGCCGCCGCCCCCGCCGGCGCCTACGCCTTCACCCGTGCCGCCCGTTCCTCCGCCACCCTCCAGCCGGGCCCCTTCCTGGCTGGCCAGGCGGCCGAGCGTCGTCCGCGGCCGCTGGCTGGCGATGACCCAGGTGATCGTGCTGACCGTCTCCATCGCGCGGCGAACCTCGCCCGCCACGACGGCTTCCTCGATGTCGCGCACGTAGCGCAGACGCAGAGCCGTTCCCTCGACCAACTCCTCGGCCGCCGCTCGCAGCCAATGGCCGCCACCGTGGCGCAGGCGCTGGATCTCGCGCAGCAGCTGCGCCTCGATGGCCGGGCCGAAGTCCTGCAGGCGCGTCAGCCGTCCGCGGCGGCAGGCCCGCGCGAGCTGGCGCATGCTGACGATCCCGAGCTGTTGCCACAGGACACGCACCTGCTGCGAGGTGAGGGAGGGGAGTTGCAGCAACTGGAACAGGCCCGGCGGGACCCGCAAGTGGAGTGCTTCCAAGCGGGTGGAACCTTCACCGGCCGCGGCGGCGCGCAGGTGGTCGAGCGGTTCTCGCGGAACATCGCCCGGCGGGGATCCGCCCCCGGCTAGAAACGCCTCCCACGACTGGGGGTCGCCGTCGCGCGCCGCTTCGGCGGCTTGCCGATAGGCCCGGGTGGCGTCGCGATCCTCACCGAGGAGTTCGAGGGCAATGCTCATCTGCTGCAAGTATCGGACGGCGGTCTCGTGCGTCATGCGATTCAGTCCCTACGCCATCGACAGGACGGCATCGACCAGGCGTTCGATACCCGGCGCGATCTCGGCCACGTTCTTGCCCAGCATGTATGCGGGGGTGCTCACCACCTTGTGTGCGCGGTCCACGTGGATTTCGTCGACCAGGTGCATGGCGTGCACGGCACCCATGGCCTCGATGTCGGAACTCACCTTCGGGTCACCACCGATGGTCAGCTCCACCGGGATCGAACGGCTGCCCAAGACCTTGGCCACCACGACCGGGGCGATGCAGATCGCACCGATCGGCTTCTTCTGCTCATGGATGGCCATGATCAGCCGTTCGACGTCCTCTCGCACGGTGAGGTCACGGCCCTTGAGGCCGTAGTCGCACAGATTCAGGGCGGCGCCGAACCCACCCGGGATCAGCAGGCCGTTGAGTTCATCGGGATCAGCCTTGCTCAAGGGCTGGATTTCGCCGCGAGCGATCCGCGCCGCCTCGACGAGCATGTTGCGGCCCTCGTTCGCGTCCTCGCCGCGCAGGTGGTCGAATACGCGGGCCTGGGGCGCATCCGGAGCGAAGCATACGCGCTCGACGCCCATGCGGTCGAGGTGGTAGAGGGTCATGGTCGCTTCATGAATCTCGCTGCCGTCGTTGACGCCGCAACCGGACAGAAGCACGCCGAATCGCCGCATGTGTTGCCTCCTTGAAGACTGCTTGAAGACTCGTCCATCATACCGTCATTGTGCCATCGTTCATACCAGATCGGTCCCAGCCTACTCCCGAGACGTGGCCGGCTCAAGTCGCGGCCCGGCTTGCCGACCAGCCGCTGCAATGCTCTACTAACCAGCATGCGAATCCGGGTTCTGAGCACCCCGGTGCGCGAGGAAAGATCCGTCGCGGGTGGCTTGCTCAGGGC
>CAZZIF010000295.1:0-5205 GCA_964654025.1 uncultured bacterium
CGGACCCTTACCCGGAACTCCGACAACCTCCGCCACCAGAGGGAAAGCTGGTGGCGCTGCCGTCCTCGGTGGCATTCAACACGACTACCGGCTCGTCGCGTAGGCCACGGCTCGGTCGCGCGTTCGGTGCATTCAGGCCAGGGAAACTGCGCCCCACCCCTTGAACCCCCTCTTGCTCCCGCCGAGAAGTGCCGCGGAACCGCAGCGGCGACCATCAACCCACCCCTCTGCCCAGCAACGGCTTCGACCGAGAGCATCCTTCCTCCAAGTAAGAGATAATATGTTGTGACGATACTGCCGATATAGGACAGTAGTGATAATATATGGACTATGGCTTCGAGTCTGGTACAATCCGTCTATGAACCACATCAAGCTGACATCCGCCGGCCCCGGCGAAATGGCCAAGAGCCTGGCCGATCGCACCAGGGCACTTCGGCTGCTCAACGGCTGGACGCAGCGCACGCTGGCTGAGCGGGCAGGCGTTACCACGGCCTCGTATCGCCGATTTGAGACCACCGGCAAGGCGTCGCTGGAACTGGTTCTCAAGGTCGCCCACGCCCTGGCCCGCCTGGACGAGTTCGACCAGCTGCTCCAGCCTCCTCCGGCCCGGAGCATCCGCGAACTCGAACAGCGCAACGCCGCGCCCACCCCCAAGCGAGGGCGGATATGAAGAAGCTCGACGTCCGCTTCACACGCAGATCAGGCGAAGCGCTGCCCGTTGGCACGCTGGCCGAGGACCGCAGCCAGGTGTACTTCGAGTATGCTCGCGACTTCCTCGACACCGGCCTGAACCTCTCGCCGTTCCGCCTGCCGCTCCAGGTCGGTCTGTTCGTGCATCGGGACCGCGAGTTCGGACCGTTGCCGGGCCTGTTCGACGACTCGCTACCCGATGGCTGGGGCCGTCTGCTGATGGACCGTCACTATCGCGCCCTCGGCCGAAACCTCTCCGAGATCAGTCCGCTGGACCGCCTTTCCTGGTTGGGCACGCGGACGATGGGGGCCTTGACCTACCACCCGCCGGCTGACCGTGCGGACACGGATGCCAGCGTATTCGATCTGCACGACTTGGCCCGTCAGTCGCAGGAAATCCTCGCTGGCTCGGCCGCGGATGTCCTGCCGGAGCTCCTCCACGCTGGTGGCTCGCCTGGCGGCGCTCACTCGAAGGTGTTGGTTGGGTTCAATCCCCACACCGGCTACCTGCTCTCGGGCGAGGGCGATCTGCCGGATGGTTTCGAGCACTGGATCGTCAAGTTCGCGGCCGAGACCAATGAGCCGGATGTCGGGGCTGTCGAATACGCTTACTCCCTCATGGCCCGCGATGCGGCCATCGATATGCCGCCCACCCGTCTGTTCGAGACCTCCGCGGGCGATCGTTTCTTCGGCATCAAGCGTTTTGACCGTGCCGGCAACCGGCGCCACCATGTCCACACGTTCGGCAACCTCATCCAGGCCGACTTCCGCATTCCCTCAACCGACTATGCCGATCTGCTCAAGGCCACCAGCCTGCTGACGCGCCGCCACCAGGACGTCCTGCGGGCTTTCCGCCGCATGGTCTTCAACGTGCTGGCCCACAACCGCGACGACCATGTCAAGAACTTCGCCTTCCTGCTGGACGACACGACGGGCGACTGGACGCTCACGCCTGCCTATGATCTGCTCTACACTCCCGGCCCCGGCGGCGAGCACACGATGACCCTGAACGGCGAGGGCAGAACTCCCGGCCGAGCGCACATGCTCCACCTGGCAGAGCGGGCCGATATCTCCGGGCGAGAGGCCGCCGCCATCATTGAGGAAGCCCGAGCTGCCGTCGCTCGCTGGCCCGACCTCGCCGCCGAAGCCGAGGTGCCCAAGGCCAGCGCCCGAAAAGTCGCGCACTTCCTGCCGAAACTGAAGTGAGTTCGTTGGGCCTCGACTGGAGCTGGCCCATCGCCTCTCCGACGGAAAGAAGAACCGGTCGCGCCAGGTGGCCACCTCGAACGCGCGCCTGTGGGGGAAGGCTGGCGGCGATGGTATTTGGCGCGAGGCTCTCTCTCACATCGGAGAGCACGTTGACCAGGAGCGCCTCCGTCGTGGCGGCCTCCCGGGAATGCAACCAGAGGACTCCACGCAGGAGCCTATAGGAATCTATCTCGATCTTATCCGTCTATCGCGGGTTTCTGCGGCAGACTCCGCGTGAATCCCACCCTACTCCACCACCACCACCACTCCTTCCTCACGCCCGAACGTCTCCAGGTGATACATCTCCTCCTCACCTTCGAAGTTGAATGATATCCGGCCGTTGCAGGGGCTCACCAGCCCACTGGCCGCTGGAGCACCGGCAACTCCTGGAGGCCCTCGCGAGGATCGCGCCGGTCGCTTGGTAGGCCGGGGCGTGAAGAACTGCTGGAGCCCCCACGGTGGTGAAGGTCCGCGTAGCGTCCGGCTCCATCTCGGATCTTCCCTGTGAAGGAAATCTCGTCACAGGAACTTGACAAAGGTCGTTCCCTATCAGCGGACGAGGAGGAAAGCGGTACGGACTCCACCGGGCGTGGAATCCCCAGTGCCCTGCAACGTGGCCAGGTAGAGGCCGCTGGGGCAGGGGATTCCAGAGGCATCCCGGCCGTCCCAACTCCATTGCCGGACCTCTTGGACCGCTGGAATCCCGAGGATGCGCACGAGCCGTCCCGTAGCATCATGGATGGTCACCGTGGCTGCCGCCAAGGGCAGATTGCTCATTCCCCGCCCGTCCAGAGTGAGGGTCAGGCGACCCGTGCAGGGATTGGGTCCAGCGTGCAACCGGGGACCGTCGCGGGTTGGAAGGGGCTCCATAGTCTGCCAGGGGTAGTTCGAATCGGAGACGTACTCCCACAGGTTGTGGCCCGCGAGTGTCGTGATGGCAAAGAAGCTCTCGTCTTGACCGTTGAGAATGCCTCTCCTGAGCATCCGAACCCCATGGGGATCGGATTCGGTCTCTCCAAAGTCGTGGATGGTCTCGCTCGCGTACTCACCTTCCGCATAGTAGTAGCGGCGAATTCCGCTGGAGGTTTCGCACTCACCCGCAACGCAGTATTGATCGTAGTGGCGCCCAACGAGGCTGTCGTGTCCCTCGAAAGCGACCATATGGAGACTATGATTGGGTGTACCCGGCACTTCCCTGCGCAAGCGGCCGCTCCGCGGCGGAAGGGGAGCGCTGCCACGATATGCTGTCCAGTAATCGCTCGACAGCGACCAAAGGGCCGGTTCGAATGTCCACCCCTGGTGAGTCCACTCGGCCCGACTTACTTTGCCGTACTCGTAGCCGTAGGTGCCCAGGATGTCCCCGTCGAGCAAGAGCACGTAGAGGTCTTCTGTTCCATCGCCTTCCAGATCCCCGATGACAATGTCGGTCAGACGAATCCACGCGTTTCGCGACCGATGCGCGGAGTCCGTCTCGCGTCTGGTGCCCTCGCCGGCTACGGATGCAGATCTCGCATCGCCCGAAGTGCTGTGCCCGTCCGCATAGAGGTCCCAGCACGTGAAAGCTTCCTCGCTTTGCCACGCGCTCCCATTCCAGGCAATGCGGTATACAGAATCGTAATCGTAGGAGTCGCCGGTCATGTACAGAGCGTTGTTGCCGTCATTCTCCGGATCCCCGAGTGTAACGTCCCACAGACACTGCGAGGGAAGCCCAATCGATTGCTGCTCCCAGCCCGATTCGGTCCAATCGAACTGAAAGAGCTCGGTCCACGATCCGACATAGATCTCGTCGCGACCGTCATTGTCGCCATCACCCACCAGAAACGCGGCGATGGTGGATTCACTGATCGTGCCCAATTCGACGAGATCATAGTCAGCGCCGTCGAAGCTCATCTGAAACAGCCGCTTGAGTCCGTACTTCGAGACGACGTACAGCTCCTCCCTGCCGTCGCCATCGACATCGCCCGTCAGGAACAGCCCGGCCGCCAGCTGCGGATAGGTATAGAGGAGGGTGTCCGGCTGGTAGGACGAAGACTCCCACTGATACGAAATCAACTGATAACACCCCGGCGCCGAAGTGTAGATCTTCTGGGTTCCGTCCCCCTCGATATCGCCAATGGCGAAGCTCAAGACACCGGGGCCCATGTCCGCGATTGGATGGTAGTCCCAATTCAGACCCGATGCTGTTCCACCGTGGAGTATGCCGGTCAGGAGAATCCCCGTGGTGAGCAACAGACGAGCCAGGTTCTGAGAGCGGTCAGTCATGGCAACTCCTCCTGTGTGGGAGTCGGGAACGGTATCGGAACAGGGCAGTTCACAATCTATCTGTAGTGTACTTGGCCCCGTGGGCGGGGTTCAAATAGAAACCCTGAACACGAGCACCACTCGAGTCGCAATGGAGCCTGAGCGCGCGTCTCAGGCTGACCGTAATCCACTCGGTCTCATTCCCGAACGCGCCCCCGCCCAGAAGTGTCAGGAAGAGGACGTTGTTCCCGGTACGACTGCGATTGAGGACAGCGGCGCAGAGCGTGGTTTCGTAGGCGGCCTCCAGGACCAACCGGGCGAGGCTCTCCCACAGCTCCGGCGGATGAGACGCGTAGGCCACCGGCAAGGCCGAGCAGTAGACCTGGGAGACCAGATGCGCGCAACCCTGGAGAGTGACTTGCGTGTTCCACTGGATCCCGACGCTCCGGTGACTCCGGAGCACATGTGGTTCATCCCCCACGATCGCACACCCAGGCTGCTCGGTCATGATCGGAGTGATCGTGCTCAATTGCAGCGGATGACGTTTTCGGGACCCACAGTCGGCATTTCCCGTCGCCCCGCCCAAGGTAGAGCTTCCGGGCGGCTTCGATTCGACTGCCTGGCTGCGTCCGTGCGGTCCCGAGCGGATCTGCAGCTGGAGAGTCTGGCGCTGCGGCATCAACTTACCGTGCTGCGCCGCGGATCGAAGCGGCCACAGCTTCGTCAAACTGATCGACTCCTCTGGGCCTGGCTCACCGGCTCGGTCGCGCTGTGTACTACATGCTCTTGCTCAGCTCTACGGATCCCAGATGTTGATTTCGTTTGGGTTAAGTGCGCAGTGCCGTCTCTGCGCGTCTCCAAAAGCGACCGGATGTGTACCTTCTCCCAGTACGATTTCCCTGAACGCAGTTGACATTTGAAGTGCGGCGGTGCGGAAAGGAAGAGCCCCGCATCCCGTCCCGAGGCCCGGGATGGCAACGACTTCAATAGTTGGATGCAATGCATGGCATCGGACAGTGGTCAGAA
>CAZZIF010000296.1:0-5186 GCA_964654025.1 uncultured bacterium
CGCCGCCGCGTGGTCTGCGGCTTGGGGGTCACGATCGCCAGCTTGAAGTCCAGGATCTGATTCATGAGGGTGGATTTGCCCGCATTCGGGTACCCGCAGATGACGACATAGCCGGAGCGATACGCTGGTGATTCCTGCATCCGGAACATCCCCTCGCTTGCGGGTTTGGAGTGACAAACCCAGGCGCCCACCGGGCGCGTGCCATCCCATGGTATCCTTACGACGTGCAGACGTGAAGGAAGACATGAAGGGGACTATGCCGCTTCCCCGCGAGCGGCCGCAAGTCCCAAACCGGACGCCGCAGGAGGTGCCCCATTGATGGAGAACCGTGCCGACCGAACACCACCGGCCGCGTGGGCGGTCGCCGTCTCGCTGGCGCTGATCCTGGGAGCGAGTTCCGCGAACGCATGGGTCATCCCCAACCACCTGCTCCCCGACGAACCGCCGCGCGCCTGGCACGGCCTGCCGCTGCCCGACGACCATCTCCACAAGCAGTACTGGGCGCAGTACTACGGTCTTCCCCTCCTGGCCGGCCGGGACCTGTGGGATCCCGACACGACCGGCTACGACGCCCTTCACGTCGAACTCACCGCCGAGCCGATCATCGAGGAAGAGGGCATCATCGGCGAGGCACGCTGGCTCGTTGCGCTGGAAGATCCGCCGCCTGCGGAACTGGCCTTCGATTTCTACAGCAACATGGTCGTCGAACAGGTGCTGGTGGATGGCTCCGCGGCCAGCTTCACGCACGCGGACGATGTGCTGCGTATCGATCTTCCCGGTCCGGGATCGCCCGGAGATGAGCGAGAGGTCGTGATCACCTACCACGGCATTCCTGAAATGGGCTACATCTGGGGCTACGACGTGCGATTCCACGGCGAGGACGAGGTCCCGATCGTCTACACGAGCTGCCAGCCCAGCGCCTCGCGCACGTGGTGGCCCTGCAAGGACCGCCCGGACGAGAAATTCACCGCGGAGCTGGCCTTCATCGTGCCCGATACGATGATCGCGGTCTCGAACGGCCTCCTGACCGAAACGGTACCCTACATCGGCGGCCGCATGCTCTATCGCTGGCAGCACGGCTATCCGATCCCCGCCTACCTGGTGAGTCTCACGGCCACGAACTTCGCCTCCTTCGAAGACGTCTTCGTGAGCACGACCGGCGAGACGATGCCCCTCACCTACTACGCCTACCCCGAGGACCTCGAAATCGCACAGGACCAGTGGGGCTTCACGCCCCAGGCCATCAGCGTCCTCGAAGAACTCTTCGGCCCCTATCCGTTCCTGAACGAGAAGTACGGGATGGCCGAATACCCGTGGAGCGGGGCGATGGAGCACCAGACCTTATCGAGCATGGGCGAGTACTTTTTCGATCTACCCGAGCGATCCGACTGGGTTGTGGTTCACGAGTTGGCCCACCAGTGGTGGGGCGATTGGGTGACCTGCGGCACCTGGCGCGACATCTGGCTCAACGAGGGCTTCGCCACCTACTGCGAGGCCCTGTGGGCCGAAGCGCTGGGCGGGCCCGACAGCCTGCACGCGGTGATGGCCACGAAGAAGGCTGACGCGTTCGCCGGCCCCGTCTACGACCCCAACTTCATCTTCAACGGCACCGTCTATCGCAAGGGTGCCTGGGTGCTCCACATGCTGCGCCATGTCATGGGCGATGACGCCTTCTTCGCCGCCTTGCGCGAGTATGGCCAGCAGCACGCTTACGGCAATGCGGTCACCGCCGACCTGCAAGCGGTGCTCGAAACACACTACGGCGCCTCGCTCGAGTGGTTCTTCGACCCCTGGGTCTACGGCGAGGGGCGTCCCACCTACGGCGCGAAATGGAATCCGCTGGCCACCTCGGCGAGCGGCGACACCTGGACCCGGATCACGATCTGGCAGGAGACGAGCGGCCCTCAGTACTTCACGATGCCGATCGATGCGGTGCTCTACCTGAGCAACGGCGAGACGTTCGAGTGCGTGCTGTGGGACAGCCTGCCCGAGCAGCAGTTCTTGGTCCATACCCCGACGCCGGTGGATTCGGTGCAACTCGATCCCGAGCACTGGATCCTGGCCGATGTCGATTTCATCGCCGATCCCTCATCGGCCGAAGATCCCCGCGCGACCTTCGGCCCGCTGGCGCTGGGCGCCCCGGCCCCGAACCCGTTTCGCGGCCGCACGGCCTTGACGCTGGGATGGGGCCCGGCGCCGCCGACCGACGCAGCCGACCTGCGCCTGGCCATTCTCGATGTGAGCGGGCGGGTCATCCGGGAGCTTCCGGTCCGCGACGTGGACGCTACCGGCGGCCGCTTCGAGTGGGACGGCCGGGACCGGCGCGGCGTCGCGGCACCGGCGGGGATCTACTGGGCCCGGTTGCGAGCGCCCGGCCTCGAATCCAGCGAGGGCGATGCCCCCTCCGGGCACCCGTTGGCCAGCCAGAGGATCGTGAAGCTGAGGTAGAAGCCGGCCGGCACGCGCCGGCGGTGCCGACGCGCGCCGGCGGTGCCCCCATCAGGAGGCGCTCCCATCGGAAGGTGCCCCCATCAGGAGGTACCCCCATCAGACCGCGCCCAACGATTCGCTCGGCCCTGCCTGGGCACAGGCACAACGGTTGAGCTATCCGGTCGGTGCCATCAGGACTACTCGAGCACGATCAGCCGCCGATCGAGGCGCAGGCCCTCTCCTGAGAGCCGAACGAAGTAGATGCCCGACGACAGGCTCGTTCCCTCCGGCGCCTGCTTCCCCACCGCGACCGAATGCGCGCCCGGCTGATGAGGATGATCCGCAAGCGTGGCTACCCGGCGGCCGCTCGCATCGTATAGCGCCAGGCGAACGGGACGTCCGGCCAACTCGGCCGGCACCTCGTAGACGATCCGGCCCTCGCCGCGGAAGGGAACCGGCGCAATGCGGAGCGAGGCCAGCAGACGGCTCTCGGGCGATTGCCCCGAGATCGTATCCGTGCAGCCCACCCCGTAGGCGCCGATCTGATGGCACTGCGGATTGTTCTCCTCGGCGCAGGGCGAGTTCTCCTGCAACATGTACGGGTGCTCGGGCACGATATCCCCGCACAGCAGCGGATCCTCCTCGATGTTGCCCTGGATGCCCAGCAGGCCGGCGATCGGCCCCACCCAGTTGCCGCCCTCGTTTCCGTAGAGGTCACAGCAGATCAGGTTGGCCCACGTGTCTTCGGCCACGCCCACGCCTTCACCGGCCAGATTCTCGGTCACGAGACAATTGTGCAGATCCAGATCGGCGTACGAGCCGGCCGTGAAGATGCCGCTGCCCGCCGGCGCCTCGTTGCCACCGAGCGTGCACTGGTAGAGCACCATGATCGACTCACTGTTGTAGACCGCGCCCCCGCCCGTGCCGGCGGTGTTGTCGAGGAATGCGCACCCGGAAAGATCGACCAGGTCGCCGCAGTAGCTGGCCGCCACGGCGCCGCCTTGTGTCGTCGCGTGATTGCCGAAGAAGGTGCAGCCGCTGACCTGAACCGCGCCCGGCCCCGAGAGGCGCAACGCTCCGCTGTTGGGCGCGCTGTTGCCCTCGAATAGGCAATCCTCCAACGAAGCCGCGCTGTAGTCGGTTTGCACGGCACCCCCGCTGTGCGCGGAGGTGTTGAGGCGAAACTCGCATCCGGTCAGCGTGACCGACCCGGACGAACTCCCGACCGCGCCCCCGGCATCCTGGGCTGTGTTCGCTTCGAACTCGCAACCGGTAAGCTCGAGCGTCCCTTCCCGGAAGAAGAGCGCACCCCCTTTGGCCTGCGCCTGATTGCCCGTGAAGCTGCACTGCTCGAGCACGGCCTGACACCCCTCCTGGAACCAGATCGCACCACCGCCGTCGAGGGCTTGATTGGACTCGAAGTGGCAATCCATGAAGTGCGGATCGGAGCCCCGGCAGTAGATCGCGCCGCCCCGATCACCGCTGTGGTTCTTGAAGAGGCAACCCTGGATCTCCATCGTGGCCGCATCGCTCATGTGGAGGGCCCGTCCCGCGTACCCCGCGTCTTGCTCGAAGACACAGTTCACGAATCGAAGCCCACCTCCCCCACAGATGGCGCCTGCCGTATCCACCCCTTGGTTGTTCTTGATCACGCATTCGCGAACCGTTGCATAGGTCGATGCTCCGTACGCCCGAATCGCCCCATCGTAGGCGCCCGTGATCGTCACGCCCTCGATCACCGCCTCAGGTCCCACGCCGTAGTGGAAGGTCACCGCTCCGTGCGGCTGCTCGGCCGTGCCCTCGGTGTCCAGGATGCAGGCGTCCGGATTGCAGCTCTGGGAGCGAACCGTGATGGCCTTCCCGTAGTAGTCCAGGTCACGATTGCCGTCGCCGGTGTAGGTGCCGTCGAGCAGCTCGACGATGTCGCCGTCCTCGGCCGCCAGGATGGCGGCCTGGATCGTGGGATACTCCCCGGTGCCATCGGGGGCGACGGTCAGAAGGGCATTCTCGCAGGGGTTGGGATCGCAGGTGAGATCATTCGGCCGGAACTCCCCACCCGCCAAATCGCAGTCGGCCGGAAGCATCAGCGCACAGGTCTCGCCGATGCAGCAGGCCGCCTCGCGCGTCTCGCAGGCCACCGGATACGCCCCGATGAGGCCGCACTCGGGATTGGCGCCCGGCGCGCACGGAGAGGCCTCCTGGAGATGATAATCCTCCCCGGCCAGATCGCAGAAGAGCGGAGGCTCGGAGATGTTGCCGCTGGTACCCAACTGCCCCTCGTACCCGGCCCAGTCTGCATAGGCATTGCCGTAGATGTTGCAGCAGGCGAACTCGGCGCCCGATCCAGCGATCGCTTCGCCCGCCGAGCTGTAGGCGAGGATGCAGTTCGAGAACTGGGGCTGACTGTTTTGATTGAGCCCCACACAGCCGCCCAGCGGCGCGGCGTTGCCCACCACCGTGGTCTGCTCGATGCGGGGACGGGATTCATAGAAGTCGAGGCCGCCGCCGCGCACGAAGGCCTCGTTGCCGGCGATCGTGCACTCGCGCAGGATCGGCCCCGGGTAGACCTGGCGGTAGGAGCCGAACGCGCCCCCGTAATCGGCCTGACAGTTTCGTAGGATGCAACGCTCGATCAAGGGACCCGAGATGTCCGAGTAGATGGCCCCGCCGGCGTTCTCCGGATAGGCACCCGAGACCAGCCCGCCCTGGATCGTGACGCCGCGCAGCACGGACAGGGTGTCTTCGTGACTCTCGAA
>CAZZIF010000297.1:0-5167 GCA_964654025.1 uncultured bacterium
AGCAACGGGCTCCGGGGCACACCACGCTCGACGGCAAGTGCTATGGCACGGGCCTGCGCGGGTTTCAGGCGAGGATCGAAGCGAACCTGGTGACATTGGATTTCGCGCGAGATCCGGACGCCACCGCCAAGCGTGACCAGCTCGAGGCGATGCACCTGGCCTGCGAGGCGGTCATCCATTTCGCCGCCCGTCACGCCGAGCTTGCCGAAAGGCAGGCGCGAGAGCTCGCGCCCGGCCGGTCGAGTCCAGGCGCAACCGGCCCGGCGGCGCCTGGGCCACCGCAGCAGGCAACTCACCCGGCGAACACGGGCGCCCCCGCCGATATCCCGCGGCGGGCAGAGGAACTGCACCGCATCGCCGAGAACTGCCGGACCGTGCCCGCCGCAGCGCCGCGGGACTTCTGGCAAGCGCTGCAGATGTACTGGTTCCTGCACCTGGCCACCATCACCGAACTCAACGGCTGGGACGCGATGAACCCCGGCCATCTCGACCGGCACCTCTACCCCTTCTATCGTGCCGAACGCCAGCCCTCCGACGAAGGCTTCACCCGCGAGCGCGCCAAGGAGCTTCTGAGCTGCTTCTGGATCAAGTTCAACAACCACCCGGCCCCGCCCAAGGTGGGGGTGACCGCGGCGGAGAGCGGAACCTACAACGACTTCACGAACATCAACCTCGGGGGTGTGCTGGCCGACGGTGGCGATGGGGTGAACGAGCTCTCCTACCTCCTGCTCGAGGTGATCGACGAGATCCATCTGCTCCAGCCGCAAGCCAACATCCAGCTCAGCCGCAAGAATCCCGACCGCTTTCTGAAGGCGGCCTGCCGGGTGATCCGTAAGGGCTACGGGTACCCGTCGGTGTTCAATGCCGACGGGGTGATCGAGCAGATGGTCCGCGCCGGCAAGTCGATCGAGGATGCGCGCGAGGGGGGCACGAGCGGCTGTGTAGAAACCGGCGCGTTCGGCAAGGAGGCCTACATCCTCACCGGGTACCTGAGCCTGCCGAAGATCCTCGAGATCACGCTTCACAACGGACATGATCCGGTGACCGGGCACAGGCTGGGGCTACCAACCGGTGACCCGAGCGGCTTCGTGATGTTCGATGACCTGTTCGGCGCCTTCGAGGCCCAGGTGCGTCACTTCGTCGACCTGAAGATCCGGGCGAACCAGTTCATCGAGCGCATGTACGCCACCCAGATGCCGGCGGTGCTCTTGTCGGTACTGATCGACGACTGTATCGAACACGGCCGCGACTACAACGACGGCGGGGCGCGCTACAACACCAGCTACATCCAGTGTGTCGGCATCGGGACGATCGCCGATTCGCTCTCGGCGATCCGCCACCACGTCTACGGCCAGGATCCGGTGTCCTTCGACGATCTGCGCGCGGCCCTGGGCGCCGACTTCGTCGGCTTCGAGACGCTGCAGCGCCGCCTGCGGGACCGTACGCCCCGCTACGGCAACGATGATGACGCCGCCGACGAGATCATGGCCCGCGTTTTCGACGCCCTCTACCGCACCATCGACGGCCGTCCCAACACCCGCGGCGGGAAGTATCATGTCATGATGTTGCCCACGACCTCACACATCTACTTCGGTTCGGTCGCCGGGGCCTCACCCGACGGCCGCAACGCATTCGCGCCCCTTTCCGAGGGGATCTCTCCGGTACAGGGCGCGGACCGCCACGGCCCGACCGCGGTGATCAAGTCCGCCGCGAAGATGGATCACCTGCGTACCGGCGGGACGCTGCTCAACATGAAGTTCTTGCCCCAGATCCTCGATAGCGACACCGGGTTGGAGAAGCTCGCAGCCCTGATCCGGACCTATTTTCGGCTGGACGGGCACCACCTGCAGTTCAACGTGGTCGACGGCGAACGCCTGCGCCATGCCCAGGAGCACCCCGAGCAGCACCGCGACCTGATCGTGCGGGTCGCCGGCTACAGCGACTACTTCTGTGACCTGAGCCGCGAGCTGCAGAACGAGATCATCGCCCGGACCGCTCAGGGCGAGGTGTAGTTGCCGTCGCAAGAGCCTCCGTAGTAATAGCCGACGTCGGTCAACCAGAGCACGATGCACTCGATGCTCGCTGCATCCAACAGGTACCCTTCGGCAAACGAACCATAGTAGGGTGGATAGACACCGCCATAGTGCCATCCATGTGCAAGCCTCAGCCAACGCTGGTGCGCCAGCATAGGTGCCTCAGGATAGGTGCCTCAGGATAGGTGCGTCAGCGGGTCACCAAGACCCGGCTTGTTCCTCCGCCCGGTGCGCTCACCAAGTAGGTTCCCGAGGGAACCCGGCGGCCGCTCTCGTCGCGGAGATCCCACCAGATCTCGGTCCCGCGTTCAGACAATGACGTGGCCGGGAACGAGCGCACGACCCGTCCATCGGCGGAGAAGACACGCAGCGTCCCGGAGGGGCCCTCCGGCTGACCGGCCATGCTCCACGCGAAGATCCGTGCTTGGCTGCCGGCAGGGTTGGGCAGAATGGCCACCCGCGAACTCGGCGGCGGATCGTCCACGGCCGCGTTGTCGATCTCCACGAGAGCGGTCCAGACGCTCATCTGGTTTCCGTCCAGGCGCATCCAGAAGGGCCGCACCCGCCCGTCCCAGGCGGAGATGCCGATGTAGTCGCCGAAGAAGACCGACTGGCTAGGCGTGAACGGCGACTGACTGATCACCTCCTCTGCGAAGGTGGCGCCACCGTCCCTGGAAACGGCGAGCCAAACCTCGGTGTCGTTGCCGGTCGTCTCGCGCCGGTCGTAGTAGACGATATAGAGGTGACCGGTCACCGGGTCGACGTCCATCCAGGGGAAGAACTGATGGCGGCCGTTGCCCACGGGGTCACCGTTGACGCGAAGGCGGGGCGACCAGGTCTCGCCGCCATCATCCGAGTGGATGAGAAACACGTCGGTGTCGCCGTTGCGCTGATCCGACCAGAGCACGTAGAGCCGCCCCGCATAGGGCCCGTCACTGATGTCGACCTTGGTACTCGGCAATCCGTTGCACCGGTAGATGCCGGGTACGGGGAAGGCCCAGCCGCCGGGCATGTCGCTGATGACTTGATCGGTGCCCCAGGTCTGGCCGCCGTCGAGCGATCGGTCAAACTCGATTCCGCGCGGGCCGGCCCACGCGAGGTACACGCTGCCGTCCAGCCCGGCGGCGGGCACCGCACCCTCGACGGTGTCATCGCTATCGATGCAGTTGCCCCCCTGGTCGCTGACCCGGATGGGCGGCGCGAAGGTGGTCGCCTGATCGCGGGAGTAGGAAAAGAGGATGCGCGTGCTGTCGGCCGGATCCGAGCTGCCATAGGTGTCGAACTGGGTCCAGGCAATGTAGATGCTGCCCGAGTAGTAGGCGCCCGTCGTCCGCTCGCAAACCAGGTACTCCTTGTCCTCGAACGGCACGCTGGAGCTGTGCTCGATGACCGGGACGCCCGGCTGCCAGTTGACACCACCATCGGTCGACTTGGCCACGAAGATCCCGGAGTGGCTCCAGGAGCCGATGTATGCGTAGTAGGCGGTTCCGTCGGCGTCCACTGCGATGGTGGGATCGCCGAGGTCGTAAGGATCGTCGATGCTGCCCTCTTCCCAAGTGGCCCCGGCATCGCTGCTGTAGAAGTAGTAGCAGCCGCCCCCTTGCGCCACGGCCATGAGGCGGTTCGGATCGGTGGGATCGATGACGATCCCGGTTTCCTCCGGAGCGTAGAGAGCCTGGTCGACACGAACGTTGGGCCAGGTCGATCGCGTGTGGGGCACCTCTGCATCCAGCGGCAAGGGGACCGGCCGGATACCGTCTGCGTGAACTTCATCCGGGTCGTTTCCGAACATCGGCGCCGTGCCTTCCGCTGGGGGGGCCAGGCCCGGGAGAGAGGCGGCATCCTCAGCGGAATCACTCGTTCGATCCCTCGTTCGATCCCTCGTTCGATCCTTCGCGAAAAACACTGTCACGGACAGAATCACGACGAGGATGAGAACGAGCCCCGAGGCCGCGAACCAAGTTGGAAAACTCCGTCGACTCATGTCCTGCTCCTCCTGATCACGTTGCCCATCCCCTGTCCGCGCCGAAACACACCTCAATGATACATGAAATCAGCATTCTGGACACGTGCGGCACGGTCAGGACCTGGTAGAATGGCCATCGCATTCTGATGCTGTCGCCAGACCGAGATTGGCGACGATCATGGGTCAAGACGTAGAGGGGCCACAATGGGAGGCCAATATGAATAGATCCGTCATGTGGGGCGCGACCCTCGTCACGACCCTCTGCTGCGCCAGTGCGGTCAGCTCGGCAACGGTCACGATCTATACCGACAAGCAAGTGTGGCATGAGGCAGCCGGCGAGGCGTTTCTCACCGAGGACTTCAGCGACACGGAGCTCAACCCTGGCGTGAGCTACGTCTCCACCGAGTCGGGCCACATCAATCCAGCACAGGAGTGTTACCAGGACGTTCTGGCCTCTCAGAGTCAGAATGAGCCCATGACGACGTGGATCTTCGAGTTTCCCGTCACCGCCTATGGCGCGGATTGGACGCTGGGTGGGCCCGGAGGCTCGGGGAACAGCCTCCTCATCTACCTCGAGGACGGCTCCGTCTACGTGGGGTCGATCCCCAACAGCTACGGTGGCGAGTTCTGGGGCTTCGTCTCCGACATGCCGTTCTCCTCGGTCCGCGTGGTGGGCGGGTCGGGCACCCAGCAACAGCACTACTGTATGGATGACATGGTCTACGTGCCCGAGTTCGAGCCCGGCCACGTCGAGCCGGACGAGCCCGGCCCGGTGACGAGCCGGCTCTCGCTACGGGTGCCGAGCCCCTATGGCATCGGCCAGACAATCCGGGTGACGGGAGATGGCGCCGGCGAGGCGTCGGCCGGTATCTTCGACACACAGGGTCGCCAGCTCCGAAACCTGGTCGCTCTCAGCCGTGGCTCGGGGGAGGCTCGTTTCAGCTGGGATGGCCGGACGGCGCAGGGGCTGGATGTGCCTGCCTCTGCGTTATTCGTGCGGGTGGCAAGCGGGGGCAGTGCCGTCACACGCATGTTCGTCCTCGTGCCGTAGCGAGATCGTGCGATCCGTGCGCTACGCCGTCAAGCAGCGCTCCATCAGAGCGGGTCGCCATCGCCTAACTTGCTCTCCGCTGGCTCTGCTTTTCTCTGATGACCTGGATGACTTCTC
>CAZZIF010000298.1:0-951 GCA_964654025.1 uncultured bacterium
CGTTCGACCCCTCGAATCCGGACACTCACGGGAGGCCAGGCGGTTTGTCGGCCGGCGGTGGTTGCCGGCAAGTCGAGCTTTCCTGGAGAACCTACGACCTGCGGGATCTCGAAGGGGTCCTGCTGTGGCGGATGAGTGAGGAAACCTCGACTGAGTCTCTCCTTACCGCGGAGCCGTTGGCGCCCTCGTTGCAGTCCTACACGGACGGCGGTCTCCAGAACGGCCGGCTCTACACGTACCGGGCCGAGTTCCTCTTTGAAGGCGGGGACCACGGAAGCTTGGATCCGCGCGAGGCCGAACCAGGAGCCGCGCTGCCCTGGGTCGGTGATCCCTGCGGCTGGGGGCTCTCTCAACTGAGCGCCGATGGCCGCCAGTTCGTCAAACGCGTTCAGGTGGGTACCGCGATTCAGGACCTGGAGGTCGATCAGGTGACCGGTCGGCTCTACGCTGCCCAGCTCGAGGAGGATCGCGTCCTGGTGTGCGATTCCCGGACCGGGGATCAGCTTGACGCCTACGCCGTGACCGCGCCGACGGGGTTGGATTGGAACCAGTCGTTGAACCTGCTCGTCGTCAGCTCCTTCTACGAACGGCAGATTACCTGGATGGCGCTCGCCTCCGGGGCGGCGCAAACGATCAGCACGACCGCCTATCCGGAAGCCGTGGCGCTCCGCGACAGTAGTTTGACCTGGATCGCGTTCGATGATGGGTCGGTGCAGCGGTACGACCTGCGTGCGGGGGCGGCGCAGGTTGTGCCGGTTGCTCTAGAAGAGGCTTCCGCGCTTGCGGATGATCCCGCGGGCGGTGGATGCTGGATTGCCGATCGTGGCGGCAAGGTCGTCTACGTCAGTGATGGGGGTGTGGTCGCCGAGACGACCGCTGGGCTGCTCGAGGAACCGCTCGACCTGCGCGCCACCGGCGAAGGCACGTGCTGGGTGGCCGACTACGGCCGCG
>CAZZIF010000298.1:961-5141 GCA_964654025.1 uncultured bacterium
GGAACTGGACCGGGCCTGTACGGAACTCGCCCGTCACGAATCACTTGGGCCGGTGGCGGAGGTGGCGGTCGACCCGGTTTCGGGCGCCCTGTGGACTACCCGGCCCGACGATGGCCTCGTGATGCGCATCCGCGCCACCGGTGAACGGACCGAGATGACCCTGGCTGGATGCCCACGGCGCCTATCCGGCCACTGGACCGGGGGCTGCGCCGAATAGCTGGCCGGGGGGCGACGGGCAGATCCGGGGCAGCACTCCCGCGGAAGGACCCGGCAGGCAAGTGTCCTGGGACGGAGCGGCGAGGGTTGGCTCGAGCGCAGGTCAGGGCCGCCGCAGCACTTTCCGCCGCACGTGCATCCACAGCGGAAAGAGCGCGCACAGGAAGAGCGCCTCGTTGCGGGCGATGAGCCAGAAGCTGACCGGACTGGATTCCTTGCCGAAGCACCCGCAGTCGATGTCGATCCCGCGCAGGATGGCCTGGAACAGGCCGATCACGAACACCACCAGCAGACCACCCAAGATCAGCGCGCCGCCACGCCAGAAGAGTCCGGTGATGAGTGCGAAGGCGGCTACCATCTCCACTGCCGGCATCGCGATGCCGACGACCGCGGCCACGGGCGCGGGCACGATCCGATACGCGTAGGTGCTCGAGGCGAACGCGTAGGGGTCCTGAATCTTCTCGTAGGCCGCCAGGACGAAGACGCCGGCCAGGACCAGACGGCAGGCATACTCGATCCATCGAAGCGTTTTTGGGGAGATCCGGCTCACCGGCAAGATCATGAGCATGAAGTACCCCAGCAGAAGCGCCACCAACGTGATGCCGGCGAAGATCAGAATCGAGACGATCATTCCAGCTCCTCTCCGCCTTGGTCGTCCAGCGGCCCGGTGCCCTGTCCCACCTCACTCCGGCTTTGCTCGCCCTGGTCTTCCTCGCCCTGGTCTCCCTCGCCCTGGTCTTCCTCGCCCCAGTCTTCCTCGCCCCGGCCTTCCTCGCTCCAGCCTTCCTCGCTCCAGCCTTCGTCATCCCAGCCCTCGTCTTCCCAGTCTTCGTGGGGCGCGAGCAGCAAGCCATCCTCACCGGTTTCTGTGGGGTAGCCACGTTCGACCCAGCCCTCGAACCCGGGGGCCATGAGCAGGACCTCTTGCTCGCCGGATTCGAGCAGGCGGCGTGCGAGGTCGTCGGCGAAGTTGAACTCGCTGGCGCGTCCGTAGACCACCAGGGGTTGACCGGCGGTCCAACCCTGGAGTTCGCGGTAAAGCAGGTCGAATTCGGAGAGAGGCAGGTTGAACGCGGCGGGGATGTGGGCTTCGACAAACGCCTCCTGCGGACGGGCATCGACGAAGATGTACTCGACTCCCTCGAAGAGTTCGTAGGCCGTTCCGAGAAAGACCACCTGTGCGCCGCTCTCGGTGAGGAGCTGGGCGGCAGGCAGGTCCAGCGGGAGAGGATCGGTGCGCGTGGAGTTGAGGAAGAACCCGAGGGCGGCGCCCACGACGATGATGACGAGCGCCTGCGGCACGGCACGTGTCAAGAGGTCGCGGATGAAGGCCCCTCGAAGTTTGGTCATAGACTCTCCTAAGAAATGAACGCCTAGATCTCTTTGATGTTACCCCGGATCGCCACGATGATCTCGGGCTGGGTGGGATCGTCGGTCTCGATGCGCATCTCCTCGCGCAGCTGGCCGGGAGGCAGCTCGGGTGTCGCCGTGATCGCGATCTCATAGACCCGCCCCGGTTCGACCGGCGTAACCTGCGCCGTCAGTCCCGGCTGGCTGAAGCTAACGCTCTTGACCTGGTGCGCCCCCTGCATTTGGGCTTCCAGCCGGAGGGTTACGGTCTTGATCACCCCCGCCTTGAACTGCCCGAAAGAGATTCGGTTCGGACGGGGTAGAAAGAATCCATGCACGGTTCCCTGGATGGCCACCTGAATGGGACGTTGGGTGCAATTGTTTTCGAGGCCGGCTCGCGCTCGTATGTTCCCCAGTGGGGCGTCGGAGCGGACGTGGATCTCGAGTTCATAGCCGGTGCTATCGGCGTCTTCGATCGGCCGGACTTCGTGCGTGAATGTGTTCTCGGGCAGATGCACCTGGTGAAGCCGCAACGAGTCTTCCCGCGCGGCCTTGAGTGTCAGCGTACGGCTGACGGTTTTGCCCCGGGGCAAAAAGCCGAAGTCGATGAATTCGGGTTCCACGACAGCGAGCGGTTTGACATGGACCTTCAGTTTGATGTGCGATCTCGGCGCACCGGGGTCGTTGCTGACCACCGTGACGCGCTTCATGAGGTCTCCCGAGTAGTGCCGCGAGTTGAAACTGATCTTCAGCTCCATCGAATCACCGGGCGCCAGTACCATGCGGGGTACGTTGGCGACCGCGCAGCCACAGTCGCTGTCGATTTGCACGATCCGCAGCGTGTCGGTTCCAATACTGTGGATCCAGGACTGCGTGCGCTCGACCGTCTCCTGGGCCATGACCCCCAGGTCGATGAGTCCGGGATCGACACGGATAGCCGGGCCGGTGACTTGCAACCGGCTCGCCGAGCCACTGGAGGGGCATCCCAGCAGAACGATGAGCAATCCGCCGAGAAGTACGGTGCGCATGATGGCGTTCCTCCCTCGGGTAGGGCGTCGTGCATCTTCTCGCCCGAGCAGGGTCCGGACAATGCCCGTGCCACCCGCTTGGAAGCCGAAGAAGCTGAGTATATGACGTTTACCCCAAAACCTGCCGCCGGATTCCATGGCAGCATGGGAAACCTGCCAGCTAGCATCAAACGGGGAGTCTATCGGCCGTTTGGAGCAAAATCAACGTACACGGCGGACACAAGCGGCCGGATCCGAAACGTCTGTCTGCAGGCCCGCCAGGAGGGTGCACCCGTGCCCCGAACGAGAACGCGCGCTTCCGTTCGGGGGAGGAACTGCGGCAACGTCACCTTGTAGTGGACGTTGCCTGCTAAGATGACAGAGTGGATGATAGACGAGGATGATGCGCGAAAGGGACCGCGCGCGCTGAAGACCACGCGTGCTGAGATCGTGGACCGGCCCGAGTAGGCGCGGTCCGGGCGCGAATGCAACCGCCCCGTCCTGGGCGGACGACGAGGGTGTCGCTCATGATATGGCGTGACTTGGGAGGAATCGAGGCGGGAACGCTGGTGGCCAGCCGGTTCAAGCTCGACGGCGGTGCCATGTTTGGGCAGGTGCCGAAGCCGCTGTGGAGCCGCTTCTCGAAGGCCGATGAGGAGAACCGTATTCCACTGATCGTCCGTTTGCTGCTCCTGCGTACGGGCGACCGGCTCATTCTGGTCGAGACCGGTACCGGAACAGACTACGACCCGCAAAGTCTGAAGCGGCTGGCGCTTGATCCAAAGGGGCCCGAGCTTTCCGATCTCCTGCAGGCAGCCGGCATCGATGCCCCGCAAGTCACCGATCTGGTGGCCACCCATCTGCACTTCGATCACATTGGGGGCGTGGGTTGGTCTGCTCCTTCGGGAGACCGGCGACCGGTCTTGCCGCGTGCCCGGGTCTGGGTGCAGGCTGACCACTGGGCGCGGGCCCAACAGCCGGGGCCCAAAGAGGCACGCAGTTTTCGCGCCGAGGACCTCGAGGTCTTGCGGCAGATGTCACTTGAACTCGTCGGCGGAGAGCGGGAGATCGCACCTGGTATCGTGGTGCGTCCGAGCCGGGGGCATACCGATGGCCTGCAGATGGTCATCGCCAGGGGGGCGCGCGAGGTGCTCTACTACCCGTCCGACCTCATTCCCACCCTGGCGCACATCCGTTCTGCGTACACCATGGGCTACGACATGTGGCCCGACCGCCTGATCGAGGAGAAGGAGGCGCTGCTGGCGGAGATTGCCGAGCATGACGGGCTGCTCGTGTTCGTGCACGATCCGGCAACGTGCGCCTGTCGCGTCAAGCGAGGGGCGGCGGGTTTCGTGGTCGCGAGCAAGGAGATCCTCTAGCGGAACACGTTCTCCTCTGCACGAAGGAGGCCAGCGTGTCCCGTAGCCGCCGCTTCTCCGGGTGCAGTTCCTGGCCCAACTTGTTGAAATTGAAGTGGTTGGCCCGTGTGGTCCTCCTCGCGGCCGCCCGTCCGGTCCTCCTCGCGGCCGCCCGTGTGGTCCTCCTCGCGGCCGCCCGTGTGGTCCCCCTCGCGGCCGTCCGTGTGGTCCCCCTCGCGGCCGTCCGTG
>CAZZIF010000299.1:0-5136 GCA_964654025.1 uncultured bacterium
GGACTCAGACACATGTCCGCCGCAGTGTGATCGCGCCAGGATGGCGTAAGCGATTTGCAAGCAGGAGGCTTGTCATGATCTACCACCCACCGGGTCCGGGCAGATACCGGCTCTATGAGGCGCCGGATGGCGATCTCGGATCGAATGCCAGCGATGCATCCGCGTCGGGTAGCTCGGGTACCTCGGGTACCGCGGGTACCTCGGGTACCGGAGTAGAGGCTTCAGCCGGGCAGTCCCTTGGCACGCCGAGCGAATCCGGCGGCAGCGAGGGCGCCGACGTCTACACCCACGACGAGTCGCAGATGGGACCCGACGAGGTTCCCGGACCGCCTCCCGATGCCGGGCAGCGCGGCTTCCGCGTCCGTGACTGCGCGCTCATCGCCATGGCCACCGGCCGGCGGGCACAGAACCTGCGCGAGTTGCGCCACATCTTGGCCGTGATCGACGAGAACAGCATCTACCACCACTTCTGGGGCAGCCGGCTGCGGGCGAGCTTCGACGATCCCGAGTACCAACACGACTTCGCTTCCTGGGTCCACCGAGAGCTGCGCGACGGCCGGATGGCCGAGAAGCTCGGGGTGGTCGATCCCACCGACTTCGACACCCTCGAGGATCTGCGCCAAGAACTGCTCGACCTGATCGACGAACGGCTCGATGAGATGGAACAGGTTCCGTGGTCGAAGACCGACCACCAGTTCAATTTCCTGACCTCGCAGATCGTGATCTTCGACTCTTCCCTTGTCATGAACGAACCGCGTGAGCTGGCCGAGGCCGTGCCGGCGATGTCGCCCAGCAGCATCTTCTATCACGTCATCGACGCACGCCGGCGCACGCCCGATTCGGTCGATGACTTCCGGGCCTGGTTGGGCGGTTTCGGCGATCAATACGCCGACCTTTCCGCGGCCATCGCCGAGATCGATCCGTTCTTTTCGACCTTGTCCGAACTGCGCGACGAGTTGGGACATGTTCTGATCGACTACTTCCAGGGGGGGCGTCATGAGTGAGATTCTGGAGAAGTACACCCCCGTCGTGGGCATCGACGTCATCAACCAGCTCTACCAACTTGCCGAGCCGCTCAGGGGCAAGCGGGTGGTGCACATCAACTCCACCCGTGTGGGCGGCGGCGTCGCCGAGATCCTGACGAAGCTGGTGCCCCTCATGCAGAGCCTCGGGCTCGAGACCCACTGGGAGGTCATTCGCGGGCAAGACGAGTTCTACCGCTGCACGAAGAACTTCCACAATGCCCTGCAGGGCAACATCGTCGAGATGCCGGACTCGCTCTACGCCGCCTACGAGGAAACCAACCGTGAGAACGCCGAGCGGCTGCGTCCCCTGCTTCAAGACGCCGACCTGGTGGTGATTCACGACCCCCAGCCGGCGCCCTTGATCAACCACTTCCCCGATCGGGCCGGCAAGTGGGTGTGGCGCTGCCACATCGATGTCAGCCGCCCGTTCCGGCCCGTGTGGCGATACCTGCGCAAGCACGTGAGCGCGCACGATGCCAGCATCTTCTCGCTGGCCAACTTCGCCCAACCCTTGCCGCACCGGCAGTTCTTGATCTCGCCCAGCATCGATCCGCTGGCCGAGAAGAACATGGATCTGGAGCAGCGGGAGATCGACGAGGTCTACACGCAGTTCGGGATCGATCCCGAGCGTCCGATGATCGTCCAGGTCTCGCGTTTCGACCGGTTCAAGGATCCGATTGGCGTCATCCGCGCCTATCGGCTGGCCACCCAGTTCATCCCTGCCCTCCAGCTCGTCCTCGCCGGGGGCGGAGCGACCGACGACCCCGAGGGCGCCGCGGTGCTCGAAGAGGTGCGTGCGGCGGCCAGCGACGATCCCAGCGTGCACGTGCTCCTCCTGCCGGCCGACGCCAACCGCACC
This sequence comes from uncultured bacterium, assembly GCA_964654025.1. Classification (GTDB taxonomy): domain Bacteria; phylum Eisenbacteria; class RBG-16-71-46; order CAIMUX01; family WJJG01; genus CAYQJL01. The sequence goes on from CAZZIF010000299.1 coordinate 1,885, forward strand.
ATCAACGCGCTCCAGCGCGCGGCCGACATCGTGGTGCAGAAGTCGGTCAAGGAGGGCTTTGGTCTCACCGTCACCGAGGGCCTGTGGAAGGGCAAGCCGGTGATCGGTGGGAACACCGGCGGAATCCGCCTTCAGGTGTTCAACCACCATACCGGCTTTCTGGTTGACACCCCCGAGGGTGCGGCCCTTCGCATCCGGTACCTCTTGCACCGGCGCGACCGCCTCGCGGAAATGGGACACAAGGCCAAGGAGTTCGTGCGCGAGAACTTCCTGCTCACCCGGCACTTGCGCGAGTATTTGACCCTGTTTCTGGCGATGTTGCACAATCAAGGCGATCGCATCGAACTGGGCTAGTGTGCCTGAGCGTGCGCCGGCTGGGTCTCGGACGGCGGCAATAGTGTGCCTGAGCGTGCCCTGGCTCGGTCTCGGACGGCCGCCAAGCGGCTTGAGCATAGGAGGCTTTCTTGGATTCAGTGTGGTCCGCGCAAATCGGCGATCTGTTCGATCAACTCCCCGCAGCGAGTGAGCGAGTGCTCCTGCTCGACTATGACGGCACCCTCGCTCCCTTCCGCCCAGAGCGGGATCAGGCCTTTCCCTATCCCGGTGTGCGGGAGATCCTCGCTGACATCGTAGCGTCGGATCATACACGGTTGATCATTGTGAGCGGCCGCGCCATCGCCGATCTGTTGCCGCTTCTGGACTTGGATCCGTGCCCGGAGATCTGGGGTAACCATGGCTGGGAGCAGCGCGATCCCGACGGCACCTATCGAATGCTGCCCATCGAGCCGTCCGACGCAGCCCTGATGCAGGAGGCCGAAGACAGCGTCGCCTTTCTGCGAGCCAGCATGGGCGATGCCCAGGAACGCTTCGAGCGCAAACCGGCCAGTGTCGCCGTGCATTGGCGAGGGCTGCCGGATGGGGCGGCCGAGGCGCTGTGCGGCGCGGTGGAGCAATCCTGGGCGGTGCTGGCCAGCCAGGGCAACCTCGAGCTGCACCAGTTTGACGGCGGATTGGAACTGCGCCTGCTCGGCCGGGATAAGGGCGTCGTGATTCAAGAGATCACGGCCAAGCTCGGCGAGGAAAGCGTCGTGGCCTATCTGGGCGACGACCGCACCGACGAGGACGCCTTTCGGGCCCTGAAGGGCAAGGGCCTCGGTATCCTCGTTCGCTCCGAATGGCGCGAGACCGAAGCCGAAGCCCATCTGGTTCCTCCCGACCAGCTTCTGGCCTTCCTTCGGCAATGGCAGCGCGCCGGGAGCGGACACGAGCATGGAGGAAGATGACGATGAATGAACCCACAGCGGAGGACCCTTCGACTGCCTGGCCCGATGGCCGGAACGACAACCGGTCCGATACCCGGTCCGAACTCCAATCCGATTCCCAGTCCGATGCCCGAGTTAGTACCCGAGCCGACAGCCCGGCCGACAGCCCGGCCGACAGTCCACCCGACCGCTTGGCCGGCAGCCCGGCCGACCGCCGAGACGACCAAGAACCAGAGACTCCCGCCGACGCGCGGCTCATCACGGTGTCGAACCGACTGCCGGTGGTCCTGGAACGTGACGACAACGGCGCCTGGGACGTTCGTACCGGATCCGGCGGGCTCGTCACCGCGCTGGCGCCGGTGCTGCGCAATCGCGGGGGCACCTGGATCGGTTGGCCGGGGGCGGTGGCCGATGGCGACGGGATCGACATCGAAGAGCTGCTCGATCGGGCCGCCGCGGAGTCCGGATACCAGCTTCGGCCGGTCATGCTCTCGGCCGAAGAGCGTCTCAAGTTCTACCAGGGATTCGCCAACGAGATCATCTGGCCGCTCTTCCACGACCTTCAGACCCTGTGCGACTTCAACCCTTCCTACTGGTACACCTACCAGACGGTGAACCGCCGCTTCGCCCATGCCGTGACCGAGGCCAGCCGCCCCGGCGACTTCATCTGGATCCACGATTATCACTTGATGAGCGTGGCGAAGGAGCTGCGGGCCCTGGGCGTGAAAGCGCGCTGCGGTTTCTTCCTGCACATCCCCTTCCCGCCGCTGGATCTGTTCATGAAGCTGCCCTGGCGCTTCCAGCTCCTGCGCGACCTGCTCGAGTTCGACCTGCTCGGCTTCCAGACCATGCGCGACCGCCGCAACTTCGTTCACTGCGTCCGGACCCTGGTCAAGGATGTGCGCGTCAAAGCTCAGGGTTCCTACGCCACCATTCGCACCCAGAACCGTGAGGTGCGCGTGGGCTCGTTCCCCATCAGCATCGACGCGCGCGAGTTCGCCCGCCAGGCGGCCAGCCAGGAGGTGGCCGAGACGGCCTGGTACATTCACGAGGATCTTCCCCAGCGCAAGATCATCCTGGGCGTCGACCGGCTCGACTACACCAAAGGCATCCCGCATCGCTTGGACGCCTTTCGCTCGGCCCTGCGACGCTTCCCCGATCTCCACGAGAAGGTCACCCTGATCCAGGTCGTGGTGCCCAGTCGCTTCAACATCCCGCGCTACATGAAGCTCAAGACCGAGATCGAACGTCTGGTCGGGGAGATCAACGGCGAGTTCACCCGCTCGGGCTGGGTGCCCATCCACTACATCTACCGAAGTCTGGACCGCCGCGAGTTGCTGGCTTACTACCGCACGGCGGAGGTCGCGCTCGTCACCCCGATCAAGGACGGCATGAACCTGGTGGCCAAGGAGTACTGCGCCTCGAACCTCGAGGGCAACGGCGTCCTGATCCTGAGCGAGTTCGCCGGCGCCGTGTCGCAGATGCAGCGCGGCGCGCTCTTGGTCAACCCGTACGACCTCGAAGGGGTGGGGGCGGCGATCTACCAGGCCATCCAGATGCCCGAGGACGAGCGCCGCCGCCGGATGGGCCGCCTCCGCGGGGGCATCCGCCGCCAGGACGTCTACTGGTGGGTGGACGCCTTCCTGCAGGCGGCCTTCGCCAAGCGCCTCGATCAGCTCCCGGTGCAGGAGGAGTACTTCCCCACGCCGAAGCTCGCGCCCTTGCCGTTCGCGCCCGAGCGGCGGATTCCTACCGGCGGTTCGTACGTGGGGTAGACGGGCCTCTCATGCGCTGTACGGCGGCGGGCGGCCGAGCACGATGGAGCCTGGCAGGGAGGATGAAGCCAGCGCCCGCTCTGTGCCGACCCGGTCCTTCCCTGAGTCGAGCGACGTAGTCGAGCGGCGTAGTCAAGCGGCGTAGTCGAGCAACGTAGTCGAGCGGCGTAGTCGAGCGGCGTGCAGCATGTCTTGCAGCCGGAGTCTGCCATCAC
>CAZZIF010000300.1:0-3633 GCA_964654025.1 uncultured bacterium
CGTGCTCGGGTCTGAGGTGTGCGTCCAGGTTCGACGTGCCCCATCTCGGATGCGCGTTGGCTTGTCCGCGCGGCTCGTATGGGAACCTACGGGCAACTACTGACATGAAAGGAAGCGTAAGGTCGCGCCCGCGGTGGTGACGCGGGGGAACGCTTAGGGTGATGAGGGAGGATGTGAGGAATGGAGCAACAGCCGGTCGAGTTCACCGAGGCCGTAGCACGCAGTCGAGAGGAGGTCGAGGAGGTGTCGCCACCCCTACGGGGGGTGTTCGAAGAAGTCGGCCGTGTCATTGTCGGGCGCGAGGAGTTGACCCGCCGCCTGCTCGTGGGACTGCTGGCCGACGGCCATGTGCTTCTCGAAGGAGTGCCGGGTTTGGCCAAGACCCTGGCGGTCAAGTCACTGGCGGCCAGCCTCCGGGCTCACTTCTCCCGGATCCAGTTCACGCCCGACCTGCTGCCGGCCGATCTCACCGGCACGCTCATCTACGATCCTTCCACCGGCAGCTTCAACCCCCGCAAGGGACCGCTGTTCGCGCACATCGTGCTGGCCGATGAGATCAACCGCGCTCCGGCGAAGGTGCAGAGCGCCCTCTTGGAGGCCATGCAGGAACGCCAGATTACGATCGGCGAAGAGACCCATCGCCTGGTCGAGCCCTACATGGTTCTAGCCACGCAGAACCCCATTGAGCAGGAAGGGACCTATCCGCTGCCGGAGGCGCAAGTCGACCGGTTCCTTCTGAAGGTCAAGCTGGATTACCCCGCGCGGCTCGAGGATCACCGCAGCATGGAGGCCGGTATCTTGGAACGGATGACCGGGCAGACCGTGCCGGTGGCCAATACGGTGCTCGATTGCGATCACATCCTCAAGGCGCGTGAGGTGGTGCGACGGATTCCCATGGCCCAATCGGTGAAAGACTACATCGTAGACCTGGTCCTGGCGACCCGCCTGCCGGGCAAGATCAGTCCGCAGCTGGAGGAGCTTGCGCCGCTGATTCGCTACGGTGCTTCGCCGCGCGCGACACTAGCCCTGGCGATGGCCGGCAAGGCCATGGCGCTTCTGATGGGACGTGGATCGGTCTATGGGGAAGACGTCAAGGAAGTCGCCCCGGACGTATTGCGCCACCGGGTGCTCGTGACCTACGAGGCCGAGGCGCGCGAAGTGACCTCCGAGGACATCGTCCAACAGATTCTGGATCATGTTCGGGTTCCTTAATCGTCGCCGAGAAGCGAGCACCGCGTCGGACCTGCCACGCAGGGGCCTGCGCAACCGCTCTGACCGCAGCGAGCGCAGCCAGCGCGCCGAGCGGTCCGAGCGCGCGGAGCGGTCCGAGCGCGCCGAGCGGTTCGGCCGGGCTGACGGCGTGGACCGCTCAGCCCGTCGCGGCAGGCTAGGCAGAAGCGGCGGCAGAAGCCTGGGTGCGGCCGATGCGGGCGAACGGACGGACGCACCGGCCGGTATCCTGCCGGCCGAGATGCTCGCGCGTGTCCGCCGGATCGAGATCCGAACGAAGGCCCTCGTCAACGAGGTCTTCGCCGGCGAGTACCACTCGGTCTTCAAGGGCCAGGGCATGGAGTTCGCCGAAGTCCGCGAGTATGTTCCCGGGGACGACATCCGCACGATCGACTGGAATGTGACGGCGCGCTTTGGAGCCCCCTTCATCAAGAAATACGCCGAGGAGCGCGAACTCACCGTCTTCTTCCTGGTCGATGCCAGTGCCTCACAGGCCTTCGGCAGCGTGGGCCGAAGCAAGATGGAACAGGCGGCCGAGACCTGCGCGCTGCTGGCCTTCTCCGCCATGGGCAATCAGGACAAGGTAGGCCTCCTCATCTTCACCGACCGGGACGAGCGCCTCATCCCGCCCCGCAAGGGACGCTCCCATGGCCTGCGTCTCATTCGCGACATTCTCTACCACCAGCCCGAGGGCCGGGGTACCGATCTGGTCGCTGCCTGCGAGACGGCCATCCACGTGCTGCGCCGGCGCAGCACGGTCTTCGTCCTGAGCGATTTCCTGATGGCCCTCGATGATCTCGACCGCCCCCTGGGCCGACTGGCCCGCAAGCACGACGTGGTGGCCCTGACGCTCCGGGATCCATTCGAAGACGGGTTGCCCGATCTCGGTCTCATCGAGTGGGAGGACCTGGAGACCGGACGGCGCACGCTGGTCGACACCGGTGACCGCCGCACGCGCGAGGGACTCGCGGCCGCCTTTCGCGTTCAGCGCGAGCGTGTGGCGGCGATACTGCGGCGGCACAGTATCGATCAGGTCGAGTTGACCGTGGGCACGGATCCGGTGGAGCCGCTCATGCGCTTCTTCCGGATGCGTGAACGCAGACTGGGGCGCATGGGATGAGCGGACGGCCGGTACCAGTAAGGGGCAGATTGAGCGCGGATGCGCATTCCACGGTGCGGCTCGCGGTGTGGTTCCCGGTGCGGCTCGCGGTGTGGTTCCCGGTGCGGCTCGCGGCGCGGTTCGCGGTGCGGCTCGCGGTGTGGCTCGCGGCGCGGTTCGCGGCGGGGAGGATCCTGCGAGCCACTCTTTCGGCCACCGTTTTGGCTGCTTTCCTGGCCGGGCCGATACTGCTCGCGGGCGGATGCCGGGAGACCCCACCGGCGAAGGATCACACCGAGTGGACCAGCCGGGTGTCGGCCGACTCGGCTTCGGTGGGCGATCTGCTCACGCTGGAAGTATCCGGCCGCTGGCCCCAGGAACGCGGACCGGCGCATCTGGCATGGGGCGTGCCCTCCGATACGCTGTTGCTGGTTTCCCGCGACTCGGCGCGTGCCGAACCCGACTCGGTCTGGGCGGGGGCCGACTACCGCTTGGGCTTCTTGGCCACGCGGCCGGGACGATTCACGCTACCACCGGTGGCACTGGTGGATGCGGCGGGCGATACGCTTTCCATGACCGAGACGCACGCGCTGGTCGTAGGTGGGCGTCTGGCGCCCGACGAAGATGTCCAGCTAAGGCCCCTGGCCGAGATGGTGTCCCTGGACCGCTTTCCCGTGGTGTGGGTGGCCGCGGCCGTGGCGCTGCTGCTGGCCGCCGTGGGCGCGCTATGGTGGTGGTTGCGCCGCCGCGGGGCGGACGAGGAGGTTGTTGCCATCCCGCTGCCGCCGCCGGCCGTGGAGTTCGCCGAACGCCTGGAGGCCCTCGAGCTGCGGGGCCTGCCGGCGCGGGGTGAAGTGCGCGTCTACGTGCAGCAGCTTTCCTGGGTGCTGCGCCGCTACTTGGGCCGGCGCTTCGAAGAGCCGGCCGTCGAGGCCACGCGGCCCGAGATCCTGCGCTGGTTGCCGAGAACAGTTCTGGCCGTGAAAGATCAGCGGGTGTTGGCCGAATGGCTGGCCCGCACCGACGCGATCAAGTTCGCGGGCGTGACGCCCTTGCTGAGCGAGACCGAAGAGCTGACGGCCGAGGCGCGGCGAATCGTCGCGCGCAGCGAAGAGGCGTTCCGGGCACACCTCGGAGAGGGAGCCCCGGATACCCTCGCCTCCGCGGTCGATCCTGGGACTTCCGCCCGTTCCACCGGCGGGGCCGGATCGGGCAGCACGGCTGGACCGCACGGCGCGAGCGGACCGCACGGCGCGGCCCGGACGACCGCCTCTTCGGCCCGGGCTGCACGAAGGGATCAGGGG